>NZ_CP083693.1:0-105000 GCF_023920105.1 Bartonella taylorii
TTCGGCATCGATTGTGCTTTCGCATTTTGAACAGCGAGCCTTAAGCGCGGGTTCATGGCTGGATCAGGAGCACCTTGTTTGGCTGCAACTGTAATTTCGCGCGCAAGCTTAGAAAATATTTTCGAGCGCATTGCGTCTTGACGTCCTTTACGGTGCATAATATTTTTAAATTGTGAATGACCTGCCATAGTTTTCCTTCCAGTCTGAGGGCTTTGCTTCTCGTTGGGTTGCTTTTAAGTTTCAGGCGGTAAAACGCGCATCCCACCAGAATAAATTTGCCGCAGTGTTAAGGTGAAGTGATCGAATAAACCCTTTATAAGAAAATTTGCCTTAAAGGTAAAGATACCCTGTAGAGTATCATGACGAGACAGATGTCTTGTCGTTTATCAAAAATCAGGTTATAACAGAATATGATTTCATGGCAAAAGTGGTTTATTCCATGCCTCGCTTTACAAGAGTGGGTGAAAAAACCTGATATGTAAAAAAACTCCACTGCTTTTAAAAGTGGGCAATAACCTGCCTCAATAGTGCAATAAAGAGGCGAATAAAAGGATGTTATAAAGATGGCAACGCAACTTTTGATGCCCAAAGCGACAGCTGTTTGGTTGGTTGATAACACTGCTCTTTCTTTTGATCAGATTGCAGAATTTTGTAAATTGCATGTTTTGGAAGTGAAAGCTATTGCCGATGGCGATGCTGCTCACGGTATTAAAGGACTAGATCCGATTAGTTCTGGACAGTTAACACGTAGTGAAATCGCACGGGTAGAGGCTGATCAAAATGCGCGCTTAAGAATTTCTGAGTCTAGGGTACGTATCCCTGAAAAAAAACGTAAAGGAGCGCGTTATATCCCTCTTTCTCGACGCCAAGATCGTCCAAATGGTATCTTATGGTTGGTGATAAACCATCCTGAGTTGAAAGATGCGCAGATCTCACGGTTGATTGGAACAACAAAAGCAACTATTGAACAAATTCGCCTTAGAACCCATTGGAATAGCGCTAATTTGGTTCCGCTTGATCCTGTAGGATTGGGGTTGTGTTCGCAAATTGATTTGGATTTCGAACTTCAGCGTGCTGCAAAAAACCGTCCTGTTTCTGCCGAAGGGGATCAGTCTTTGCTTCCTGCATCAGTGACGGAAAACGTTGCCCTTAATGAATATCAAGGTGAAGATGATCTTAACAAGAATTTTGATGCCGATAAAGTTTTTGCGAAACTCAATGCGCTGCAGAAAAGTCGTGAGGATGGTGCATAAACAGATGGTAAGTATAAACGCGATTTCACGTTGGTACTAAAAGGCCGTGGGTAAAAAAAGTGAAGACTTTAAAAGATGAGAGATAAAAAATGAGAAAATTTTTTCTTCGTTAGGAATTAAGGACTACTCTTGAAGCGCTATTGAAAGAATATATCTTCCATTTTTATGTTTACAATAAGGAGAATCAGTGTATGCGCTCTACCAGAAATATTATCTTTCATCCCTTAGCGTTGGTCCTTTTTTTCTCAGTGTCTTTGGTTGGTTGTGGCAAAAAAAATTCCGCACTTAGCGGGATGAATGGTGCTTCTTTGAATAATGCAGGCTTTAATCAGGAATCCTCAGGTTTGGGGCAGGAGTTTACTGTTAACGTTGGGGATCGTGTTTTCTTTAGTCTCGATTCTTCTTCAATTGAGCCTGATGCTGAACGTATTTTAATGCGTCAAGCAGAATGGTTGCTTCGTTATCCTTACTATTCTATTATGATTGAAGGACATGCGGATGAGCGTGGTACGCGGGAATATAATTTGGCACTTGGACAGCGTCGTGCTGTTGCTGTGCGCAACTATTTGGTTTCTCTTGGTGTGTCTGCGCAACGCATTCAAACGATTTCTTATGGAAAAGAAAGACCTGTAGCAGTGTGTGATGATATTTCCTGTTGGAACCAAAATCGACGCGCTGTTACAACTCTTAATAACATGAACAGTAATTAAAAAAAACAAATGTTTATCTAAACTATTATATTGGCTCTTGAGGGGAGAAAATCATGTGGATGTGTCTTAAACAAAATTGGAAAACTGTCTTTTGTATGGCGGTTCTCGTAGCCTGTTCTGTTTCGTTTGCTCAAAGTGCAGCACGAAAAGCTTCTCAATATTCTACATATGATTCAGCTTCTGAAGCTGCGGATAAGGCTGCTGATGCTGCGAATAAGGCTGCTGATGCGGTAAATAAGGCTGGTGCTGATGCTGCGGATAAAGCTGTTGATGCGGTGAACAAGGTTGGTGCTGATGCTGCCGATAAAGCTGTTGATGCGGTGAACAAGGTTGGTGCTGATGCTGCGGATAAAGCTGTTGATGCGGTGAACAAGGCTGGTCCTGAAGCGGCGGGTAAGGCTGCTGATGCGGTGAACAAGGCTGGTGCTGATGCTGCCGATAAAGCTGTTGATGCGGTGAACAAGGCTGGTGCTGATGCTGCCGATAAAGCTGTTGATGCGGTGAACAAGGCTGGTGCTGATGCTGCGGGTAAGGCTGTTGATGCGGTGAACAAGGCTGGTGCTGATGCTGCGGATAAGGCTGTTGATGCGGTGAACAAGGCTGGTGCTGATGCTGCGGATAAAGCTGTTGATGCGGTGAACAAGGTTGGTGCTGATGCTGCCGATAAAGCTGTTGATGCGGTGAACAAGGTTGGTGCTGATGCTGCGGATAAAGCTGTTGATGCGGTGAACAAGGTTGGTGCTGATGCTGCGGATAAAGCTGTTGATGCGGTGAACAAGGCTGGTGCTGAAGCGGCGGGTAAGGCTGCTGATGCGGTGAACAAGGCTGGTGCTGATGCTGCCGATAAAGCTGTTGATGCGGTGAACAAGGCTGGTGCTGATGCTGCGGATAAAGCTGTTGATGCGGTGAACAAGGTTGGTGCTGATGCTGCCGATAAAGCTGTTGATGCGGTGAACAAGGTTGGTGCTGATGCTGCGGATAAAGCTGTTGATGCGGTGAACAAGGCTGGTACTGAAGCGGCGGGTAAGGCTGCTGATGCGGTGAACAAGGCTGGTGCTGATGCTGCCGATAAAGCTGTTGATGCGGTGAACAAGGCTGGTGCTGATGCTGCCGATAAAGCTGTTGATGCGGTGAACAAGGCTGGTGCTGATGCTGCGGGTAAGGCTGTTGATGCGGTGAACAAGGCTGGTGCTGATGCTGCGGGTAAGGCTGTTGATGCGGTGAACAAGGCTGGTGCTGATGCTGCGGATAAAGCTGTTGATGCGGTGAACAAGGCTGGTGCTGATGCTGCGAATAAGCCTGCTGATGCTGTGGATAAGGCTTCCGATGTGACAGGTGTGGTTCCGTCTTTTCAGGGGATGCTTCAAAGTCGGGAGTTTATTTTAGAAAATCAGAGAACTCTGTTTAAAGATTATGATTTGGATAAACTTTTGCATGATATACGTACGGTGCTTGAGCACAATGATGTGCAAAATGTGCAAAAGCAATTCCACCAACTTTTTGATAAAAAAGACTCTTCTGTTTATTCTTGTGCTTTTGAAAGTGCTTCTTTGGATGAAAATTTACAGACTGTAAAGGAAGGAACGGTTCAGGAACAGAGTATGAAAGATGGTCAGAGCAGTGTTACCAATGTGGAAAGCCATGATCATAAAAGTCGTTTGCACGAAATGGACGAGCGCTTACAAAAAACTGCTGAACATTTTAAAGAAGCACATAAAGATGCCGAGAAAACAGGGCACAGTCTGAAGGAAGTACATAAGCACTTGGAGAAGGTACATGAAGAAAGCGTTCGTGACGAATCGCATCAGGGTCAAGATTCCTCTCTTCTTGCTTCTAAATTGTTGTATAAAAAAGGTTATAATTTTATTGCTTCTGCCAACTATGTCGATGCTGAAAAAACCTTTTGCGCTTTTCAACATCACTATAAAAAAGATCCCTTGAGTGATGATGCTTTGTTTTGGTTAGCAGAAGCTTTGTTGGGACAAAAACGTTATCATGAAGCGGCACAAGTTTATCTTAACGCATGGTATACAGATAAAAAGATGCTCTATACTTCTGAGATTTTATTGAAATTAGCAATGAGTATGGTTTCTCTTGATCAAAACAAAAAGACTTGTGTACTTTTTGCAAAAAAACCAAAACGTCATAAAACATTAGCGTCTGTTTTTTGTAAACCTCTAAAAAGGGGCGGAGTCATTCGCAGTGGACGTTAGACTAGCAGGAAATCTCTTTAAAACATCGGATTTTATCCAGTGTCAGAAGTTGATCCTTGCGGTCTCAGGGGGGAGTGATTCTCTGGCTTTGCTGTTTTTAGTCAAAGACCATTTAAAAACTCTCTCTGTTCCTCCAGAAATGATTGTTGTTACCGTTGATCATCAATTGCGTAAAGAATCAGCTCGTGAAGCAGAAAATGTTGCACAAATTTGTCGTGCCCATCACATTCGACATGTTGTTGTGCGGTGGGAAGGTCAAAAGCCAAAGACGCATATTGCTTCAAGTGCTCGTGTTGCTCGCTATAATCTCTTGTTTAAAGAAGCGCAAAAACAAGGTGCAACGCTTATTATGACAGGGCATACGCTCAATGATCAGGTTGAAACCTATCAAATGCGCTCCCAACGTCTCCAAAAAAGTATAAATGCTTTGCAATGCGAGGTTTTAGAGAGTATGCGTGGGGGGGACGAGAGAGATCCCGTGGGTACTTTGCAACGTGGGGCTTTAGGGGGTATGTATGATGGGGTTTATTTTACAGAAACTGAAAAAAATATTGCGCAAAAAAACTCTGTTCTTGCCGAAAAAAGCTATGGGTTGATGTATGCACGTGGTTTATCTTGTATTCCCCGCGAAGCGTTGTTGCATCGAAAAATACGCTTGATTCGTCCGCTCCTTAGTGTAGAGCGTAAAACATTGCGTGCCTATTTGCGTTTCAAGGGAAAAACATGGATTGATGATCCAACCAATGAAGATTGCAATTTTGAACGCGTGCGTGTGCGTCAATCCCTTCACCAAAAAAAGCTTGCCGATATTGTTCAAAATGTTCGTGAAGCTGCTTTTCAACGTCGACAACAGGCACAAATTATTGCCGATTTGATCTTGGCTTTGGATATCATGGTTGAATATGGACGGTGTTTTATTGCAAAGCCTGCGCCATTCTTACAGCAGCATCCAGGTTTTCCCTTTGTTGTTGGGCTCTTTGCTGTGTTGATGGGAGGGGGGGGATATTTGCTTTCTTTGCAAAAATTGATCAATCTTATCTCAAAATTGTGTTTCCATTCATCAGAAACACAGCGCTTTACTTATGCTGGATCTGTTATTGAATATAATAGGGATGGGATTGCTCTTTGGCGCGAAGCTCGAAATATGAAAGAGGCGATTGTTGAATCAGGGAAAACTTTTTTATGGGACGGGCGCTATCAGATTACGAACCATGGAGTCGATGCTATAAAGGTTGGAGCAGCGGGCTTGGAACAGCTGAAATCTTTATTCCGCAACAGTTACTTTAATTTTAAAAATCCCCATTTTCCCTCTTTGCAATCGCTACTCATGATTTCAAATGACAAAGGGTATGATATTCCAGAGCTGACTTATCAGGCTGTTTCTCATTTTCATAAAAATATTAGTATAAAACGGATTATGGCTCCTTTCGATTGGCTTTCCTCACGCGAAGATGCTGCTCTGGTGAATGTTGTGGAACCTTTTTTTAATATTGAGGTGAAAAGATAAAGAAAAATCACTCTAAAAGACAATAAACTTCCTCTCATATCTTGGCAAGGGACCGACAAGGTTATATGTTAAGGAGAAATATTTAAAATCTATATTTTATTAAGTGTGGGCTGAATATGAATTCCAATTACCGCTCTCTCCTTATTTGGGGAGTTATTGCTTTGATTTTGATTGTGTCATTTTCCTTCTTTAATGGCGATAGCCAGCGTTCTGGAGGTGGAGAAGTCTCTTATTCTGAATTTTTGCAAAAAGTTGAGAATAATGAGCTGAAATCTGTGACTATTCAAGGTCAAAAGTTAACAGGACAAACCATTGAGCACAGAGTTATTTCAACCTATGCTCCACGAGATCCAGGTTTGATACAAAAATTGGAAAGCAGAAATGTTAACGTTAAAGCTATTCCTGAAAGCTCTGGCAATAGTATCTTCCTCAATCTCCTCTTTTCTTTGCTGCCTGTTATTATCATCGTTGGGGCGTGGGTTTTCTTTATGCGACAAATGCAAAATGGATCACGTGGCGCAATGGGATTTGGTAAATCAAAAGCAAAATTGCTTAATGAAGCACAGGGGCGTATTACCTTTCAGGATGTCGCTGGTGTTGAAGAAGCAAAACAAGACCTACAGGAAATTGTCGAATTTTTACGTGAACCACAAAAATTTCAACGCCTAGGAGGGCGTATTCCACGGGGCGTTTTGCTGGTGGGGCCTCCAGGAACTGGTAAAACTTTGCTTGCGCGCTCTGTTGCTGGAGAAGCCAATGTGCCCTTCTTTACTATTTCAGGCTCCGATTTTGTCGAAATGTTTGTCGGTGTTGGGGCAAGCCGCGTGCGCGATATGTTTGAGCAGGCGAAAAAAAATGCGCCCTGTATTATCTTTATTGATGAAATCGATGCTGTTGGTCGCCATCGTGGTGCTGGACTGGGAGGTGGAAACGATGAGCGTGAGCAGACCTTAAATCAGTTGCTTGTCGAAATGGATGGGTTTGAGCCCAATGAAAGTATCATTCTTATTGCTGCAACAAACCGTCCTGACGTGCTCGACCCTGCTCTGTTAAGACCGGGGCGGTTTGATCGGCAAGTTGTCGTACCAAACCCCGATGTTGCTGGGCGTGAGCAAATCTTGAAGGTGCATGTGCGTAATGTACCTTTAGCGCCTAATGTTGATTTGAAAGTTTTAGCAAGAGGAACACCAGGATTTTCCGGTGCTGATTTGATGAATCTTGTCAATGAAGCCGCTCTCATGGCTGCTAGCCGCAATAAAAGAGTTGTGACTATGCAAGAGTTCGAAGATGCGAAAGATAAGGTGATGATGGGAGCTGAACGTCGTTCAACTGCCATGACACAAGAAGAAAAAGAACTCACCGCTTATCACGAAGCAGGGCATGCTATCGTGGCTCTCAATGTTCCTGTTGCGGACCCTGTTCATAAAGCAACAATTGTGCCAAGGGGAAGAGCTTTGGGAATGGTGATGCAATTGCCTGAAGGTGATCGCTATTCTATGAGTTATCGGTGGATGATTTCTCGTCTGGCCATCATGATGGGCGGGCGTGTGGCCGAAGAATTGAAATTTGGAAAGGAAAATATCACATCTGGTGCTTCGTCTGATATCGAACAGGCAACAAAATTAGCACGTGCGATGATCACACGATGGGGATTTTCTGATCTTCTTGGTAATGTTGCTTATGGCGATAATCAGGATGAAGTCTTTTTAGGCCATTCCGTTGCACGAACACAAAATGTCTCTGAGGAAACCGCACGCATGATTGATGCTGAAGTGCGCAAGCTTATTGATGATGCTTATACAAATGCTACCAAAATTTTGAAAACAAAAAGACAAGAGTGGTTCGCTCTTGCGCAAGGTTTGTTGGAATATGAAACTTTAACTGGGGCTGAAATTAACGAAGTTATTGCAGGAAAGCCTCCTTCACGAACACAAAAAAATGAAGGTGCTTCTGTGCGCACTTCTTCTGTACCTAAAACTGGGGCAATTAAGGCTGGGGCTCATATAAAAGCGGGTGATAAGGCAGATGTTGGTAAAGCGGATGCTGATAAAACAGCTTCCGGTAAAGGAGAAGTGCGAAAAGCAGAGGAAAAAGTTGGAAAACAAACAACAAAATCCACTGATGTTGAATTTAAAGGAGCACAATCTCATGGAGCTGAGAAAAAAGCATCAAGCGCAAAAAATACCGACAAAGTAGTAAATCATCCTAAAAATAAAACCGGTGCTGGAAAAAAGTCAAATGCTATGGAACGTGATAAAGGAAAAAAAGAACCTTCTAACAAGACTTGAATGATTATGTTTCGAGAAAGATTTTAAGCAAGTTTTTTTGAAAGAGGCGCGAGCAAGGCTTGCGCCTTTGGAGCAATTTAGGGGGAATGTGTGAGCGGAGGTGTTTGTGGCTGCAGAGCTTAGCGGATGAGGGAGATGCGATGTTGGGTGGCAGTGGAGCGATTGTTTTTTGTCAGAACCTAGCTATCTTATGGTTTTGTTGATAAGGGGATTGTATGTGTAAGGTATGTGAAGGGGGTAATGCTTGATGCGTGGGATGGAGAAGCATAATTGGTGAAGTCGGTGTGGGTTGTTGGTGGAAACAGAGATTTGTTTTCAATGATGGGGTTAGTGGATTCCTTTAGGGGACGCGTTGAGAGGGTGGATTTGGAAGGCGTGATTGGTTGAATGTCTGAAAGAATGAAGGGGTGCAAATGATCTGCTACCATTGGAGTATTTTACGATACCAAGATTCTGTTTTATCAGTATCCCAAGAGAAGAAGTGTATATAAAGGAAAAGAGGGATGGCACAAAAATATTTTGGTACAGATGGAATTCGGGGTAAAGCCAATGTTTTTCCCATGACGCCAGATTTTGCCATGAAAGTGGGTATGGCTGTAGGGATTTTTTTTCGCTCACAGCATCAAACGCGCCGTGTGGTGATTGGTAAGGATACGCGTTTATCGAGTTATATGTTAGAAAATGCTTTGGTTTCAGGATTTACTGCTGCGGGCATGGAAGCTTTTTTGTTGGGACCTGTGCCAACACCCGCTGTTGCTATGCTTTGTCGCTCATTACGTGCTGATCTTGGGGTGATGATTTCTGCTTCACATAATCCCTTCTATGATAATGGAATTAAACTTTTTGGTCCCGATGGTTTTAAGCTTTCCGATGATATAGAAAAGAAAATTGAACAATTAATTGATACAGATCTTTCAAAATCCTTAGCGAGTGGTTCAGAAATTGGATACGTAAAACGGGTCGAGGGCGATATTTATCGTTATATCGAATATGCCAAGCGGACTTTGCCTCGGGATGTGCGTTTGGATTCTTTGCGTATCGTTGTGGATTGCGCCAATGGTGCTGCTTATAAAGCTGCTCCACGCGCTTTGTGGGAATTGGGAGCCGAGGTATTTGCTATTCATGATACGCCAAATGGTACCAATATTAATCGAAAATGTGGTTCAACTGATTTGACCTCTTTAAAACAAAAAGTTCATGAAGTGCGTGCTGATGTGGGGATTGCTCTCGATGGGGATGGAGATCGTGTTCTCATTGTTGATGAAAAAGCGCAAACCATTGATGGGGATCAGTTGATTGCTGTTATAGCGGAACATTGGCATAAAACGGGGCGGTTACAGTGTAATGGTGTTGTCACAACCATTATGTCAAATCTGGGATTTGAACGCTTCTTAAACAGCAAAGGGCTGGATCTTGTTCGGACAAATGTTGGGGATCGCTATGTGGTCGATGCGATGCGTCAAAAAGGATATAATGTCGGTGGTGAGGTTTCTGGGCATATTGTGCTCAGTGATTTTGGTACAACCGGAGATGGATTGGTGGCTGCTTTGCAGATTTTAGCTTGTATGCAGGAAAGTCAAAGTCCTATGAGCCAATTGTGTAAGCGGTTTGAGCCTGTACCACAAATTTTAAAAAATGTAACGATTAAAAACAAAAATATATTGAAAAACAATTCGATTGAAATGGCAATAGATCAAGCAACGCAGCGTTTGGGAAAAGAAGCGCGATTGGTAATCCGCGCTTCTGGAACTGAACCAGTCATTCGCATTATGGCGGAAGGTGATGATCAAGAAGTTTTGAATGTTGTTGTGACAGAGATGATAGATGTACTCACGCATCATGATGCACTTTCAAAAGCGGGTGCTTCCTTTGAGGGAGCATGAATGCTTTTATAAAGATCTGCGGGACAATGAAATAATCTTTGTGATACATAACATTTTGGGCAAAGAAGCATGGTTGGAGATTTTTTTAAGTCTGCTGGTGATTTGCGCAATGGTTAAAGTCCGTGTGTGAGAAGTTCTGGATATAGTCGTGACAGAAATGGTGGATGTACTCACACATCATGATGTTTTTCTAAAAGCAGGCGCTTTTAGAAGATTGGCTGTTGATGCTGCCATGTTCGTTGAAGAATAATCATATACCTTAGAATGCAGGATTAGCTAGGCTATGCTCTTATAGAAGGCTTTTGAATATTCTTATTAGAGTTTACCTACACAATGATCAAAGTGTTTTATTGCTTCTATAAGGGGGAATGTTGCTACAACATTGGCGGTTTGAAAATAAAAAAGGTGTTTCCTTTCGCTTGAGAGAAAACACCCTGGGGACTTGAATTAGTAGATTACATATCTTAATCTGAAAAGTGATTTTTTTTATCTTTTTTCCACAGAAAATAAGTCGCAAGTCCAAGCACTGGAACGCTCAATTTAGCAAAAGGAAGATGTTTGCTTAGAAGTGCGATGCTTGAAAGTGTCGCATCTGTCATAAGTTGATGGCGTTGTTCTTCCGACTTCTTTTGTTGTTCATATTGTTGGTAAGTTTTAACAACACGGCCAATCAAAACACCCAATCCTGCAACAAAAAGCCAAATGAAAAACATTGTGCTGGCTGCTGCAAGAGGCTTCATGATTGAACATAATGCAATAAAGCCTATCATACATAAAAAGAGCAACGACATGAACAATGAGATGCTTATAATCCCACAGCAGATTGCTTGAAGGCGGACCTGCTTGACGGTGCTTTTTAATCCTCCACCGGCAAGATGGTTTAAAAGAGGAACGATAAACTTATGCATTGCTTAACGACGCAATAATTGAGCAAGAATAAAACCAACACCTGCTGCAAATAGAACGCTTTTTCCAGGGTTTTTACGAACACATTGGTTCATGGTTTGTTCAAGATCGCCGATTTTTTCTTTTGCTTGAGTCATCATATCTTCACTACTTTCTTTCGCGGAATTATATAGTTTTTCGGCTTTATCTTTCGCTGCGCTTAACTTGTTTGCTCCAAGATCTGTCAGTGTTGAGGTTATTCCTGAAATTTCACCGCGTAACTTCTCTAACTGTCCTTGTAGATCTTTCGTTTTATTATTCTCTGTTGTTTTATTGTTTGCCATGATGCTCTTTCCCTCTCTGATTCATCATTACTCAGTATTTGTGTGTTCATAGTGATCATTTGCATTGGAGTAAAAATTTTCACTGCTTTTGTAACGCCAAATGTTTTTTTTAGTTCCATCTCTTGGTCAATTTAAAAGTGTTTTTGATAAAATGAATTCTGCTTACCTATCAGATCAGTTTTGCACGTGAATGGGTATGGTAAGATTCCTTAAGTAGCATCTCATATGCTTATGAAAGTGTAAAGCATCGTCATGGTATTTCTAACTTTCAATGTTGCCTTGAGCCAATGCACCTTTGATTTTTTCTGGAAGCATTTTGATATGTTGAGTCCTTTTTTAGACGGTTTTTTATCATTTTGAAAAGGGGGACTGAAATGAAAAACTATTCCTTTCTTTGCGTGTATTCACTTGTATCCTATTTGATAAATCAACTGTAAATGTAATGGGGTTTGCTAGTTAAAGCGCATTTGCGCATTAGATCTTTTTTGTTAGGTAAGTTCTTTTAATTTGTGTAGAGAAAAATTTCTTTAAAATCCCTCTTGAAAGAGGCGTCTTGTGAAATAAAACTATACTTGATTTATCAAGTTTTATTTTTTAGACTGAATACAGAATGATGTTAAGAGAGACGTGGTGTTGTGGGAGAGGGTGCTGCGGCGGTGGTGACACAGTTCGTAAGATCAGAAAAAGAAAACCACAATATGTGAGATAGAAATGGAATCTGAGACAGTACCCTTAGAGAGCACGTCTGCCGTGTTTGCAGCGCATGATCTTTCCCCTTTTTCTATGTTTATGGCGGCTGATTTTGTTGTGAAAGCCGTTATCGTTTTTTTGTTGCTTGCTTCTCTTGCTTCTTGGACAATTGCTTTTGTCAAAATTGTTGAGATCACTTTGGCAAAACGACGCGTGCGCCATGAACTTCGATTAGCTCTTAATGCTCAGACTCTCACGCGTTTGGCTGCTAGCTTAAAAGAAAGTAAAGGGGCTGGTGTGTTCTTTCTCAAAGAAGTTTTGAAAGAAGTGTATCTTTCTGCACAACAGGTTCATTTTGTTGGTACTGAAGGGACCAGTGGGAGCTCTGGTGAAAGAGCTGGCACAAGATCAGGGATGAAAAATATTTTTGATGAGGATACCTTCTTCTATGAGGAGATTGATCGCTATGGAGAGATTGCGCGCGATATGAATGAAGGCGTAAAGGAGAGGGTTCATTCTCTTTTGTCTCGCTGTTTGCTGGCTGCTATGCGCCGTGTTGCATGTGGGAGTGCTGTTCTTGCAACCATTGGTGCACTTGCCCCCTTTGTTGGTCTCTTTGCAACGGTTTGGGGGATCATGAATTCTTTTATCGGTATCGCCAAGTCTCAAACAACGCAGCTTGATGTTGTTGCTCCTGGAATTGCTGAAGCCTTGCTTGCAACGGCTATCGGGCTTTTTGTAGCCATTCCCGCTGTTGTTATGTATAATAGCCTCATGCGTGCTTTGAGTAGTTATCGCAATGACTTGGGCGATATTGCTGCTGCCATTGAAAGGCTTTTGAGCCGTGAACTCGATAGACAGAGACAACAGAAAAGTCATAAAAAATGAAAGCAAATTTTAATGATCATTGGGATACAGATGAGGGCGGGTTGCACAGTGAGATTAATGTAACCCCTTTTATTGATGTTGTTCTGGTATTGCTTATTGTTTTTATGGTGGCTGCACCTTTGGCAACATCTGTTATTCCAGTGCAACTTCCTTCTATCACCCAAGCACCTTCTGTGGTTCAGCCTGATCAGCCTCTTTATGTGACTTTGCAAAAAGATCGTTCACTTTATGTTGGTGATAACCTTGTCAATCAAGCGGTGTTTACTGAAGCTTTGCTTAAAGAAACAAACCGAAATTTAGAGACAAAAATTTTGATCAAAGCTGATAGTGAAATTGATTATGGGGCTGTTGTCGATTTGCTCAATCAAATACGGACTGCTGGATACACTAAAGTTGGTCTTATGGGATTGCAAAAATCTTCCAATGTTGTTGCAAAAGGTGTTGTATCTGATGGAACAGCCGTCGCGACAGATGCTGTAGGGGAGAATGTTACCAGTGGTGCTGGTACGGCGACAAGCGATGTGGTAAATGCTAACACTTCTGCGATGGGAACTGTTTCTCCTGTAGAGTAAAGAAGACGATCTCGTAACAATGGGGTTTTGCCATTTTTTTCTGCTTAAGTTTGTTTTGTTAAGCTAAAGCGGCCTGTATTTCGATTCCTCTGCGCTGCCTTTTCTTGCTCTTTTTCTGAGGTGCTTCAAGGATATACATATCATCTTGGATAACTGAGGGGATGATCGTTTGTGCAATGCGCATGCCCTGTTTAAGGGAAAAGTTTTTTGTCTCAAATTTGTGAGAAGAACTTTGACTTCACAGCCCGACAATTGTAGGTAATTGCTCTCAATTGCTTTGGGTATTAAGGCATGTGATGTCGTGTGGCTAAATTAGAGTGTAGGCGTATTTGTGCTGTGAAGTTAAGAAACAAGTGAAAGATGAAGCTCTTTAGAATAAACGCGTGCTGTTTTGCTGTAACGGCGATAACGGTTTCTTTTTCCCAATTTCTTACTTAATCGTGCCCTGTTGAGCCAAAGCCCCCTGTGCCACGACTTCCCGTGCTGCTTGGGGAGCTGTCTTGTTGATCCGGTTCAATTTCGTAAACATCCACTTGGGTAACTGGTGCTATGACTGTTTGTGCAATGCGCATTCCGCGTGTAATGGAGAAGTTTTCTTGCCCCAAATTGATGAGAAGTACTTTGACTTCACCACGGTAATCGCTGTCGATTGTTCCAGGGGTGTTTAGGCATGTGATACCGTGCTTTAAGGCTAAACCAGAGCGTGGACGTATTTGTGCTTCAAAACCGGGAGACAAGTGAAAGATAAGACCTGTTGGAATAAGGGCGCGTTGTCCTGGAGCAAGAGTGAGCGTTTCTTCTTCTCCAACTGCTGCTCGTAGATCAAGACCAGCAGAACCCACTGTGGCATAGTGGGGAAGTTCTAGACCTTGTCCATGTTCAAGGAGTTGGATTGATAAGGTTACCTTTTGTGCAAGATGAGGGGATGTCTTCGACGAAGAGGGGCTCTTTGGGCTGTTCAGGTGCCTATAGGGCATGGTCAAAGCATCTCCAAAATATAAAAAACAAACACAACTCTAACAAAAAACTGCTTTTGAAGCAAGCAGCTAAAGATCTATGGAAACGAAAGATTCCACTGCTTTTTTTGTATGGTAAATGCTTTTTTTCCATAGTATTTGTTTTATATACTACCAATGAAGATGCCCGTAGCGAAAACGAGAGCTCCGCCAATGATAACCTGTAAAGATGCGCGCCAAAAAGGGGTCGACATAAATTTGTTTTGAATCCAGACTATTGCCCAAAGTTCGAAGAAAACAATAATAAACGCAATAATTGTCGCAACGTAAAAAGAGTTAATTAAATAAGGAAGTGTGTGACCTAGTCCGCCTAACGTTGTCATAACACCGCTGGCAATGCCTCTTTTCAATGGAGAACCACGACCTGACAATTTGCCATCGTCATGGGCTGCTTCTGTGAAACCCATTGAAAGGCCTGCTCCAACTGAAGCCGAGAGCCCTATCAAAAAAGTTTGATGTGTATCTCCCGTTGCAAAAGCTGCTGCAAAAATAGGTGCAAGGGTGGAGACAGAACCATCCATTAAGCCTGCAAGACCAGGTTGAATCCACGTTAAAAGCATTTGTTTATGCGTTTTTGATGGCTTTTTCGGAGCTTGTTTTTTCACCGTTGCTGTGTGTGCATTTGCGCTTGAAGCTATTGTACGTGCATTCGCGTTGGAGGTTATTGTGCATGCATTTGCGCTTGAGTATTTACTTGTTACAAGGGCAGGATGGTCACACAATGAATCTACAGTTCTTGCACGATTGCTACAAGAAAGGCAAAGAAGCTGCTTATAATTTTTAAGCTCTTGCATGCCCATTTCTGCAAAAATTGCTGCTTGCTTAGAAGAATAAGGTTTGAGAGCCTTTGCGTATTTTAAATAAAGAGCTGCGTGGTGTTCTTTTGCTTTGAGCGCTCGAATCATCATTTTTTGTGCTGAACGAAAGGACAGAGCTTTACGTTGTACAAATGAAAAAAACGATTTCAACATTTTCTGTTCCTTTGCACTTTAGAATAATTCTAAAGATATAAGAATAAAAACATGAAAGTCAATCTAAAATTAAAAAATTGATAAAAGACAGGGGTAAGAAGAGAGGGGCGTTGATGCGTAAAGATTAAGAAAAATTACGTGTAAGAAGTGATAAAATTGTGGTTATGCAAAAATGGTGTTGTTTGTATTCGAAGACCATATTTTGTCCATATGCTAGGAAAGCGTGTTGAGGGATTGTGGTGGGGAAGCTCTTTTCCTCTAAAAACAGTATTGATAAGGAGAAAATTCAAAGAGTCATCATTATAAAACTGTATGTAGCTCGTATTGGCATATATACAAATTTTCTTTGATTTTTAAAAATAGCGTGTTTGTGTTCATTGCTTGGAAGTATGGTGGATAACAGAGGAAGTTTTTTGAGTGAGATAGGGTTTGGGCAATAATATTGGCCGAATAATAGCTAAGAGATTTTTTGTGATTAGGCATTGTGTGAGCATCATAATAGCTACCGTAGAATGAAAGAGCTAAGCTATGTAACAAATTACTGATAAATTCTTCTCCATTGTTGTGAAAGAGCGCTGTATGAAGTTGTGTGTCTGAATTATAAGATAGAGTAGCTAAAAGTGCAAAACGCTGGAAGATGTATTTCTAATTCTTGCAACTCACAAAGCCATTCCAACATGCGTATACTGCACCGGAAAGAAAAAGCTATCAATTTTTACTCTATTATCACTCAAAATACCCTCAAACAGTTTTCAATTTATAGCATTGCATTTGTGTGAATATAGCTGATCAAATTTTATTCATCATGTAGAGTGGGGAAAAGTTAACGATATTAATTGAATATAAAAAAACATAAACTGTAATTCAGATTACAGTTTATGTTATTAAGTATTAAACAAGCTTACTGTTTAAACTGTATTTAAGTGAAATGTTGTTTAAATGAGCATCCACGCACTGTCTGCAAAAGCATCGAATGCTTTTTGACCCGGTGTACGATAGGGAGGCCGCTTTTTAGAAAATAACCATGTAAAATACGCAAGAAGACCCCAAACTGCTGGTGCAAGTCCCATCATAATTCCTACCTTTACAACACCTTTTTTAAAATCTTGTTCAGTACTTTGTGTTGAAATATGATCCATAACCATATTAACAACTTTATTTTCTTTTGACACTGTAGAAGCAAAACTAGAACCTTGAGAATGACTATTCAAATAATAAGCATTAGCTTCCAAAACCTGTGAAAAGAAAAAGGCTATTGTAACAGTATATAACGCGATTTTTTGAAATATTTTCATTATAATGATCCCAATTTAAAAGATTTAATCAAAAAAGTTTTTTCATTGCACCCTCTAAACAAAACAAAAAAACACCGTGGCATCTCATGATGCATAATTTCATTATGTATTTAAGGTGCTGTTAATACAAAGCGCTTAATTACACATTTTGTATTATATTTAAGTAATTTCCATAGTTTATTGATTCTGTCAACTTTTCAATTTTGTTTTTTAACTTAAATTATAAGCTGTATTTTTTTTGTTAACCTAGAAATAAATTTAAATTATCTTATTGTTTTTATTATACTTATTGTATAATCTGTTTTGATGCTTCATAAGCGCAATTCTATGCTATCAACGGAGATATTTTAAATATACAAAATGTTTTTTTAAATATACAAAATGTAGTTTTATTTTAGTGTAAATGACATATGGTATGTATGAATTTTTCAAATTCCATAGCATTTTTATAAAATGCTTTGCATCAATGATGCAATTTTTGAGATATATTGCGGTGTGAAGTAATCTTTTTTATGTTATATCGTAAAATACTATTTTGGGGTGTGGTGATGTAAGTTCTGTGTTCAGCGTTATAGTTACTAATCGGTAGTCATATGGTAAGTAAACCAATATTATTCAGATTACATAAGCATTGTTAGCTCTCTTTACAGAAATTGATGCGTTCAAAAATGGATGGAGTATTCTGTGTAGTCTTAAAGCGCCTGAATCATTAAATGCTCTTTACTATGTTTTTCTTTTCAAACATGCTGGCTTTTTCATCCGCTTCATCTGCATTGAGGGAAGTAAATAAACAAATTATGAAGTCGAGTATCTTTTGGTAGATTCGGCGGTTGGACATTTCAATAGCGCGAAGAACAAGAGGTTATTTGCTATGCCAAATTATGAAAATATTTTTTCAATCTTGGAAAGCTATTCCCATTGCGGAAAATCATATAAAGCTTAAGCAACGGCAGCACGATTTTTTGTGCAATGAAACGATAAGTATGTAAAACATCTCGGTAATCTCAATGGGAAACTTTACCGGATCAACAGTATGGATATTGTCTTCTGCTTACCCCAAATTGCAGATATTTCAGAACTCCAACGGTGGAGAATGAATGTTGAATATGTTTTAGGGGAGGTTGCACAAAATGACTAAAAAAGTTCTCAAAAAAAATACCGAAAATGACGAAAGGAGTGGTTTCCCACTCCTCCGTTCCTGTCTCCCCTTGCGGGGAAGCGGCCACCATTACGATGCCGTTTATGCTGACATATATACGCTTATTTTTTAAAAAAGTCAATGGTGTAAACGCGGTAAATGTTTGAGCATAAGAGCTATGACTTTATGAAACTCTTCTTCAGATAATCTTGGAACACTATGCGAACAACTTAAGCGACTTACGGAAACTGTCGTGACATAATTGCAGATAATCCATGCTTTTTTATTTTCTATAGGAGATCGAAGTGGGTAGGCGGCTGGATTATTGGGTTGTGATTTCGTAGAAAAAGGCAAAACCGTTACATTTCCATAGAGTTTTGCATTCTTAGAAAGCACTAAAACAGGCCGCTTTTTCCAAAATTCAGGCAATATTGAATCATGAGGAAAGTCGCACCAAAAAATTTGCCTAATGCGTGGTGCCGATTTGATTCGTGGTTTTATATGGGGTGGTTTTTTGTAAGGAGCATTTAAATCTCCTACCCGCGCATGTTCGCGCCATGCATCATGATCATGTTCCATCATGATGTTCGGTTCTTTAAGTTGGCATATATCTAAGGGAGTAGGCGACGGAGTTGTAACAGGAGGCGTTGTGTTCTTATCCTCAGGCATGGTAGACCATTCGTATTTATTGGTCCCCTCACTTATTGTTTATCGCTTTTCCACTGCGGGCTTCTATCAAAATATCGTAAATAAGTACAGAGATTTGAATTATAAAATGTACACATGCCTTATTTTATAGTTTTAATGCCAAAAAAGATTCGTATACGGGGCAAGTGTAGTTATACTGATTACATAAATTGGGAATAGAGAAAGCACGTTTACTCCGAAAATCAAATCAACCGTAGCTTCTTTTTCGCTCTGGAGTTTTTGATGTGCGTTTCAACGTGCTCAAAAGTTAAAACTTGCCTATGACATTATTTTGGAAAATCTGGAAATGGTTTAATTGGTAAATCTGGAAATGGGTTAATTGGTAAATCATTTACTTCAATGGTTATATTGACAATTATAGGAAACTTGCGTGCTCTTCGCGTCCACGATTGGACATAGAGAGGCAAAATCCCTTTATACTTTCCTGGAGATAGGTGTTTATTGTCTTGCTGATTAAATGATAGACTTAAGTCAAATTCTCCAGGTGAATGGTTTTGGACATCAGCCGCGCTATTCATCGTGAATGATCCCCCTATATTTTCTTTGCTTGCTTTCAAGGTTACAATATTGATTTGTCCTTCTTCGTCGAAAACCGGCAAGGTGATCAAGCTATGGCCATAGCTATACCATTCAAGTTCTGCTGGTCCTTCAGCTTTATGATAAGCAATAACTCCTGTATGGGTAATACCACTAGGCCGATAATCGAAATGTATTTTCGCTTTATTGTTAGAGTTTGGTTGTAAATCAATATTATAATTAAGGTAGTTGGATGATGCAGGGAATGGATTGACACCTGCAATGGGCGTGAAGGCCATAGCGTCAACTATTTTTACCAGTTGTCCTACGTTTGGTCTTCTTCCGATACCGTCTTTTACTCCTTCAGTATAACTGGAGCGTTTGAGAAGAGCACGCATAGATTGTGGCGTAAGAAGAAATCCACGTTTTTTTGCATGAGATTGAAGCAAAGCTAAAGCACCACAACACAAAGGTGTTGCACTGGATGTTCCGTTAAAAGTATTTGTATAGTTTCTATTATGTCCTGGGCGTTTTTGCAATGAATCATAACCCGTGGTGACCACATCCCAACCCCATGAGTTAATAAGAGAATCACGATGGCCATAATTTGAAAAAGAAGCTCGGTGACCATCAGGTGGATTACATGCACCAACCAATATCCCGCCGCAATCACCATAGTCGGGGCAAAAAGAAAGGTTTCCAACGTTGTGACCACCATTTCCTGCTGCCATTATTGTAATTACTTGCTTTTGCGTTAGGTTCTTAATGGCATCCCACCAAGATTTTATGCTGATCATTGGAGCAAACTCATTGTTAAAATACGCTTGCATATCTATACTGACGATATCACCAGGTTTAGCCTGTTCAACCACTTTATATAAGTCGTCGGTATCGTAAAAATGAAATGCAGCAGAATGGGCGATACCTGTCACACCAAAAGAATTTTTTCCGGCTGCAATACAACCCGTTGATGCTGTGCCATGATTGCAGTCCTTAGTTTCGGAACGGCTATGAACAACAGTAATATTGCCTTCTTGAAACTCCTCATGGTCTTTATAAATACCAAAGTCTATATGTCTGATAACAACACCTTGACCTGTATTGCCTTGTGCCCAAACGCTGCGGATGTTCATTCCTCGGCCTTCGTCTAAATATCTTTGGAGTTCTGAAAAATCTGGAGTGATATCATGAGAAGGGGCAGTAATTCTTTTTGCTTTCTTTTCAGATCTCGTGGAAGCTGATTTCTCCACGGATTTCAAAAAAGGTGGTTCTAGATTATCTGTAAAAGGTGTAATACTACAATAGATAACACCATCTATCTGCTCTATCTGGCGGCAAAGTTCATGGGCTGTCTTTTCATTCATCTTTTGTGTGATGATGTAATATTCATGCTCGTGTATAGAATGCCATTTGGGAAAAGAGTCTAAATTTGTTGTTTTTTTCGTCAGGCTGTAAGTTTTTTTAAATTTTTTAACTTGTTCTTTTAGAAGAGAAAATGCGCCTTTTTTGATTTTTATTTCAATGTAGAACCCTTTCCCAACATCTACTATATGGTCTTTCCCTTTAAGTTTTTTTTCTTCAGGGACGTGTAGTTCATGTGTTACACTTCTTGATTGTATTTTTTGTGGTTGGATCTCACTGTCATAAAAAACAACTTCGTTGGATTTTAGTGTTGCGGTGTTGCTTTTTGCCACAACATGATATGTTCCAGCCTTAGCAATTTTAAATAGGTGGCTTGCATCATTATCATGGACAGTTTCTACAAGAGTTGAGTTTAAGTAAAGTTCAAATTGAGATGTTGCATTCTCCTTATCTCCTTCTACATAGATAGAAGGATCTGCGCCTAAAAGTTTATAGATATTGATTTGATTGTTTATCATTATTCACTCCCTCCCCGAGAGTTTATAAGAGTGCGCAAGCAGTGGCTTGTTCACGCAAATGATATGTTATGGATGATGGTTAACGACACCAAGATGTTTCTGATAAGGGGTGCCCGCTAACAAATTGATAATGGTGGGTCACTAACGACTAGTGGCACCAACACTGGATATAGTTTACTCCTTTAAATGTTTCGCTGCAATAGAAAACAGTTTCTTTACACACTTTTAAGGCAACTATTTTTGCCAAGCTGGATGATAGACTTAAAAACTGCTTATCGTGTTTGTTATTTTCTGTATTTCTTTAAAAGTAATTTGCTCTTCTTATTTGTAGTTTTGATTGCACTATATTCTCATGAGAATGTTAGAAAGTGGGGATTTGAGAGTAGGGGGCATGTCATGGTGCTTAAAACATAACTGGAGGAATAGGATACAATGTTAAAACAAGACTGAGGGTCACGAAGATAAAAACACACAAAATAAAAGTTGTATTTAGGAAGAAATGCGGCAAAACCATGCCACAATGCCTGCTAAAAGAGAAAATGGTATGGCACCTCTTATAGGAAACGCTCAATGAGACATAAGTCGCAAGGAAGATATCCTCATATGTTTATTCGCTTGTGGAATATGTAAGTAAATGACCTTTATTGTTTGCTTCTATTGAAGGAATTTGAAATGAAAAATAACCTGTATTTGGAGATCTTTTTTGAGAGGAAAACAATATACTTTCTTGATAAATCAAATTGTTTTGTTGTATCTAAAACAAGATGAGGAAAATATTCCTTAAAGCCGTTGAGGCAAAAATAATACGAATTCTTAAAAAATAAACAGTCTAGTGTTGACGAATCTGTCCTTCTTCCTATAGTGCAGAAAGGTAATGAGTAAGTCTGTCTTTATATGACATCTGTTTTTTATAACAATCGTGCGGGTGTGGTGGAACTGGTAGACGCGCCAGACTCAAAATCTGGTTCCGAGAGGAGTGTCGGTTCGAGTCCGACCACCCGCACCACTTTATACTTTTCTTCTCTTTATTTTGATGCGTTATTCCAGCGCTGTGAAGTATCGTTCTCATTTTTCTCAGAGTTTTCTTAGCGTTCTTCTCAAGTTTACGGGATTGGAGTGCAGAAACAAATCTCTATCGTTTGAAACTGTTGAAACTATTTCTGCTCATTTCGTGGAAAATTTCTCTTACAAAAACTCCGTTTAAGTAGTTTTTTTTAAACGATATAATCTTTTAATTGGTATTATAAACAAATTGATAAAAATATTCATAATACACCAATGATCTTCATCATAGAGTCGTGCACGTCTAATTTGTTGATCTCTTCTCTACTTTGAAGGACAGCTCTTTTACAATACAACAGATAAAAAGTAAAAAACCCTGTCTTTTTTTGACAGGGTTTTTTAGTGTCTTAATTATTCCAATAATTTAGAATTTATAAGCTAAACCAAAGCGGAAATTATTAGTTTTGGCGGCAACTTCAAGTTTATCTTTTGCGAATTTCTTTTTACCAAAATCCGAATAACGATATTCTGCACGCATGATAACATTATCTGTCATGGCAAAATCAACTCCACCACCAATAGTATAGCCAATCATTGTTTCTGTTTTATCCAACACATTGCCAGAAGCAAATATAAATGGACCTTCCTGTGATTTTGACACAATTGACATGATATATTGCATCTGTGCATAGGCTACACCACCTGCGACATATGGCATAATACGATCAGCAGCAAAACCAATACGCATGCGTGTTGCACCAGCCCATTTTTCTTTTAATGAGACACTGCTTATGACGATACTACCAATATTAGGTATGGTTTCATCTGGTGCTCCAGGTTTTGTAATTGGAATTTCTGCTTTTTTAAGCACTGCATTGAGAGAGTCTAAGCTATCCTCATCAAGAATTTCTTTTCCATTATCTGTTTTTGTATCTTTTTTACCAGAAAAAACCATATCGGTATCAACACCAAGAATAAAGTTATCTCCCAGATCAATATTAGATCCCGCATAAAGCCCAGCTACAAATCCTTTCGGGTTAGGTGATAAAGATTTATCAACAAAAGCCCATTTTCTAGTTGTCGCATCGTGAGAATAATTTAAAGTGTCGTCACTTGAAAAGCCACCAAATTGTCCTCCGAGATAAAGACCGCTCCAAGAAAAAGCAGGAGCAGTAATAACGGGTGCAACACTTGGTTTTGGTTTTGAATTTTGAAAAACTATGGTATCTGCGGCTTGAGCTGTTGAGGATGCAATTAAAGTGAAAATCGACAGTGTTATTAAATGTTTTGTATTCATGAGAATCCCTAAATTTATTAAACGCATAATGAATTATATATTAAATTCAAAAAATCTTTATCTCATATTTTTATAAAAAATAAAATACTATAAAAGTTTATTATTGTTTATAAGTTAAGAATTTTCTAAGGTTTTTCGTGGGGAAATTTACTACAATAAGAATATTAAGCTTTTCAAGCAATTTTGATATCTCATTTAACTGCTTTCTTGCTCTAAAGAACACTGTTTTACGAAACAATGTACAAGCTTTAGGGGATGGGCTTTTAGGAATAAGCTTTTAGCTCTTTGAAATCCACTGTTTCAAATGTGCGAAGATATTGTCTATCGCGTCCATGAGGCGTGCAAAATCAAGGATAAGTAAAAAGAGGATGAATATTATCCACTTCATCAAGCGAGACATCATTTTTACACTTTGGTAGGTGATGATCATTTCTTGAAGCATCTCTTTTTCTGCTTCCGTAAGATTTATGTGTTTTTCCGTTTTTCTTCTACCCATGTTTCCATCCACACAAGTACTCACCTTGTTTGTTATGCTTTAAGATCTCTCTTGCTAAATTGGAACTGATGGTGTTCAGATCTTGCTGTTTTAAATAAATTGGCAACCAACCGACACAAGAAGAGCTATATTTATTTGTCGCGCAACCAGTCAGAGAGAGCAGCACGCACATCAGCATCACTTTTTTGATTAATTTCATTTTCCACCTCCAGTCGTGTTGTTGCTGCTTTTAAAGCCTTTTCTGTTTGCTTTTTCTGTTCAACCTTTTTTCCAAGGGTAAAGGCTCTTGCTAATGCAATAAAAAAAGCGGTTAAAACCGCAGCTGTTACCATTAGATTTCTTTTTATCCATAAGATCATAGACGATGCTCCTGAAAGCGTTTAGCAACAAAGAAAATACCAGCACATGCGGCTAAAATCATAATGGTTGCTAAAGCCCATTGGATGGGGCCATTGCCTGCTAACAAACCGCCAAGACCTGAGAAAGAACCAATAATCGGTGCAAGAGCTTCTGCTTTGAAAACCCCTGTTGGTGCTTTTGTTTCTACTGTTTGATAATTAGAAGAAACATAAGCCCCTTTCGCCCATAGCCCTGCTTCTGCTGCACGCCGGTGTGCAAGACCTTCAAGACACTTACCGCCTGCTTTGGTCCATTTTTGTAATTCGAAGGGGACTGCTTCATATTCACCTTGATTGAGCTTCTTTAACAGTGTCGAGTTACAAAAGGCTGTTGTTCCTACATTATAACAAAAGGACACTAACGCCGCGAATTGTTCATTCGTTAATGAAACTGTAACCGCGCGTTCAATAGTATTTTCAAATTGTTGCAAATCTTGGCGAAGAAGTTCTTCTGCTTGCTTTTCAGTGATTGTCATGCCTTCGTAAATAAAAGGCTTTCCAGCACTGTTTGTATGTCCATAACCTATTGTCCACACACCAATAGCATCTTTGTAGGCATTTAAACGCAAGCCTTCCCATTGCTTGATAAGAGCTAGCCCTTCTGATGATATTTTTCGCATATGCTTCTCCATAAAAAAATCCCCACACAAGGCGGGGATGACTGACAGACTAAAAATTAACTCCTTTTCCGCTTGTTAAGAGCAGAAGAGAAGTGAAACTTTTATTATACCACGAGGTTGGTAGGTGATGGTGTTTTGAGGTTGGTTATTGGTGCAGTTGGTTGTGGGCAGAAAAATTTTCTAAAGAGATTCTCCGAGAGGCGTTTTTTAAAGCATATGCTTTAAAAAAAACATTTAAGCTCTGGTTATCTAGGGAAATATGTTATGTATATTGTCGTTAAAAGTGCCTTGGAACTTTTAACACCGCTTTAAGATGTGCTGTGTTTTGAAAGAACAGCTGCATTTTACCTTAATATGCATGCTCATATTGTTTGCGTTCTGTAAATTGAAAAAGTAAACAAACTTAATTCATGCACTTGATGCATAAGCTGTATTCCCCTCCACATCTTGGCAAAAACGTTAAAAATTATATCATGAGAGATTTATATTCAGTGACTCTTTTCCTATGTGATGAAACAGAGACAGTTTTTTCCTCTGTTGTTACTAAGTTTTTATCGAACCTTTCACGAAGCGTTTCGCCTTTTTTGTTAACTTTTGCATTTTCAGCCTCCGGATTTGATTCCACATATTCTTTGAGGCGTTTTCTACCTTGCGTGTGTTTATAAAAAGACGGTGGGAGATACAGATCCAACTTATCAGAAGATAAAGCAGTATCTTTTTTACATAACACACCGTCAATATTATCCTTATGCATTTTTGTCAGTTTTTCAGATTCAATATGAAGCTTTTTGGCAAGAGCTAAACTAAACATTCCACATTCAGAAGAGCTTCGTTGAATATCCATTTCCACCATGGAAAAATGACATTCAGGCAATTGATAACTCCCAATGGCCATTTGTGTCCTTAATGCCAGCATTGCTGGATTCATATTATTAAATGTTGTAGGTTCAAAAAATACCAAGGATGTCTTGTCATCAATAGTCCTCTGATCAATCACCGCAAAATGGATTCCTCTTTCCTTTATGTTCACTATATATCTGGAAGCTTCAACTCCGCTTTCGACAGCTTCTTTCATGGAGAGGGCAAAGTCGTGAGGTGTTGTTGCAAATTTAAGTTTCATCTCTGGATATTTACGATTTGCCTGTTCTACTAAGGCGGGCATCATTTTAAGATCTGTCTTTGCATAATCGGCTTTGATCCAACTTCCATCAGCAATGTCCTGTTCTAATTTTGCAATAATACCTTTTAATTGTTCATGATTGAATGCTGTATCTTCTTCTTGAGTGGCACTTGTCTCTAAACGTGCAAAAGAACTTTCTAACGATTCATCTGCGCTCTCTCTTTCTTGTCTTTGTGATGAACTATGGGTGGGGTTTTTTGAATCTTGCGGTTTCATAATATTTATCTCCGTGTTAAAAGTCGGAGCTAGGATATTATTTTTATATTTTGACTAAACAATGTTTGGTATTGATTTCCATAAGGGAGGATGATGACGTTTTCTTTTAAGTCGCAGAAATTTTCGTAAAAAGGTTTTTTGGTGCAAAATTATAGACTAGTCAAAAATTTGAGTGTTCTCTGAATCTTCGAAATTTGTAAAAATTATGAGAAATTTGAGTGCATATGCAATTTTATCTTGATGTTTTTAAAATGGAAAGTCGTGAGTGCTTTTTTCGCTTACCAGGCTTTTATATTACAGTGGTGATAACGAATTTTCATGTTAACTACTTTGCTTTAAAAGACCAAGATTCATAGTTTCTACCAATCTAAGTTGTTTCTGCTGGTGATGGTTAGATCCCTCAAAGGGGTAAGTATATTCTATTAATGTGTCAGGTTGCTATTCCAACGATTGCTGTTGTTCTTAATCTTGGGATGCAAAAACCGAAATGAGACAGAGACGTCATTGTGTTTTAAAAACGCATAAACGCATTCTCTGTCACTGTTTTGAAAGACAATGTAATACAGTACATTTGATAAATATGATGAAGTATGGATACAAAAAAACCTACCCCGCATCTGTCATTAAATACGATTTTTCACACATTGTCAACAGAAAAAGCATAACCTTGTGCTTTTTATTTTAGTCTATTTGCTGGTTGTACAACAAAACTTAACTAATCCAATCAAGAAGTTTTTGCCCATGTGGAAAAGAACATCCTTTTCCTCTCTTTTTGGGGGAGAGAAATGTGAGTTTGTAAAGATTAAATATGAGGTTGGTTATTTTGCTAATGGAGTTCTGGGCGCGTTGGTTGCTGGTGGTGAGGTTTGAGCTTTCCTTGGGGTTGTTATTGATGAGATCGTTGTTGATGGTAATGTTGGCGGTAAGTGGATTTTTTCTCGGGGTCTTTCAGAGCACACATGCTTTTAATTTTGCAATAAATTTTTGCGCTGTTGTTTGATGAATATCATAGTGTAATATGGCAATGTATAGAGGGTTATGCCGTGTTATTTGTATATGTGTGCTTTTATCCGGATGTTCATTCTTTTATTTAGCCTTTAAAATGTTTATGAAGCACATTAAGAATAATACGCAACGAACAGACAAGGTAGGGGAGTGGTTGATCTTCTACAACAAGATATTGTAATGCGGCGTGAAAGTTATATTGGTGATGCAAATGTTGTGCTTCTTTAATCGCTTCTTTCATGTCTTCATAGCGATTGGTTGCTTTTTGAAGCCACTGTTTGTGTGCTTTTTCATCGGATGCGTGCGTGAAATCATCATAATAGCCGCTTGGCAAACCTTTGGCACATAAATAGTCGTTTCTAATTTGTAGATACTGTTGTGCAGTATCATATTGTTCTTTACTGATGCCCGATGTATCCTGTTTATATCCTCGTAAACAAAGCCGTCCAATATAGGTACCGACAAGCGGATTTATGGCTTCTTCTACGGTTAGTCCAAGGTGTTTTGCACGCATTTCAATTGTGAGTTGAGTAGGAGAGAGGGGCGGGCTTTTGGCACGTGAAATACGCCCATTTGGTTCTCTTAGCTTTCCTGTTATTCTAGGTCTACCGCGTTTTTTACGTATTTTCATGAACCTACCATTTGAATTTACAAAAAATTCCCTGTTAGAGAGGAAAAACTGCCTGTTTAAAAGAGGCGGTGTAAAAGGTATTTGAGCAAATGCTATGGGGGATCATCGGTGGCAGTTGCTGATAAAAAAGCAGGGATTGTAAGATTGTCTTTTTATCTCAAGTAAAAGAAACGCTTCTTGGATGGCAAAATCATCTCTGTTGCAAGTTTTTCACTGCTATTTTTATCTTGTCATTTACTGTCGATCATTTTCTTCATTAGAAACTTTTGCCCTTTATAAAAATTTTTAAATGTGTGTTGAGAGATTGAAGGGCAATTTTTCCAAATATGAACAAAAACACAGTGAAATACCATGATGAGAAATGCCATTATGGTGCATGGCATTGTGTTTTTTGATGGGGTATTTTGTTGATCTCTTTGCTCGAGGAGGCTTTGCAGAATTTTTCAATCTTTGTCCCAAAAGCCATTATTTTGTTGTTGCCTGTAGCACTAAGATTCCTGCTATGCATCACGTTGTTCATCATATCTTAGTATCCTTTTTAGGGGAAACTTTTATCGTGTTTTAAACAGAATGTACCTGTAAAAACGAACTTTATCCTTCTTTATAATACCACAATACTGTTTAGCTTTTCAAATAAAATATCAATAATATACTGATAATACAATGTGAATATCCAAATAAGTAACCAAATTATCCGGTAGTGCTCATTTTTTCTTATATTTGACGTTTCTTTTTAGAGATATCTTTTATAGAGTATATAATATAAATTTACTCTTTTCATTTTTACTGTTTTTTCTTATGCATTCCTATTTGTTTGTCAATGTGTGTGCGCCCCCTGTTTGTGACACGCAGCATACTTTTTTAGGGTATTCTTTGAAATGGGGATTGAAAATTTTCATGAAGGTTGTTAACGATTGCCTTCGTATATAAAGCTGTCAGATATCTATGAGTGTGCGTTTTGTGTATTGGTGCATTGAGGCGGGGAAGGCTGTTATGTTGGTGTTCTGTCGTCATTTGATTTATGCAACGCATGTACTATCGGTGTCCTCATTTTTTCTTATTAATCTATGGGGGAAATTCATTGGGCAGCTTTAATTAAATGCCTCATGGGAGGTGGTTTGTAAAAAATGAGAAAGCGGGGTAATGTCAGCATGACAAGTGATCAGTTACAACCACAAGACAAATTACAGTCACAACGCAATTTTGCGCAAGGACATTCAGAAAATGGATCATATTCAGCCTTTAATAAAGAATCTCAGCTCTTTTCTTTAAAAAAATCCATGGAGTTCACAGTAAGAGATTATAAAATAATCTTCTGCATAGCTATGGTTATGTTGATTTTATCGGCTTTTCGCATATTTTCTCTGCCAGTCTTTTTCTAGGGCTGTTTGCTGGAGGAATTTATGCTGGAGGAGGAGACTTTTTTGACTTTATCGTTTTTCTACCGACTTTTATCTGGGCATTGTGTATTACATTCTTACCTGTTGTTTTGGTGCTTCATTTCTTCCTCAATCGTAATTTGAAAAGAATGCTTCAGAAACTGGAAACGTCATCTGCACAACAAGATGGAGGGCGGAAATGATCCTTTTTACAATATTGTTAGGTATTCTCTCTTTTTTCGGTCTTATTATCATTACTCTTTTAAACAGTATGCTCATTATTGGGATTTATTACTTTTTTATCAAACGTGCTAGAGTGTATCTTAGTTTTGAAAAAGAACTGAACGAGAAAAGCTAGAAAGGTAATACAGAAATAGGCTTTTTATAAAAGTAATGACGAATAAGGGGCGAAGTTTAAAACTTAGCAAAAAGTTTTTGCTCCTTTTTTTTAAATTTTCATGCTTGCAAAAAACGCAATGTTATCAAACGCATTATGTGGAAGCCTTTTTCATTTCTGTTTTTTGTTATTGGAGCTTTAAGAATATCTATTTTGTAAGGGCTTTAAGAGTGCTCATTCTGAGAGAGTTCAAGTTGACAAAGTAAGAAGGCTAGCATTGTTACTATTATTGTGCTACGAACGAAATTCATATTGGTATATGTTTTTGTAACTGCTTTTTTCGTTTACAGCTACGTGGAGTGTTGTTTCGCCCATGAAAAAACGATTTAGCAATTGGAAGAAGAAAACCGACAACAAAACCTCTGTATACTGGGTAATCTGTATACGAAACGCGATAGGGGGAGATAAAGTGACGAATTATTTTTATATCATTATTTTACTTTTCCTATTCTGGATATTCGTGGGTCCTTTATTGATTAAGCCCATTTTCGCTCTGTCTCACTCTTTTCTCAAGCATGCGAGAGTGTGCTTTATCTGTTTTCAGAAACTGAGACGCGTAATGAAAGAGTGCGATGGAATATGTGCAGTTGTGAGAAGAATTTTAGGCAGATGCCTCACGGTGGTGAGTGCTGTAAAATATTTAGGAAGTGAGGGGATCTCAGCGTGACTATAGACAAAACACAACACGAATCTTTTCAAAAACAAGGTGAAAGGGCTTTCGTATCACAGGGAGCGCTTGATAAAGAATCTAAGCTCCTTTTCTTCAAAAAATGGATGGCTCTCTCAATGGGAGACACTGTTATCATCTTCTGTTTAGCCGTCATCTTATTGGTGACCGTTGGCGCTATAAGTTACATAAATCCTTTGGATTTTTTTCATGTACTATCCAAGGAACAGCTTCAAGCAATGTCTCAGGAAACGATTCAAAACTCGTTTATAGAAAATTTTAAAAAATTTTTTGGCGGAGAGGGTTTGTTGAGTGGAGCGCATATGGAAAAAATGTGGCGTGCAGCTGGATGGAATGGCGTTTTTGCTTTTATATGTTTGATACCGAATACGATTTTTGGATATCTTGTCGGACTCTTTCCTGGCATTTTTTTCTTACATATAATGTTGAATCGTGCATTAAAAGAAATGTTTCAAGAGTTGGAAAAATCATTACTGAAAAAATCGTTTGAACAATCAGATAAATCAGTTAATTGATAGAAGGCGATGGAGAGGGAAAGATGACTTCTTTAATGGTGTTGATTGCGATATTGTCCTTTGCGATAATAGGGCTGACATATAGCATGATTGCTGTTTTTACCCTTGTGGTAATTTTTGCAATTTATTACTCTTTTTTTAAGCGTATTAAGCGTTTAAGAGCTTTTTCTCGGATCTTTAAGAAACTCAAAAAAGGCGAGACGCAGCTTTTGAGCAGTCATGAAAAAGAAAAAATGACGGGGAAGAATTCAGCATTTGATATGGAAGCTACTCCTCTTTCTTTTAGAGAATCTCTGATTCTTTCAAGAAAAGATTATAAAAGACTGTTCATTTTCTCTCTCACTCTCTTTGTCATTATATTTGTGCCCTTCTTACTTTCAAGCTCAGTAGTGGGAAAAGATATTCTAAATGGGATACAAAATGGAATGAGTGGGATGCAATGGATGCAACAGTTGGCGGAGACTATCCCTGTGTGGTTTTTTGTTTGGGCCGTTACTGGTTTGGTCGTGGTTTTTATCTTGTTATGTATTGCCTTCTCTTTACCTGTTATTTTGATACTCTACGCTATACTCAATCAGAGAGTGAAAAAAATGATGAAGAGATTGGAAAAGTTTACTGTAGCAGAGACTAAACCGATAAATCTCTAGAATGTGAGAGGGGAAAAAAAGTGCTTTCTTTTATAGGATATTGGAGTCTTTTCGGACTCATCATCATAGCCATTTTATTTTTTATGGTTATTGTTGGGCTTCATTATTTTTTCATCAAGCGTGTGAGATTATATTTTAGCATGCTTAAGGAACTGAAAAAGAGGGCAATACCACCATTGTGCTCTCATGAGGGGGAAATGAAGGGAAAAGATTTAGTATTTGAAAGAGGAGACCCTTCTTTTTCATTTACAAAATTTATGGCTTTTGAGCTAAAGGAGTGTAAAATACTCTTTTTCATTTCTGTCATCATTGCGGTTTTACTGGCTGTTGGCAATATGGTATTCACGCTGGATGAGAAGGGTGATGCGAGTGTTTTAGTGTTGCTGTTGTCGAATATGGCGGCATGTGCTTTTTTCTTCATACCAATCATTGGGCTGTTATGCATAAAAATGACGAGCAAATTGAAAAAAGCAATCCAGTTGCTGGAAGAAGCGACACAACAACGCGATAAGGCTGTTCATATGCAAAGCGTGATAGGAGAGGGAAATGATGAATAGTTTGGTGGCATTAATGGCTCTCCGTTTCTTGACTGAGACAGTAACGGGCACTTTATTTACGATGCTAGCTTTGGTGTTTCTTTATTTGTTGATCAAGCGTGCGAGACTGTATTGCAAAGTGAAAAAGCAATTAAAATGCGTTCTTAAAGAACGTGATACTCTGCTTGAGCAGATAGCAAAAAAAGAAAAGAAAAATGAAGCAGAATTTAGTGTTTGATAAGGAACAGCTTTTCCTTTCTGTGCAAGATTATAAAAGAATATTCTTTATCTCTACGGTCATGATACTTGCTCCGACGGTCATTTTCTTAGGATGCCAGATGGTGTGGGGTGGGGATATTTATTCCATTATAATGTTGAAGCCGCTTGCATGCGTTCTTGTGTGTACCCTTTTATTCTTACCGGTTGTTTTTGTACTCCGTATCATCGTGACGCGTAAGTTGAAAAAAATGATTCAACAATTGGAAGAAGAAATCCAACAGCAAGAGGAACGGATATTATCAGCTACAGCGGTTGAGGAATAAGTGAAGCGTTTTAGAGTATTCCTCATTTTCCGCTGCTTGTTTTTATTGTCCCTATAATCCATTATCCTTGGTTTTTGAACGTGCTGTGGTGTTGGCGAAAATAAGTGCCAAGACAAAGCATCTCAGTTATGACTTACTTGAACAGATTGCAGAGACGTTGCCCCTGAAGGTGGTTAGCTATCAGCATTTTAGAGCTAGAGACTCGCAGTTGTGTAATAAAAATAGAGATTATCATAAAAAACTGTTGAGAAGATAAAACAAGAATTAAGGTAAAAAGGCCTCAAGATGTTTTATGAGGGAGGGATATTTGCAGTCGCAAACTAAGAGATCGCAATAAGATTTTTTAACCATAAAAGATGATGCGTTAAGTTTTATGAATATAAAAGTTCATTGAGGGCAATCAGTTGTTGAGAATAATAAAGAGCTCCTTTATAGAAGATTAAGAAAAGCTTAAAAATTTAAAGAAAATGAAAAATAAAAGAAATGAGGGAAAATGCAGGGGAAAAATTCAACGCTTGATAAGGAACCGCGCTTTTTTTCATTCGAAGAAGCGTTTCTCACAGCGAAAAATTATAGAGTTCTCTTTTACATCTCTGTCATCATAGTGCTGTTTAGGATAGCCATCTTTGTACCATTCTTTTTAAGTTGGGAGCCGACAGAGTGGCAAAAAACCATTCTTTCTGGTGTCTATATATTACAGGAAGTTATAGGGCTGTGTATTCTGGCCTTCATACCGGTTATGTTAGTGCTTCGCATTATATTGGGGTACTTGTTGGAAAAAAATATTCAGAAACTGGAAGAAGCAATCTGCAAACGAAACAAAACAACCCGTCTACGAGATGAATTGTCTAAAGAGTCATGGGGGAAAAATGGGCATTGATCTTATAGGTTTAATGATCGTGGGGGGCTTATTTGTGGCGGTTTTGGCCGTTTTCATTAGTATGCTCATTTTTGCGCTGTATTACTCTGTATTCAAGCGGGCGAGAATGTATTGTCGGGTAAGAAAAGAACTAAAACGCGTGCTTCGAAATGATACAGTGCTGGAAGGTTCATGGGAGAAAGAACCAGCAGCTCAACGAATGTGTGCACAAGAAGTGTGCGAAGAGCCTCATGAAGATTATGATGATGACGAAGTTCTGACTATGAAAAGTGCAACAGCGCTTTTAAAGAGCTTGGGATGGTTGATTGAAATTGAGGGAAGAGGTGATCATCTTGCGACCTATTATTTACCGGAACGAGAAGTGCAAATTCTTTATAATGATGAAATCAATAGAGGTTTCCCGCAGTTTGATTATGGATTTTTAATTGTGACTGGTCTTCTTGCTGCTGCTTGTCAAATTATTGACCCTAGCAATTCTGAAACTTTGCCAGATTTAACATTGAATTTTGAGGCTAAGGGACTTGAAATTTTTGAAGAAAGGGTGCGTGCTCAGCGCTTAAAGCAGGCGCTTAATGAAGCTTTAAAATGGGCAATGAAAGCTGTTAATCTTCATGAAGTGCTTCATACCCGATATGGCACTCCACCTTGGGAAGGTGATGAGGCTACAGGAGAGCATACTGCTTTGCTACATCTTGGGGCTCTGGCGTTGCTTGGTGATGTTGAGACATTACTCTCTTATAGAAAAAGCTTTGCACAAGGTAATCGACTTGGCTTTGAGGAACACATTGAAGAAATACATCTTGAACGTGCTGTGGTGTTGGCAGAAGAAAGTGCCAAGGCAACGCATCTCAGTTATGATTTACTTGAACGGGTTGCAGAGAAATTGTCTCTGAAAGTGGTCAGCTATCAGCATTTTAGAGCTAGAGACTCGGAGTTATGCAATAAATATAGGGATTACCATAGAAAATGTGTTGAGGAGATGAAACAAGAATTAAGGCAAAAAGGATGCATTGTGTGTGATGAGGGAGGGATGTTTGAGGCTGAGAATTGAGGAGATCTTGTTGTGATATTTTTACTATTAAAGATGGGAAAATAAAAAACTTAGAGAAAGTAAGAATAGGTTAAAAATTAAGGTAAATGAAGAATAAAAAAGGGGAAAAAATGAAGGCAAAAAATTCAACATTTAATAAGAAATCGCGTTCTTTTTTGTTCGAAACATTCATGATGTTTTCGTTGAAAAATTATAAAATGACATTGGGCAACTTTCTCATCGCGTTCTACACATTTCTCATCATGATGGTTTTAGAAGTTCCTGCTTTTGCAACACCTCTACCAGAAGTGTTGCATGGAGAAAGTTGGAATGGTGTGGGTTATCTTATTTTTCTTCTTCCAGTTTTAATCTGGGTCTGTCTTTTCATACCTTTACCTATTTTTTGGGGCGTTCGCAGTATTCGGGAACGTAAATTGAGAAAAGCAATACAGCAAGTGAAAGAAATGGCTGAGATGCAAGATAAATCAGACAAGGTGTAAACGCTATGAAAGGAGCTATTTTTCTTCTTATAATGCCATTCATTTTTTCCATGTCTACCAGTATCGTGGTCTTTGCCATTTTGGTTAATACGATTATTATGATGCCTTATTATTCTTTGATCAAGCGTTTGAGATTGTATTATAGAGTAAAGGAACAAAGACGCGTGATGAAAGAACATCCGCAGCATCTTTGTTGTCTTGTAAGAAATGAAAAGAAAAGTAAGTATCAGAATTTATCACCAGACACATCAATACCGCATAGAGGGGCGGACCCCTTTTCACTCAAAAAGTTGATGGCGTTTTCTAGAAAAGATTATCTCATCATATCTGTCATCTCTCTCATCATTATGGCCTTCAAAGCTTATGTTTATATAGCTTTCTTTTTCCAGCCAAGTTTTATTATAGGCAGAGACAAGGAAGGATTTAAGGTGCTTGCTTGTCTCATTTTGCTGCTCACTTTTATTTCGGCATGTGTTCTGATAACGCTTCCTGTTGTTTTGGTACTTCGCGCAATACTAACCTCTCAGTTGAAAAAAAAGCTCCAGCAATTGAAGGAAATAACGCGACAACAAGATCAATGTTGAGAACGCGAGAGGGTGCAAAATAGATTAAGATGATGGTAGCTGAGTTTGTAATAATAAAATTCTTTTTTCTCCTTTCTTTGGTGAGGGTAATCCTTGAGTTTTTCTTAAGTGCAGCAGTGGTTGCTTTGTATTATTCTTTTATCAAGCGTTGGAGGGTGTATTCCAAGGTAACGCGACAATTAAGAAAAGCAATGAAAAAGCATATGTAGTGCTTGAAGTGCTATTAAAGTCAGCATGTCGTTAAAAATTGTGTCCTTGTAAAAGCCTCAGGAAATGAAGTGGAAAAATTTAGCATTTTATAACAAACTGCGCTCTTTTTTCGCGAAAGAGTTTTTTTCTTCGAGGGAGTATATTGTAATTTTTTCCTTTTCACTCCTCATTGCGCTGTGGAACAAGATTCTCTCTATACTATCCTTGGCACAATGGGAATTGACAGTGTGGCAGCACAACACTCTTTTTTCTATCCTCGTGTTCTGGGAAGTTATTAAAATATGTGTTCTTGCCTTGATACCAGTTATGTTAATACTCTGCATAATATTGTGGCGTTTGTTGAAAAAAAATACTCAGAAATTGAAAGAAATAAACCCGCAACGGGGTAAAATAACTTGTCACCAAAAGGATTGGTATAAAAAGAGTGATAGGGGGAAAATTTACAATATTCTTATAGCAATATTTGCTATGGTGTTTGTGTGGGTGGTGACGTGGGTTGCTTTTATTCCCGTGTATGTTTTGATACTTTATTATGGTGTGTTTAAGCAGGTGAGAATGTATTGCCGGTTAAGAAAAGAACTGAAAAGTGTTTTGAAAGAACATGATATAGCGTTTGAGAAGCCATGAGAGGGATGAGATATGGGAACAGACCGGAGAAGACGAAGAGCAAGAAGAGCTCTATGAAGTTTATGATGATATGGCTTTGATGAAGTTTTGACCATGGAAGATGTCAACGGTGCTTTTGAAAATTCTGTGGTGAGCGGTTGAAATTGAGGGAAAAGGCGATCATTTGGCCACCGTCTTTTTATCGGACCGCGAAGTGTAAATTCTCATCTCATGATGAAGTTAGCAAAGATTGCCCAAAATTTGATTATGGGTTTTTAATTATGATCGGTATTTTGCTGCTTTTTACCGGACTATTAATCCTTATAATTCTCAAACTTTGCTAGCGGTGCAGATGACGTTTGTGGCTAAGGGACTTAAAATTTTTTAAGAGAGAGTGACAGAGGATCGCTTAAAGCAGGCGTTTGATGAATCTTTACAATGGGCTAAGGGAGATTTTGGCTTTCATAAAATGTTTCGCTCTCAATACAGCGCTCTGCCTTTAGAAAAGGATATTGTAGCTTATTCGACAGATGAAACCAATGGGGCATCTTATGTTCTGCTGCATTGTGATGAGGAAGTGATGTTTAAAGCTGGAGGGAGGAAGTATTGTCTCGATATTGTCACCATCAAGGATGGTAAACGAGCATTTACCGATGTAAGTATTGATTCGTTTAGAACGACAAATTGTTGAGAAAAGGGGAATTGAGAAAGGGCTTCTTTTATACGATATAAAGAATCTCTCAAAAGTTTTAAGAAAAATGAAGAATAATGGTAAGATTTTAAAAGAGAATGGGCTAAAAATAACGCGAATCAAGGCATGAGAAATAATTACATGGGGGAAATAATCGCGTGGGAGAAATAACCAATGCCAAATTCATCGTTCTCTCGTCTTTGAAGATTTTAAAGAAAAGATCTTTGTTTGTTGTTGTTTTGTGTTTGAGAAAAATGATTCTTATCTTTCATTCTGTACAATATGGTCTTTCAGGACGGTAAGTGAAGAACCGTTTATTTCGTCTTAAAAATGAGTCTTGTCTGTATCTGATGCTCTCTTCTTTCGTATAAGAATAAAGTTGAACTAACTGTTCAGGATGGAGGCTTATCCGGTGAGCCTGTGCCGATGAAGTGAGTCACACAAGTGATCAGCAATGAGAATCTACTAACTTTAGAGTAATGAGGGGGGCAAGCGAGAACAAAGATGTTAGAGAGGGGGCGTTAGTGAAGGCAGAAAAAGAACATCGCTGATAAAAAAGCGAAGTATAAGTAAGCCCCCATTTTTTTTTGAGTACTTTTCAATATTTAACTTTATAATACATCGCAATGTGTGTGGGAAAACTTTAGAAATAGTTAACTATACAATCCATTATCCCCTAGAAAAAAGCATATTTATGCAAAACATGATAACAGAACGTACAAAATTATATAATGCATGCAGTAAATTTTCCCCTTGTTGATATAAATCTTCCACCTCTGGTCTATATACAACACTGTTACTTTGTATTCCTAGTATATTCAATGTATCCAATGTCCCACTTATTGGTTCAAGAAGCTCTAAATCATTTTCTTCAACAGTATAAGGAGCAATAATAGGAGAGGGTTGTTTATTTACACTACGATCAGATTCTTGAAGTGCAAGAGCTAAACCACTTGTAATTGCCCCCGCTATGAAAAAATATCTGACATTCATAGTTTTTCTCCTATGATTTATTTTCATAAATAAATATCAATATGTATCATACATAAATTCAATTTAGATAACTATAGTAAAAATGCAACAGTCATAAAAAAGAATAAAATTTGTCTACAATTTGACAAAATTTACCCTTATTTGCCTTAATCAATTCTTTCAGAATTTGTTTTATGAGTGCGTAAAAGGTGAAGTTGAAGGCTCTATGCATGTTGTCATACGGGAATAAGTGACAAAAATAGCTGCTGGCAAACTTCTTTTTTGAGCCATAAGCGGACTCATAAGAGCGAATTGTCTGTGAGAGAGTTAGGAACATCCTGTGAGGGCAGGAGTGCACCCCATAAGGGTTGGGATGCACTCCGTAAGGATGGAGTGCATCCCGTGAGGGTCGGGATACACTCCTTAAGGTGGGGTGTGTCCCGTGAGGGTCGGGATACACTCCTTAAGGTGGGGTGTGTCCCGTGAGGGTCGGGATACACTCCTTAAGGTGGGGTGTGTCCCGTGAGGGTCGGGATACACTCCTTAAGGTGGGGTGTGTCCCGTGAGGGTCGGGATACACTCCTTAAGGTGGGGTGTGTCCCGTGAGGGTCGGGATACACTCCTTAAGGTGGGGTGTGTCCCGTGAGGGTCGGGATACACTCCTTAAGGTGGGGTGTGTCCCGTGAGGGTCGGGATACACTCCTTAAGGTGGGGTGTGTCCCGTGAGGGTCGGGATACACTCCTTAAGGTGGGGTGTGTCCCGTGAGGGTCGGGATGCACTCCTTAAGGGTGGGGTGTGTCCCGTGAGGGTCGGGATGCACTCCTTAAGGTGGGGTGTGTCCCGTGAGGGTCGGGATACACTCCTTAAGGTGGGGTGTGTCCCGTGAGGGTCGGGATACACTCCTTAAGGTGGGGTGTGTCCCGTGAGGGTCGGGATACACTCCTTAAGGGTGGGGTGTGTCCCGTGAGGGTCGGGATACACTCCTTAAGGGTGGGGTGTGTCCCGTGGAGGCTAGATATATTTTGTAAGAAAAATAGAGATAGCCAAGAAGATTTATATTTTTTATCTTATACCGATTGGCTGTTGTATTTTCTATGGATATTTATCTTGTATCCTCAACATTAAATGGTTTAAGGCAGAAACTGGGGATAAGAGCAAAAAAGCTGAAAAACCTATAGTAAGGGGGATATTGGGGTACTGCTGTTTGGTTGTTTCTTGTTTTTGTTTATTCGCACAAGATTTATAAAACTATGTGCCTATAAAATGCTTGTTTTACAGGAAATAAACACACTGAAATAATATTCAGAGGAGAAATAGTTTAATAATTATTGTTTTGTTCTAAACTTATGCGGTAATATATTATCTTTCTTCGAAATGCATTCTGCTAAAAATATTTTAAAGTGTTATATAAAATATGCTTTTGTTGCAAAACAGCGCTTTTATTTTTATGAAAATTTTATTTCGAAAAAAAGAATCATTTTAAAAATCTGTTTGTGCATGCAAAAAATTCTGAGAGTGATTCTATGTTCTCGATGGATGGTGATCTGGACAGATAGGGGAACATGGATAAAGGTATGAAAGAAACTGCAAACGTTTATCTAAGTGAAAGCATGTCATTGAGGTTGATTTTCTGTGGGGTGGTAGAGAATCATTCTCGATGAAGCGGTTGTTGGTGGAAAGGCTGTCTTTAGAAGGTGATTGCCTGCGGAGTGATTCCCTGTGGAGCGGTTGTCGGTTAATAAAAAAGCTCTGAAAAAACAGTGTTGAATAGTATATTCAAATTCATGTTCCTTTTTTTCAAGAAGACAAGTCTGATTGTGCAAAGATGAAATCATAAGGTTTGTTGCTGGTGGAAGGGGGAGCTTTTAGAAGGTGATTCTCTGTGGAGTGGTTGTTGGTTGGATGGTTGCTGGTTGAATGATTGTTTGTGGGGTGATTTCTTGTAGAATGCGTTGCGGGGAGAGGGGAATAGTGAAATTGGTTACAGGTATTTCTTGCCGTTCTTTAAGTCCATTGCATGGGTATATCGTTATCGTATTGTTAAGTTAGCAAAGTCTAATAGAACAGCAGTGTAAGCATTTTTTTTCAATTGTACGCTGAGCAACGGCTTGATAGTCCTCCAGACGAAGTACTGTTATTGGTACATGTTCACCATAAATACGGGTCATGCCTAGCTTTTGTGCATTTACACCTGAATGTATCGAGTTTGTTCTTTCTTTCCTCAAACCTCAGAGCTTAATTTCTATATCTACACCAACAGAAAGATTGTGTTTTGCAATGTTTCATTGGCTCTTTGGTTAGTGTGTGCTGACTCAATCTGCTGTTCTGTTATGGGAAGTGAGGGATTATTGAGAGTCCCTACGGTTTGCATATCCCCAATGAAATGCTAACAAGTCTAGACAATCTCGTAAATGATCCGCGAGGGAATTTTGTTTGCGTTTTGAGTCGCTTAACTCTTTGATTGCTTGACCGTAACCAACAACCTTTTCTACAAGCGAATAGCCAAGAACACCGAGGTCGACCTTGATTGTTTTTAAATGGTTGGATGCTTCTATTTGACGTTCAATGGGGTGTGTGTAACCTTGGCTGTTCTCAACCTTTTCACGCGTGTAGTCAGGACTCATGTGGAGGTCTGCCTGACTTTGACGCCAGTAAACATAAAACCGTTCTGCTGCTTTATATTGCGCTTTGCTGATGTGCCCTTTTGCGTATAAAAGTGCGATGGGACGGCTTTGTACATTGGCAATGGCTTTGATGGTGCGCGGGTTACTGAAGCTTTCTGGATGGGTTGGTTGAAAGTAAGGATTACTCGTTTTAACGGGGATTTCTTGCGTTTTTAAGTGGCCAATGTGCTGTTTCTCTTTATTTTTTTTTGTCTCTTGATCTTTCATGTCATTTCCTCTCCTTAAAAAATGTCGTTTGGTTTTCTGTTAAAAAAATCGGATATAAGTTGCTCTAGGTGTTTGAGGGGGTAGGCTTTGCTGGGTATTTCCTTGAGGGGGGGCTGGAAATGGGGGCTTGGTGTTTGGGTGGTTTGTTGTTCTTGAAGGCGGTGGTTTTTTATTGCATTGTAGTTTTTGGTTTTTGTTTATGAAGGAGCGGGGAATATGGCTGTTAAGTGGGGCGTGTTTTTGCCGTGGTTGGCGTTTTGCTGCTATGTGGTCCTTGTCTTTGCTTTGATTTATATGGGATTGAGGCGGTTGGGGGTTACGTGGGGGAGTTTTTGGAAGTGGATGGCGTTTGGCTTCATTTATAGCCCTGTCTCTCGTTTTGTTTATGCGGAAGGGGAGCGTCTTGGTGTGGACTGGCTTTGGTTTTCGAATAGGTGGGTGTTTTCCTTCGTGATGGGCATTGTCCTTGGCGTTATCCTTGTCATTAGTCACGTGGGAGCAAGGAGCATTGGTCTTACGGGGATTTTCTTGATGGCGCTGGCTTTGGCTTCATTGTTGAAGTTGCTCTTGGGTTTTCTTATGCGGGGTTTCCTTATGCGGGAGCGAGGCGATACAGTCTTGCAGAGGTCGTTGTGGCTTTTGAATGGGTTGGTGTTTTCCTGCATTGTGGGCGCTGTCTTTGGTTTTGCTTATGGGGGAGCGCAGCGTCTTGGGGTGGACTGGCTTTGGTTTTCGAATCAGTGGGTGTTTTGCTTGATTTTTGGATTTACCTCTCCTTTTATTTATCATGGAGCAAGGTGTGCTCGTGTGGTAAGGAAAGCGTTCTTCGAGAGGGTGGTGTTTTGGGTTTAGCGTTCAAGATAACGCCTTGGCGTTAATGGGCGTTCAGAGGAACAGCGATAGCGATAGGTTTGTGGATCAAACCAAAGACCGATTTTTCCTTCAAAATCACCTGAACGTTGCTTGGCGATATTCATAATCACACCGGGACGTTTGGCTAACTCCACTTTTTCTTGCTTGAGGGATGCGGCAAAAATTTTATCTTCTAATGAGCGATTGCGCCAAATGGTGATGATGTTAAAGGCATTGGCACCAATTTCTGAGGCGCCTTTAATATCTTCTGTACCGGGGATATCTTTATCCAAACCACCTTTGCGTGCATGGGCAACAAGATGAATGTGTACTGCGTTTAAAACAGCCCAATCAACCATTTTATAAACTGCTTGTTCTTGTCCGGCATAGTCATCTGAAGAGATGCCAAGGCGCATGAGACTGTCGATAATAAATTGATCGCAGCCATAGCGTGCGCGGCAATAGTCGAAGACATCCAGCAATGTGTCTACGCTCGATTTGCCAACATGTTCATAAAGAATCAGCCCATCATCTAAAAAATGAAGTATCCGCTCAATCATCTCTCTTGTGGGGTGTTCTAAGCCTCCTGTTTGTTTTGTTAAACGGCGCAGCGATTGTTCTCCTTTCATTTCCAGTGAGGCTAAACAAAGGCGGCTCTTTTGAGAGATCCAATGGGGAATACAGTCTGATAACAGTTGGCTTTTTCCAGCACCACTTGCGCCGCTCCATAGTGTTAATTCTGCGGGGCGGAAATACAGTTTGCCGTTGAGTTTAGGATAGGGGACCGTGTAACCAAGATGCTGTTCAGGTTCTGGCCAAAACAGCCTTATGACTTGATCTTTATAGTCTGAGGCGTGCCGTAATCCTTCTGGTGTAAAGCTTTTCGCTGACAAAAAGGCTGCTTTTATGGTGTCTGTATCAATTCCAGCGGTTAAACAGTCATTCGCATCTTTGCGGGGTAAGTGTACACGGTAGCAGCGGTGACGGCCAAGCCTGCTGGCAATTTCACGTGCTGCTTCTTCACCCGGTTTGTCCATATCGGTGGCTAAAAAAATGGTTTCAAAAGGTTCTAAATGATCAAATTCATTTTCAATCCAGTTGTGTTTGCCCCCGCTTCCCCCTCCAAACGGTACGGAAAGTGCTGGATATCCATAGGCGGCTAAGGAAAGTGCATCAATTTCTCCTTCAGTGATGACAATTGTACGATTTGTCGAAGAAAAAGCGTGTTGTGCGGTGGTGGGTGCGTGGTTGGTGGGGCAAAGAGCTTGCCAGCCGAACAAAATCGGTTCGCATTGTGCTGCTGTTGGTTTTGGTTTTGCTCCCGCTTGTGCTAGTCGTTCTTTTACGAGAGCAAGGGTGCCGTCGGGTTTATAAAAGGGAAAGATGATTTTTTCTCCATCTTCTCCTATGCGGTAACGCTTTAAAATCTCAAGGGGGATGTGGCGTTCTTTGTGGAGATAGGTTTTTACCAAATTCTGTGGCGTGCTACCTGTGGGAACCGGTGGGGGTCGATAAGAATGACGAGGGGCCATAAAGGGTTTTGGACGCGTCAGATTGAGAGTGGCACGGGCTTCTTCTAGCGCTTGAGAAAGGCTGATACCTTTGACTTCACACCATAGGTCTAAAAGATCACCTCCTTTTCCTTCTGCGAAATCATACCAAAGCCCTGCTTTTTCTCCGCTCAGGCATACTGATAAACTTTTTCCCGCTTCACCACGCGTGTTGCCTATAATCCAATCGTTGCCGCGTTTGTGCCCTTGTGGAAGTAGCATTTCTGCTATTGCACCTGCTTGTGCAATAAGTTGCTGTTTTATCTCAAAAATCGTGCTCATGTTAAGATATACGGTAGTTTATGAGAGTGCGGTAGAGAGCTTCGTCGTTGCTACTTTGTGGTGTGAGAGAGGGATGAGCGGAAAAAGTCGCAAGTTTTTCCTGCTGTTCCTTTATCCGCTCAATTTCTCGGCGAAACCAGTTGCGCCATGTGGCTTGCCAATCGACTTTAAGCGCTTCTTTGCCACTTTTTGCATGCCAATAATCACGAAATTTTTTTTCTTGCCAATGGGCTTGTTCCTCATTCAAACCTTCTGAGATCGCCGCATTGATATCTGCTTGCCAATCGCTTGGAAGACGATGCCCTTTGGGTATTGTTGTTTCGCGGCTTTTGGTTTGGTTGCGTATCTTAGGGGTGTTTTTTGTGTTTCCCTGCACGCTGGTGAGATTTTCTATGCTTGCCATTGAGAGGGGAAGAGAGTCTGAATCGGTAAATTCCCCCGTTTTTTCTGGTGCGATGAGAAGGCTCTTAGCTTTCTTGCTAGAGTTTTGTAAGGCTTCTGCGCTCACGTTAGTATCAGAAAGGTTTTCTGCTTCTCTGCTAGAGTGAGGAGGGTTCTTAGTGACATCTCGTTGTGGTGGCGGGAGTGGGGAAGGTTTTGTGGATGGGAGCGGAGAAGAGAGGTGCGCAAATATTTCCCCCCGCTCTCTCTTCTCCTTTGTCGTAGAAAAAGAAAAAAAGTGCTTTTCTGAAACACCGTTAGGTGTTTCCTTTTCTTCTTCCTTTTGAGCTTCTAAGTTTTGTTTATCATCTCTTGCACTCTCGTTGAGCTGTTGTTGAATCTCAGCATTGATTTCTTTGCGTTTTTTTGCTGAAGAACGCCCCGCAAAGGATTTTTGTTCAAGCAATTTTGCTCGCTCTTGAAACACATTTTCACACCGCTTATTCCATAAACCACCTGCTAAATTTAAAATTTTGCCTTCTTCTATCAGCATTTCTAAAACATTCGTGAAAGTTCGCTTGTCACAACCGCAAAGACGCGCTAAACGTTCTACCGATAACTCTAAAGGACGACCGCGGGCGTACATTTCGTTGAGAAGAATCGTATAGATTCCAATTTCGTGTGCACGCATTCCACGAACTCCCCCTAGAAAATCATTTTGATACCAACACACATAAGGAAGCCTAGACGATTCATAGCAAGGAGTTTCTTGTTGATTGGCGTATTTCATGTTTCAATCCACTTTCTTCTTTTTTATACATTTCACTTCACAATAAAACCGAGAACAGTGTTTTTATGTATGCATTGACATTTGATTGAAGTTGAGACGCTTGAGTCAAACCGGTTCGGTTTTGTTGCAGTTTATTTTGTTAGTTGATGGCGCTTTAGGTATTTTTTTGAAGCTTAATCAATCATTGGACGTGCTTTAAGTGCGTGCAACCTTACAGTTTGAGATTATGTCGATGGCAAAGGATAAATAGAACAATATTTCTAAACGTTTGGGTTTTCGGGGGGCGCTTTCGGGGGCCCTTTTTGCATCCTTTGGGGTGGCGAATTGTTTTTGTGACTCGAAAATGCGCTTTTGTCTCCCCCAAAAAAAGTAAAATTTGTTTACTTAATTTTATCCTTTTTAGAGGATAAATCAAGTCCATTTTGCAAAAGGACGTGTCTTTTTTTTAAGACGCGCTATATGGTGAAATTATGAATATTGATGGTTGGCGTCAAAGATTGAATGCAGCATTTGAAAAAAGTGGACGGTCAAAGCGATCTATTTCTCTCGCAGCCGGAAAAGGAGCAGGGTACCTCCATTCCATTCTCGCTGAAGGGAAAGAGCCAACAATTGAGTCACTCGCGCGGATTTGTCATGAAATTAATATCAGTATGAATTATATCCTTTATGGGGAAGGTGCAAGTTTTGAAGATAAAGAATTTATAGATCTTATTTCAAAGCTTTCTCCTGAGGAAAGACAGGCGATTTTGACTCTTTTGCGGCGACCACCTGGCGAAGCATCAGAATAAACTCTTTTTGTGTTTCTTCATCAAGAGTACGCCAGTATTTTATCAATTCTAAGTCACTCATTTTAGCTCTCCTGTCTTTTTGTGGTTGCGTTGAGTAAGAACAAATAGAGAACAATATAAAGGCATAGGGCGAATGAAATAGGACAAGTTTTTCTTCATGTGTGCCGTTTTGACGTCGTAAAGACTAAAAATGTATCTTTTATTGAGGATAAAATATTTGACATATCTCCCATAGAGGATATAAGACTAACGGTATATTCGGCCTTGTCAAGACAAAGCTGTGCTTTATCAACTATCGAAAGGGGGGGAATTATGAAAAATATTCCATTCGTTAAAGAGGATGAAATTCTTATTATTCTTTGTGAAGAGGAAAAGAGTGATGCTTATGAGGGACCACTCGACCAAATCGAAGAAGTGCTCGAGATTATCGAAGAATATGAAACTGTTCACAGACTTTTACGCCTTGATCTTACTACACTTCATGCGGAGGATGTGAGTGAACAACTCGCTGATTTCTACGTGGCAAATCATGAAATCGACGAACAAGATACACAACTCCAGCCATTTATTCTTAATAGTGATGCATACCATGCTTGTTTAGAGGGCAAAGTTGCACGCGATTATGAAGATAATCTCTATGGCTCTTATGAAAAGCAGCATCGCTTGCGCCCATGTGATGTTTTGAGCGATTACTGGTGGTGAAAAATCATGGCCAGTTATCTCAAGACTTTTTATCAGGGGTTTCCACTTTACTACGCTGGAAATACTAAAACTACCATCAGACTCGAACCACAAAAACACAATGCAGTTCTTTTCATATCACGAGAGGCTGCAGAGTGTGTCGCGAAAAACTTGTCGGAAGAATATCTCCGAGATGATTTTTGTGTCGTGCAACAGCATGAGTGAAGAGACTTTTGAGCTTTGAATGAGGAGTCCTTCATTGAGGGAGCATTTGTGCCCCTGAATGAAGGAGGGGGGTCGAGGGTTTTTTTGCTGGTGGTGGAGGGAGCAAAATGTTTCAGGTATTTGCTTCAGCTGTTAGGGGCGGCGGCGTTGATTTGGAGGAGTTAACAAAAATCAGGGGGGATATTGAGGAGGTTTAAGGGAGAAGTGGGGTTTCGCATTTATGGGAGAGGTGCGGGAAAAATGTTGGGGGGAGGAGGAGCCAAAGAAAGAAGCAAGGGAGGCAAGTTAAGGGTAAGCGTTTGGATAGAGAAGCTCAAAGCTCCTATGGTGGCGGATGTGTGTCTGAGGATATGGGGGAGGGCATTTTATTGAAGGAGTGGGGGGGCGAGGGTTTTTTCGCTGGTGGTGGTGGAGGGAGCAAAAATGTTTCAGGTATTTGCTTCAGCTGTTAGGGGTGGCGGCGTTGATTTGGAGGAGTTGACAAAAATCACGGCGGGGGGGAGGAGATTTAAGGGATAGGTGGAGAGCGTGTGTAGGGGAAGTGTTCTATAGCGGATGTTTTAAAGATGAGAGGGAGGTAATTTGAATATCACGTCGGGCAAAAAGGTGTCACGACGGTAAAGGACAACAAAATGGGGAAAAATAAGATGGGGGAAAAATGTCATGCCAATCATTATCGATTGTATTCAGGGAACAGCGGAATGGAAGCAAGCGCGCAATGGTTTGATCACGGCTTCTTTGTTTGAAATGGTTATGGCACGAAAAAAACAGGGGCACAAAACTTCAAGATATCATTGTGTTATGATGAAACTCGCTGGGGAAAGAATTACGGGAAAAACTGTTGATGAGGGGACAACGCTTTCTATGCGACGCGGAACAGAACTAGAACCAGGTGCGCGCAGGCTTTATGGCACACTTACACACACACAGCCTGAATGTATTGGATTTGTTTTAGCTGATGATCGCATGAAAGGCTTTTCTCCCGATGCCTTTGTTGGAACAAACGGATTGTTGGAAATTAAAACCAAAAAACCTGAAATCTTAATTCCTCATTTTATCCAAAAGGGTTTTCCAGCAGAGCATAAAGCACAATGTCAGGGAGGATTATGGATTGCGCAGCGTGAATGGATAGATTTGATGCTCTATTGGCCTGATATGCCACCTCTTATCAAGCGCGCTTATCGTGACGAAGTTTATATTCGAAAACTTGAGAGTGAAATTAGCCGTTTTAACGAGGCTTTGGAAATTATGGTACAGAAAATTAAGTGTACCGATACAGGGTTTGGTATGAGAATAAAAATTGTAGGAGAGGGGAATGAAAGAGAGGAGGGTGCAAGTAAGGTGCGTATAAGTGGGGGACTTAAGGCTAGAGTAGGGTCAAGAGCACGCGCTAGGCTTAAGGAGAGAGCTGCAACAAGGCGTGGGAAGAGAAAAGGAGGATCTGTTCAGGGTTAGAGATGCAAAAATACTTAAAACAAGAGTGCTGCTAGGGGGAGCTGTGGAAGGATCATTCTGAGAGGTATGTTAGAGGGCGTCGTGAGGAGAGGGATAGCTAATAACATGCTGGGGGATGTGCTTTGGTATTGATAGGGAGGGTGTGGGTGCTTGGAAAGCGATGAGGGGTATAGTCTCAGAAAGTTGTGCAAAGGGGTATGCCGAGAAATAAGTGAGGGTGCGAGAGCATTATAAGAAAGCTATGAGCCTATGTTGTGAGGGGCTATGAAGATTGTGGTGCATAATGGTGCTGCGAGAGAGGATTGAACTCTCGACCTCTCCCTTACCAAGGGAGTGCTCTACCACTGAGCTACCGCAGCCCTTTTCAATCTGTGCGCTGTCTTGTGCCATATTGTCATAAAATAGGCAAGAGAGCATTTGTGCATTCTTGAAAGAAAAACCTTCTTGTGTCATGACATACATTTCTTATACAAAAGTCATGAGTTGTTTGAAGAAGCTCAACACTGTTCAAAAGGTTGCGCAATGACAAAAATGCATCAAAAACAAAAGCAAGAAGAACTTAATCATCAAGACGAAAAAGCAAAACGGCGCCAAGAAAGGCTGGCTGAACAATTGCGCCAAAACCTGAAACGCCGAAAAGAGCAAAGTCGAAAAAGAGCGCAGACAGAGCTTTAGAAAAATGTTTCTTATAGCATTTTGCAACCAAATCTCTCAATAGTTCGTTCTAACATTTGAGGTTCGTTCTAATACTTGAGATTCGTTCTGGAACCATAAAAAATAATTTCTCAAGATAACTTCTCAAGGGGGTAAAACCTTTGGAAGGGGAAACACAAAGGGAAAGAGGGAAAGCACTATGGATTCTATTCAAATTATTGGTGGGAAAGAACTTACAGGGACTATTCCTATCTCGGGGGCAAAAAATGCTGCGTTGCCTTTGATGATTGCGTCACTGCTCACTGAAGAAACGCTCACTTTAGAAAATATTCCCCATCTTGCTGATGTGGAATTGCTTATTCGTATTCTCAATAATCATGGTGTTGGATATGCCGTCGACGGACAGGAAGTTCACCACGATTGTGTATACTCAAGAACTATCCATTTTACCGCGCAAAAAATAGCTACAACACGTGCACCCTACGAACTGGTGAAAAAAATGCGCGCAAGCTTTTGGGTGATCGGACCCTTACTTGCACGCTGTGGCGAAGCTCTTGTCTCTTTGCCTGGAGGATGCGCTATCGGAACAAGACCTGTCGATTTTATTCTTGAGGGACTCAAAACTTTAGGAGCCCATATTGCTATCGAAAGTGGATATGTTCGTGCTAAAGCTCCAAAAGGATTAAAAGGTGCTTATTACCATTTTCCTAAAGTCACTGTCGGGGGAACTCATGTTATGCTCATGGCTGCTACAATGGCAAAGGGTGTAACCGTTCTTGATAATGCTGCTTGTGAACCAGAAGTCGCGAATCTTATTCGAACCCTCAACGCCATGGGGGCAAGAATAGCCGGTGAAGGAACAACAACTCTCACTATTGAGGGGGTGAAAAAACTCAATGGTGCTAAAATACATGTCATTGCGGATCGAATCGAGGCGGGAACCTACGCAATGGCTGTTGCTATGACGGGAGGAGATGTATTTCTCAAAAATGCAAATCCTAACCATTTAACAAAAGTGCTTAAGGTTCTTCAAAAAACTGGACTCAATATTCAAATAGAACCTCAAGGAATTCACATTAAACGGAATCCAAAACAAACAAAAATAATGCCCGTGGATATCAAAACAGGTCCTTATCCTGCTTTTCCAACTGATCTCCAAGCGCAATTTATGGCGCTGATGACACGAGCACAGGGAACTGCGCGGATCACTGAGACGGTTTTCGAAAATCGCTTTATGCATGTTCAGGAACTTACCCGTTTGGGTGCTCAGATAAAGCTCAATGGGCAGACAGCAACCGTCTTTGGTACAGACAATCTGCAAGGCGCACCCGTTATGGCTACGGATTTACGTGCTTCCGTCTCTCTTGTTATTGCTGCTTTGGCGGCAAAGGGAGAAACCATCGTCAACCGTGTGTATCATCTTGATCGCGGCTTTGAGAGGCTGGAGGAAAAATTAGCCCGATGCGGCGCTACAATTCAACGCATTACAGTTTAACCCCGTTCGTGCATTATCTTTTGGGAGGGGGTTTGGGGCACTTTGACCTTAAGAACTAAGGCTTGTTAGTCTTCGCAATAAACGCGGGGCTGATATCATGATTTTGGAGTGCGATTATTAAAAGTTTGAGAGACGGGGTAACTCCTATAAAAATAGAGATCAAGACTATTTTTATTGCCAATCTCCTGAATTTGCCCTATGAATAGCACTGTAATTTTGGTCGTATACGCAACGACCGAGAGGGATTCAAAAACCCCTAAATCCGAGCGTAAAAATGAACCTACTCTGTAGGTATCCCGGGATTCCGGGAGTTTTTGCTATGTCCAGGTGCGATGAGCACTAAAAGCAAAAAAGCTGACTCGGATTCAGTGTTTTTGACTCCCGGAATACTCATGCGAGGGCGCTCGCAACCGGAGGGGGACCTGAAAGTGAAAGCTAAAAATCCACATTTTAACGACATTTCTATCGGTAGAAAAATTCGTTTTAGGCGAGAAATGTTGAAAATGTCTCAAAAACAATTAGGTGACCATTTAGGTGTAACCTTCCAACAAATCCAAAAATACGAAAAAGGCACAAATCGTGTAGGCGCAGGGCGCTTAAAGGAAATTGCTGATATACTGGATGTCCCTATTGCCTTTTTTTATTCCGAGCTCTCAACAAAAGAAAATGCTCCATACCCCCCATACCATTGTGATGAGGGAGTATCGAGCAAAGAGGAATACTTGCTCCTGAAAAATTTTAGAGAGCTCAAATCTAGAAAGCAAAAGGCAATTTTGTGGTTAATTTCGCATTAGAGTAAAAATTTTTAAATATTCTCTTGCTAAATGATAAATTATCATATATGCCTCTTTTCAGGGAAGGGGTTATTTAAGTTTCCCCCGCAGGAATATCCCAATGTAGCCTCCTTCTCTTCATTTTAAAAATCATAAAAAACTTCATCCTTCCCCTTTCTTCAAAGAATGACTCATTTGTGTTGGGTGAATTTGTCGGAAATTTTGATATTTTTAAATTTTTTTAAGATCTATGGTTTTTAGCTTCTTTGATAAAAACTCCCTAAAACCAACGGAATCCCTTTCAGCTTGAAGATCATTTTGAAGAAGAGGCAAGATGAGGCAATGGTGTAGCATTTGAGAGTGTATAGATTTTTCTAATTTTATTACAATTATAGTTATTATTAGTGATTATTCTTTTAGATGTTTTGAGGGAATCTTTGGAATGAGGCTTTTTCGGGGTGAAGCCTTCTTCAGGGTGAAGTTTGGGGGCACGAAGTTCTTTGAGAGAAAAATTGGGAGACTTGAAGAATCGTATTGCAAGAAAGAGTCCCCAAAAGGGAACATTGGAGAGTGACCATCAAAGGGGTTGTTGAGAGAAGGCTACCAAAAATCTGGAACTTCAGGTTTTAAGTGAGGACCAATTCGTACTGCCGAGACCTTTTCTGCTAAACCCGTGCGGTTTGAAAGTTCCACTGCTAAACCGCAAAGGGTGGCAGGACCACATGCTGGTTCAAAACGGTCTTGCTTCGTTTTATAAAGAAAACGGTGTAAGGGTTCTTCTTTATCCATTCCAAGCGACGAGTTATAATCTCCACACATTCCCGCATCCGACATATAAGCACTGCCACACTCTAATATTTGTGCGTCAGCTGTAGGAATGTGGGTATGCGTTCCTACAATCACACTCACACGACCATCAAGAAAATGTCCAAGACATTGCTTTTCGCTTGTCGTTTCTGCGTGAAAGTCAAAAATAATCGCATCTGCCTGTTCCATCAAAGAGCAAGCGCACAGAATCTTTTCAGCCGTTTCAAATGGATCATCTACCTTGCACGGCATAAAAGCATTCCCCAAAAGATTGGCAACAAGAACACGCGCTCCATTCTTTGCGGTAAAAATACCAGAACCCTTTCCTGGAGTGTCTTTAGGAAAATTGGCGGGACGTAAAAAACGGTCGCTTTCATGGGCATAGCGCAATGTTTCTTGGCATGAAAAAGCGTGATTACCCGTTGTCACAACATCAACACCTACCATGAGAAGGTCTTGATAAGTTTCTTGCGTGATGCCAAAACCATGAGACGCATTTTCACCATTCACCACAACAAAATCAAGCTGCCATTTCTTGATGAGTTGCGGAAGTTGTTCAAAAACAGCCCTACAGCCCGTTGTTCCGACAATGTCACCTAAAAATAAAAAACGCATAGGCGTTTTAACCATACTTTAGCGTTTTAAGAAACCCTTTTCTGTAAAAATTCCCTGCACGACTAAATCATGTTCTGCATGGGGAATGGATTCAACTTCCTGACATGAAAAGCCTAAGCCCAGTAAGTTAAGCCGATGCCCTTGTTTTTCAAGAGCTTCAACTGCACGATCATAATATCCCCCCCCATAGCCAAGGCGGTGGCATTGGCTGTCAAACGCGGAAAGGGGAACAATAATAAAGTTTGGTATAACAACGGCATTTTCTACACTAGGTCCCAATGTGCCAAAGCGCATTGGCTCTAACACTGTGTCGTGTGAAAATGCACGAAAAACCATGGTGGTGGAATCAAGCACTGCTGGTAGTGCTAAACTTCCACCGCGTAACGCTATAGCATCAAATAAAGGACGGGGATCACTTTCCGATTTGATTGGCCAATAGCCTGCTAAAATCATGCGCGAAAAATCTTCCCCTTTTTCTTCAAGGGTTTTTATCAGGTGGGAACAGGCGTGCTGCGAAAAAGTAGCACGTTCTTGTGCCGAAAGAGCATCACGACGGGATAAACCGCTCTTGCGCAGTTGTGCGCGAAGCGATGAAGTCGATTGTGGAGGCTTTGTGCTTTGTTTCATTATTCTGTAAATTGCTGCTCCTCGATCAATTGCTGTAAGTGCAATAAAATAAAGCCCGTGATAAACAGGACTTGAAAGAATAACACCATCAGCGGCTGAGATTGTTTTGACAAACGCATGCACCTTAGCACCGCGATTATAATTACTTATAAAAACAATAACTTTTTAAATTACTCCTCAACGGCGTATAAATATAGGCACGCTTTTTCTCATCATTTTTTACGGCATTAAAGTATTCCAATTTACTGAACTTACTCTTAAATTGAAGCCGAATGGTTTTAATAAACTCATATTACTTTAAAACTCAATAGATAATATTAAGGTTACAAATAAAGGCACTTCTTTTGCATATTAAACAAGTTTTATAACCTATATTCTTATTTACATAGAAGTAAACAGCCTCCATAGATGGGATGAGGTGCTATGCCTTCACAGTTAGTGCTTTACAAGTGTTTTTATAACACTCACTCCGCCCCAAACATAGGATTGCGTTTTATTAAATAACTCACGCGCATATAATTAAAGATAGAAACGATTAAGCTTGCGCCAATCATGCCAAGCCAATAGCCAATAAAGCCATATTCAAAAAAATGCGCCATGAGCGCTCCCCCAAATAAGCCTATCCCCCAATAGCTTATTGCGACAACAATTGTTGACCAAAACGTATCAAGCAAGCCCACAAGTATGCCATTGAGCATAGCTCCTAAAGTGCCAAAAGCAAAAGACAATAAGACGAGTGGAAACAATTCCCAAGAGAAAACAACAACGCTGTCCTCAGAAATATCAAAGATGGTTGTAAGGATAAATCCATAAGAGAGATAAACAACTCCTGATAAAAACAAGACATAAGCTACAGCAAAAACTGTGACACTCATACGCAGCTGTTTTAGAGCCATATTATTTCCATCTGCTCTATACCACGCTGCTATTGTTGCGGCTGCGCTGGAAATTCCCAAAGCCACCACGGAAATAAGCATATCGAGACGCATCCCAATCGTATGCGCAGCTAAAGCTTCGACCCCATAAGCCGTAATCATGAATGCAATGATAGAAGGAAAACCCTCCGCAATAAGTATACGTATACCAATGGGTAATCCTACTCGCAGCAATTTTATTAGTCGTGAAATTTCTAACTTTGGTCTCAAATAATTTAAGGGAAAGGAATGAAAAGCAGAATTGCGAGCCAGAATTATTGCCGCTGCCATAACAATCAAAATACGGATCAAACTGCTTGCAATTCCAGCACCAAAGACACCTAATCCGTTTGCAGGACCTATACCAAAAATAAGTGGCCAAGAGATAAGAAAATTTATAGGAATAGCCGCAAGCATAACCCAGGTTAAGGGCTTTGGATTACCAATTGCTGATAGTAATCCGCGGCTATTCACATAAAGATAAAAAAATACCACCCCTATAGCAGCACCATTATTATATTCCTGCGCTATATTGGCAATTGCTCCATCTTGGCCTAGAAAACACAAGATATTCCTCGTGTTGAGTAAAATGATCGCACTCGTCATTCCAATCAAAAGGGAAAGCCATATTCCTTGATCAAACCATGCCTTTAATGCATATCTATCTTGTCTGCGAAAGCTTTGTGCAAGTTTTGGTGCAACCGCGGTAACAATACCTAGCCCTAACAACATAACAAAACTAAACATACTCAGAGCCAACATTGTACCACTCAAGGCTTGAACGCCTAAATGCGCTACAAGCGCTGCATCTGTGAAGGAAATCATCATCTGAGAGATAAACCCAATAGCCAGTGGCATGCCAAGAAATAGCAATTGCTTCATCACAAAAAACATTGTGAAATACCCTTCCATATTAAATGAGCGTATTAAGTTCGGATCTTTTAAACAAAACACATTGATTTTTTTGGTAAAGTCTTTCCATCGCAAATCTTGCGTAAAGGATGCATAATGAGAACTCATTAAGCCAAGAGGAGATGCTCAGTTCTTAAAGGAGAAGTGTAATGCACCTTTATTCATTTTTTTGGCTTCATGCCATGCGTTTTTTGTAGAGCATTATGCCCCAAGCAGCTACAGTCGTTTATAAAATATCCTTAGCAAGCGTTTGTTTGTTTTGCTCTTCTATTTTCAGTATTTTCAATAAAATTTTGGGAAGATTTTTTTGTACAAGACTTGATATGCCCCCTCTCAATTGTCAAAGACGCGCACGAACCCCTTGAGAGAGAGTATAGCAATTTACTTTACACGCAAAAGAACAAGAACGATTTATTTTATTTACGCAAAAAAGGTGATCCACAACAGCCGATGGAAAAAGTTGATCCCAAGAACCTACATAAATAGGTGGGCGCCATATGAAAAAGCCCACGGGCCTTATCAGGGACAGCTCCCTTGGAGATCACTAAGGTCTCAGGAATGCGTTATTTCCTGTCGAGAAGCGCAGAACACCCTCCCTGTTATAAAACAGTTTGAGATATTCTGCTAGATATAAAATGATTCCAACGCAATCTCTTTGGAGCTGTGGTTTTTTTGCACGTTGCTGGATGCTTGCTGGGGGCGAGGAGATGATATCTGATGGCGGTGGCGTGCTCTTTTTTTAAGGGTTTGGGGTGTTTGTTTGTTTAAAAGATCTTCAATGCGTTTTTGAAGTTTTTGAGCATTTGGGGGTAATATTTGAGCACTTTTTCAGTGGCTTTGAGGGTGGTGGTTTAAGTTGTTTGCGTGGTGGTAAGTTCAAGAGCACATGGTTAAGGTCAAGCATGGTAAGTTTAACCGCGGGTGGAAGATGAAAGTATGTTTTGCCTATGCTTCAGTATAGGTGGGGTTAATGCAAGGGTGTTAGCAATGTCATGAAGAGCATGTTTAAAGGGGCTGGGGTGTTTGTTCGTCTAAAAGAACTTCAATGCGTTTTTGAAGCTTCTGCATTTGTGGGTAATATTCGAGAGCCTTTTCATAGGCTTTGAGGGCAAGCTTTGGGCGTTCCGTTGCTTCCATGGTAACGCCAAGTTCAAAAAATGCCATATAATTGCGTGGTTCAAGTTCGACAGCATGGTTAAGGTCAAGCATGGCAAGTTTAAAATCACTCAGTTGAATATGAACCCAAGCACGTCTTATCCACGCTTCAGCATAAGTGGGGTACAGAGCAAGGACATTATCAATGTAATCAAGGGCAAGACCATAATTGTCAGCACTGATAGCATTTTCAGCCCATGACATCAAAAGATCAATCGTCTCACTGCCCGATTGTGACCATAAACGTTGAAGCTGTTGACCTATCTTTCTTGCTTGCTCAACATTCGCACAAGATTTTAATTCTTTCAGTAAACGTACAACTTCTGCCTCTTTGCGCTGTTTAACTCTGTCAGAATGGGGGGGGGTGTTTAAGTCAAAATCTTCAAGAATGGTCGCGGATGAATCAGATGTTGCTGGTCTTGAAGGGGAAGGGCTGGGGAGGAGATCATCCAGCGGTATCAGCAATTGCGGAGAAGGAGGATCTTCAGGGAGTGAAGGAGGACTTTGCCCGTATCCAGCAGAAATTAAACAAAAACACTCTACAACAGCAAGTAAAAAAAATGTAAAAGGGTGCAAAGAATTTTGCCGAAAAACAAGAAACCCCCGTAATCGTAAAGATTTTAAAAAGATAAAAAATCTCATCACGACAAGTCCTCAAACCACAAACGATCAGGCAATGGCAATCAAGCGATGGCGATCAAATAATGGACCTGTAATCCCAAAATAAACTTTCAAAAGCTAAAAGCTCTCATGCCTACAAAAAGTAGGCATAAAAACCATCAGCCCTCATGCACCATCAACCTTGACGTGCTCTAAAACGTGGGTTCGTTTTATTAAGGATATAAACACGACCTTTACGACGCACCAAACGATTGTTACGGTGGCGCTCCCTTAGTGCTTTAAGCGAATTTTTAATTTTCATCATACTCACCGTTTATATAGATTATGTAACGCAATGTTATAACTTCAATCTTCTCAATACTATCACACACTGCCATATGCTCTAACACTGTTATATTATACAACATTTGCATATGATATCGCACACATTATGATACCGCATTGTGTCATAATATTGTGCTTGCTTCACAACATCATGTTACACACTTTTCCACTGTGATCACAAAAAGAAAAACGTACTTTTAAAATAAAAGCACGCATTAACACATTTCATTAACACAACGAATAAGTGAAAATTGCAAAAAAAATTTAGAGGATTTCTAACAAGAAGTCTTCTTTTTGTCAAGTGCGTATCTTTTTAACAAATTGCCTCTGGTAATCTCGCTTTGGTGCGTTAGATGGAGGGGGAGCAGTGAAGAATATGGGGAAAATCGAAAAGTCTTTCATTTGTAAGCAAATGGTTGGTGAACGAGGTGCACTCTCATTTCTTGAAAGAGTTAAGTTTGTAAGAAGGGGTATGGGGCGCAATAAGAATATATCGTGAAAATCGATCGGCATAGATGGTTGTCTTGAATGGGTTTCTTTATCATCTGAAGGATGGGAAAAGGTGAGAGCTGAGAGTGTTTTCTCGTGTGTTTTAAGAGGGGAATAGAGAGGGGAGCTGGCCTGTGCGTGAAGGAGTAAGATGCATGGGAGAATTGAGGGTAATTGGATTTTTTCAAGGGAATAAGGGGCATTAGGAGGAGGCTCTTGGGAAGGGGAGTTTTAAAATTCCCCTTCCTTTGAGGAGAAGAGGTGAAAGCTGAGGGGTTTTCTCGTGTGCTTTAAGAGGGGAATAGAGAAGAGGCCTGGCCTGTTCGTGAAGAAGTAAGATGCATGGCAGAATTGAGGGTGATTGAATTTTTTTGAGGGAATAAGGGGGCATTAGGAGGAGGCTCTTGGGAAGGGGAATTTTAAAACTCCCCTTTTCCTTTGAGGAGAAGAGGTGAAAGCTGAGAGTGTTTTTTCGTGTGCTTTAAGAGGGGAATAGAGAGGAGAGCTGGCCTGTGCGTGAAGGAGTAAGATGCATGGGAGAATTGAGGGTTTGGTGTTGGGAACAAGGGATGTTTTGTTGAGAGAGGCATTCTTTATTAAAATTTTGTGGCTGGTCCTGTTAATTGGATGACATGCCCCATTTTGCGTAGTGGTTGAACAGAGCTTTTGCCATATAAATGTACCGATGTGCGCTCTCGTGTGAGAAAATATTTGACCTCGCCTAGATTATTGCCAAGCAGATTGATCATTTGACAATTGCTATGACGGTATGTGTTGCCTAGGGGAAGCCCGCAAATCGCACGGATATGTTGTTCAAACTGTGAGGTTACGCATGCCTTTTGTGTCCAATGGCCAGAGTTATGAACACGAGGCGCCAATTCATTCACTAAAAGCTCTCCATCTATCAAGACAAAAAATTCAATGCAAAGAACACCAACATAATTTAGAGCATCCATCACTGTTACGCTTATTTCTTGCGCAAGCTTTTGCACTTTGAGCGGAATACGTGATGGAACAAATGATTTGTGAAGAATGCCGTTTTTGTGCTGGTTTTCAGGGCAATCATAAAAAATATGTTCCCCTTGCTTCGTGCGTGCTGAAAGAACCGAAATTTCTGATAAAAAAGGAACGATCTCTTCTAAAATCGAGGGTTGTTCCTGAAAATTCTTTAGGGCTTCGTCAAGCGCTTGCTCATCTGGGTGATCTAGCATGATCTGGTTTTTTCCATCATAGCCAAAACGGCGGGTTTTCAAAAGACCACGTTCGCCTAACGCTGAAAGACCTGAAAGGAGCGAAGCAATATTGTCAACAGCATGCCACGATGCTGTGCGGATGCCTTGCTCTTGCAAAAATTGCTTCTCAAAAAGCCGATCTTGTGTAATTTCCAACGCTTTGGAAGAAGGATAAACATTTTGGGCTTTTTCTATATATTGAACCGTTTGAAGCGAAAGATTTTCAAATTCATAGGTTACAACATCACATAGCGAAATAAAGCGATCTAATGCTGAAGTATCATCATAAGACGAAACAATATGGTCGCTTGCTGTTTGTGCTGCTGGGCAATCCGTTTCAGGGCAAAAAACAACCGTGCGAAACCCTAGTTCCGCTGCCGCTATGGCTAACATGCGTGCCAATTGACCTCCCCCTATTAAACCGATTGTGCTGCCTGAAGGCAACATCGTCGATGTGGTGGAGATGCGGGGTGTGGTGGCGATGTTGTTGGTGGTAGCGGGTGTGTTGGTGGTGGAGGGGCTGGATGTGGGGGAGGTGTTGGGGGCGGATAGGGTAGGTGAAGAGGATGTGGGGGAGGATTCTGTCATTTTAAACCTCTGTTACAGGAGTTTGCGCGACACTGGCTGTTTGTTGCTGACGCCAATCTTGTAACCGTTGTGCTAGACTATCATCGTAAACCGCCATAACTGCTGCTGCTAAAAGTGCGGCATTAATAGCACCTGCCTTGCCAATCGCTAAGGTGCCAACGGGCACGCCTGCTGGCATTTGCACAATTGAAAGCAAAGAATCTTGACCAGATAAAGACTGTGTGTGCACTGGAACGCCAAAAACAGGAAGAGGAGTGAGTGCTGCTAACATTCCAGGAAGATGTGCTGCACCTCCCGCGCCGGCAATTAAAATTTTAAAACCTGCCGCTTTTGCCCCTTTCGCGAATTGGTAAAGGCGTTCAGGGGTTCGGTGTGCCGAGACAATATGCGAAATGTGAGAAATACCAAGACATGCTAAAGTATCGGCGCTATGGCGCATTGTTTGCCAATCCGATTGGCTGCCCATTAAAATCGCTACATCACATGATTTTTTAGTCATTCTATATCCTTTTCAAGTGTTTAATGCGATTCTTCCCCTTCTTTTTTAAGGGTTTTACATTTTCTTTGCAAAGCCAATGTTGGCGAGGGGGATGATAGGTAACAGTTTTTTCAAGGGCGTTTTATAGGGGGTGGATATTTTCACAAAACAGAGTCTTTACAGATGTTTGAAAGAATGATGATGGGTGTTTCTTCTTGATTTATCATTGAAGCGTTGGAAAAAAGATTTAACAATCTGCCCATGGCAAAAATAACCCCTTCAAACCAGATGATAAAAAACCTTGTTTAAATTGGAATTAAATGAGGGCTTGAAAATCTTAAGATGTTAGAACTTCCCTAAAAGCTGCCTAACACATGCGTTATTTTTTGAAAAAAGGATCAAGGCTTTGAGAAAAGGATGAAATTTTTTATGATTTTTAAAATGAAGAGAAGGAGGCTACATGGGGGATACCCTGCGGGGGAAATCAATAACCCCTTCCCTGGAAAGAGGCATATATGATTACTTGTTGCTTAGCAAGAGAATATTTAAAAATTTTCATTCTCATGAGAAATTAAGCACAAAATTGCCTTTTGCTTTCTAGATTTGAGCTCTCTAAAATTTTTCAGGAGCAAGTATTCCTCTTTGCTCGATACTCTCTCATCACAATGGTATGGGGGGTATGGAGCATTTTCTTTTGTTGAGAGCTCGGAGTAAAAAAAGGCAATAGGGACATCCAGTATATCAGCAATTTCCTTTAAGCGTCCTGCGCCTACACGATTTGTGCCTTTTTCGTATTTTTGGATTTGTTGGAAGGTCACGCTTAAGTGGTCACCTAATTGTTTTTGAGACATTTTCAACATTTCTCGCCTAAAACGAATTTTTCTACCGATAGAAATGTCGTTAAAATGTGGATTTTTAGCTCGCACCTTACTTCCCCCTCCGGGTGCGAGCGCCCTCGCATTAGTATTCCGGGAGTTAAAAGTACTGAACCTAAATCAGCTTTTTGCTTTTAGTGCTCATCGCACCTGGACATAGCAAAAACTCCCGGAATTCCGGGACACCTACAGAGTAGGTTAATATTATGTTTAGGTTTCGGGCTTTTAATCCCCTATTGATCGTCGCGTATACGACCAAACTCACAAGGTTTATTAATAAGGCAATTTCAGGAAATTGGCAATAAGATTTAAAACATTTGAGACATTCTCAAGGTTTCTTTTCTGAAGCGAATTTTACCTCACAGAAATGTTGTTAAAATGCCTATTTTGGGGAAATGTGGACTTTTGGATTTTAATTTACAGCCCCGTTGGGTGTGAGTGCCCTCGCATGAGTATTCCGGGAGTCTGAAAGTACTGACCTCGAATCAGCTTTTTGCTTTTAGTGCTTATCGCACCTGGACATAGCAAAAACTCCCGGAATCTCAAGATATCTACACAGTGGGTTCATTTTATGCTAAAATTTAAGGCTTTTGGTCCCCCGTTGATCGTCGCTGTACGACCAAACTCACGAGGTTTATTGGTAAGGTAATTTGAGGAGATTGGCAATAAGATTTAAAATAGTCTTTGTTTGTTTTTATAGGAGGCGGAGTGAGGAGCAAACTCTTAATAATAATAACCACTCTCTACAATCATGATATCAGATCCGCGTTTATTGAGAAGATTAACAAGCCTTTGTTTCCATCGTCTAGGAAACCCCGCGGAAGAAGCACAAAACAAGCTGTTATTGGGCAAGGATGCCGATAGGTGCAGGGCTTGGCGTAAAACAATTTTAATGTACCAAATTTGACGTTTGCGGGCTTTCTGAAAGGTAGTGGAGGCTACTATAGATGTAAGATTATCTTGCGTACATATAGAGTTCACTTCGATACAAAAGTTCCAAATTTCCCTGCACTTCATATTGTTTTATCAATGCACTCAATTGTTGCAAATATTCTTCCCCATGGCTTGCAATGGCGCGTTGTGCTTGTGTTGAAGAACGGCTCATCCCAATAAAGGTTTCCGATGGGATTGTCATCGTCCAAGTGTGCGTATGTAAAGTAACCTTTTCTGGTGTTACTCCAAAGCCATTGCTCATTTCCTGTAAAAAATCAAAATTACGATAATAACGGGAATAGTTGGGGCTCATTTCTTCTAACAATGCTTCATAAGCGGCTAGAAATTCGCTATGTTTAAAGTCGCGATTGTTTTGAATAACCGCCATTACACCACCAGCTCGGAGTTTTCTTGAGACAGTGCAAAGCAATTGAGGACGATCCATCCACTGAAACGCTTGTGCTGCAACGACAAGATCGACCTCACCTATTTGGGGCAATAGGCTTTCTGCTCGGCCTTGATACCACTGTACAGTGGGAAACTTTTTTCGCCCTTGCTTAATCATGTCTGCCGATAGATCGATAGCATGATATTGATGTTCGTTCCCTAGAAGTTTGACAATCCCTTCTAATGCGATGCCTGTTCCGGCCCCTGCATCTACGATAGATAAATGCTTTTTGTTCTTAAAAGGAAGTAGCATGGTTTTTAATAAGGTGAGGGGGTAGCGCGGACGATAGCGATCATAATCATCAGCTAAGCCGTCAAACTTTTCACTTTGCGGTTGAACGCTTTGTATCATAGGCTGTACGCCCCCTTACAATTGCTGGCATATATAGTTAAAAAACTTTCCTATGGCATAATTGAAAAGCTCTTCTTTGGCTAGTACATTAAGCATAAGTTTGGAGGAGGGGTGAATGGGAATTGCCTTTTGACGCTTTCACTCTTGCCTTCTATAAATCTATAAAATTGATGCTTAGATGGTGAGCCGGCATTTTTCCCTTCTTTAAATGATGCGTTTTCGAGCCAATCGCAATCAAGCTAAGATGTCATGCTGCACGACTTTTGCTGGTGAGGTTTAAAGAGGCGAATTCTCTTGCGATGTCAAAAGGGACCTTATAAGACGTAAAGCTGAAGTAAAGGGTGATAGTGAAGATGGGAATTGGTTTTTACCCATCAAACTTCATATTCTTTCCGCATGAGGCTGTTTCCGTTTCAGAGAAGACACATAGATTGGAAGCCTATGGCAAAAGCCTTTAAGATAAAGAAGAAATTCCATTTAAAAGCATCCCATATTTTATGGGATTACCGGTGCACTGTCCAGTTCCACATTCAAGTATAGCGGTAAGCAAGTTTGCGGCAATCAAAAACACAAAGAGGAAACCTACCATTTTGTTCAGCATCGGGAAAAGAGCAAATACTTTAAATTTGCGTGCCAATCCAGTTAAAACCATGATGAAGGCAACTATAATAATATAAAGAGCTGCAATTATAAATGCCCAGATATAAAGACGCATTCCAAAGAGCGTTGGACCATTTCCAAGATCACTGTGCATAACCTGTAAAAGGATCTGCTGAGCGGCAGAAAGACAAGTTACCGTACAACCAAGAATAACCATACCATAATGGATATTTTTCACCTTATGGAAAATATTGAACAAAAATCCACAACCAGCAACTATAAAACCAAGGCGTTGAAGAAGACAAAGGGGGCATGGTACAACTGATGATACAGGCTTTGTTAATTGATAATAGAAAGTCATCAACAAGACAACGCATAATCCAATAAGCCCTAATACATTCATAAATATGGTTAAATGATGATTTTTTTCAGCAAGTTCCATGATTATGTTCTCAAAAAGACATGTTTAAAAGTAAAGTTTCATGACGATAAAGAGTAAAAAGGGTGATAATGAACAGAATTGTCCAGAAAGCATAACTTATGTTTTTTTTGCCATATATAGTCATTATTGCTGTACCTAAAGCAACTAAAAACGGAACAAACATAGCTTAAAAATCTCCTTTCTTACTGATGCACAAGATATTGCAAAAAGTGTCGAAAAAGAGTTCAAGCTTAATTTGTCCACAATCATTATTTTTACGACTATAGTAAAATAGTCAAAGTATAAAAACCGCGGAAAGAGGATTTCAACAAAGGCATTTAACTGTTGTTGTTGAACGGTACACTCGCTTTTTCATCAATTAAAACCATTTCCTACACATCAAAAGCAGAGTTGGTGTGTAGATAAAAGTAAGGGATCACAATGTGGATGAATACCGTTTAAGAAAGGCATAAAACGCTTCTTGTGAATCTTCTCAATGCAAGGGTTGTTGCAAAATTTTGAGCTGACAAATAGTATGATAACGTCGGCTTGCACCTGCATAAGCGTAAAGATGGTGGTGCTTAATGGTTTTTAAGAGATATAAGCTCCCAAAATCATATGTTGTGCCTATTCATGGTAAAAGTCTTCTTAGTCGTTATTTTGGGGGAAAGAGCAAAAAGTACTATAGTTGGCCGAATACACGCAAGATGTGGTTAACTTCAAACTGTTTTTCAACGGCTTGAATGTGTTCGGAGGCTAGTGGTTTTCTAGTGAATCTTCTCTTGCTTTATAAGAAGCACGGAAGATAATGGTGTCTCGCATTATACGCAGTTGGGAAATCTCTACAAAGCGCATTTAACATTAGCTGAAAAGTCTATCATTTATGTGAAGCGGAACAATATGAAGGTGATGCGCAAGCTTTATGAAAAAATGCAAGCTAAAGCTGTTAGTATAGATATTTCGTGCAATAACAACAAAGGTCATTCTTTTTGAGAGAATGAGAATAGTCATAAAAATAATAAATTATCACTTTTCCCTACCTAATGCCACTGAGTATAAAACTGAATATCGAACTACAACAGATCATTTTCGGTGAAATGATAAGAGTGAGAGTTCAGTGAGATTAATGCTATAATTTTATAATATATAGTGTTATTGAAAATAAACTTTATAGCTCTATAGTTCCCTTGTTTTTGCAAAGCAAATTGTGCTAATTTTTTTTCGAAATTATCTTTAAAGGAAACATTCAAGTCGTATTTAGCTGCAAAAGTTGTTGCTTTTTCCAATAACCCTTCTGAATGAATACTTGCTAATAATTCGTTATAATTTGGCTCTTCTAAATGCAAATAGAAATCTATACGATAAGCTAATTCTGGCAAGAAATTGGCTTTAATTAGATCTTCAGGAGAAGATATCGCTGTACCATTAAAACTTCCAGTAAAAATGAATATTAGATTATCTGTTTTCAAATTGACTGAAGCAACAGGACGTAATCTTTATATGTCTTGAACTGTCAAATTTAAAGTAAAACCATCTAAAGGCTTCAAAAGCGATTGCTGTATTCCAATGCCATTAATATCTTTTTCTCGACCCTATATGGGTAGCTAATTTATCGAATTCATCTAAATGGATAATACCCCTTTCGGCCTCACTTAAGTTACCTGATGTAGCGCGAAATATTCCTTCAAACATCGTTGAAGGATCTTTACTACTATAACCAACTTCTGATAGAGTTTTGGAATCAATAGTTACCATAGTTCTATTTGCGATTTCGTTGATTAAATGGGCTAAATGCGTTTTACCTACACCAGAGGCACCTGATATTAACAGACACCTCGGCTTTTCCCACGCAATATGCTCATTCAAAATTAATGTTATTAGTATTTGTACAATTTTTTTATCTATACCATGATTAGAGAAAAACTGACGTAGTAATTTAATGTCGTTCATGCAACGCTCTTTTTTATTGCTAAGCCTTTTAAGTAAATAGATAGCCCCTGTAAAATAAATAAAGGCGCGCAAAAACCTATGGATATACAAAGTTTGTATAATATAGAAAATGAAAAGAAGTTTGCCGCATATAAAAGCACAATAGAGAATAAAGCTGTTATGATACGCACACTGGCATCGCCTACCAAAATCACCTCTGCCAAATTTTCACTAGGTGTGACAGCTTGACCAATTGTTATCCCAGACACTCTAAAATAAAACTGCCCAATACCTAATAAAAAACCCATAATATAGAGAGAATATTTAGTAAAATCTAAATATAAAACGGAAGAGATTGCGATTATTGCAAAAGCCGGTGCTCCCCATACGAAAAAACGAATCAAAGACGGAGATTTGCGTAAATAATAGGATGAGACGAAACCATTGACTACAAAGCCCAGTGCCAACAAAGCAAAAATAGAATTTTGAATGGCTGTGAATTTTATATTATCTGATGTTATAGATGCAAGAACAAGCGGCAATAAAACAATAGATCCTGTATAAAGAAAGTTATTTAAAATACGATTAATCGTCAAAAAACGTAAAGCAGAAATCCGCCAAAGACATCTAAAACCAACCCCATAAGCTCTTTGGGTTGCTCTTTTCGATGGTTCTTTTACCCTGTTTATTTGTTGTATAGAATTTATACGAAACCATAAACTGGCATTTAAAAGATAAATAAATACAACAAAGGCTATAGCCATTTCGTGCCCCAAATGCGCAATTATAAAATATATAAGCAATGGAGAAATAATAACAAAAAATTGGCAGCAACTGGTATAAAATGCAAACATACTGGCTTTTTGTTTGGGGTCTGGAACCAGCTGATTCAGGGCACTGTTGTTATTCGGGTTATCAACCCCCATCAGGAGAGCAAGTAAAAAAAACACAAGTAAAATAAGCACTGGATTGTTTATGAATAGTAAGAAAGACAATAAACCAGCACAAACAATTTGACTATAAAACCCAATAATAAAGCCTTGATAGCGTGCTAACACATTCCCCAAACATAAGCCTGCAATCCCTATTGCAATTAAATTAACTACATTCAAGGTGGCAGACGTCTCTCCAGTTGTATCTTGTAATTGTAACAAAGAAAGGCCAATAGATAATACGCCACCAGTACAGAAACTTGTCAAACTTCCAACCAAAATCATAAGAAAAACAGAATTACGCAACATTTTTTACGATCCCAGACAGAGCGCTAAGCCATTTTGTAACTTCCTCTGTTGTCAAATGTGGCTCGGCACTAAATCCGAGTTCTTCATAAAATTTGACTTCAAATGCATTGCGCGTACTTATTTTTTGCAAGCCATCTATCAGCATAAATTCTATACCTGGCAACACTGTACTCATAGATTGAGATAAATAATAGGAAACTGCTCTCCAATACATATGGCTACGATCTCTTGCCAAATAATTTTCTAAGGCATACTTCGGGTAACAACCATCTAAAATACGTTTTGGGCAACGGTATAATGGGTAACAAATACGAATAGCGTCCACTTCACGCACAGGAAAGGGTAAAATATTTTTACCTCTCATGATATTATAAAAACTTTCGGCAAGCAGATCTTCTAAATTAAGTCCAGTTACAACAAGATTTGTTTTAAATTTTCGAGCAACATGAGACAAAGCCAGCTGCACTGCTAAAGTGCCAATAACCTCTAAGTCAGATTCTGGATACGCTTTTTTAAAATTCCCTGCCCAATCTGTCCCTGCGACACCTAATAATTGACCCACTTCATCTGAATGAACAAGGTACAATTCTAAACCAATATCGTCGCAAAGTTTTTGAGCTCTTGAAACCCCTGTATCCCAATCTGGTATTCCTAACATCATTACAGGAACTAAAGAATCTTTAGGTATTCCAACTTTTATTAAACTTTTTAACAATGTATTCGAATCCCCGCTTCCACTGACCCCAACAATTATTTTCTCACCGCTATAAGAACTAAAAAAGTTATCTCTGAATTTGCGAACTTCTAGCGAAACAAAGGAACGACATTCTTCTTTACTAAAAAAACATGTTCTCTGCCTTTTTCTTTATGATTATCAAAAATATATTCCGCTACAATTTGATCATCAACTTTAGAATAAATATTTTTCCTTCGGTCTAATAAACTGTTATAATCAATATTTCTATCTGTTCTAAAAATAAGCTCTTCTTTTCCTAGATTTTCTAGTAACTGCTGTACAGTCTTTCCAAAAAAAAGATACTACCTCAACATTGCCATCCTGAAAAATTTTATATGCACACACTGCATTATACGGAATGCCATATATTTTTAAAACTTATTCAACTAATAACTCTTCTGATGGGCAAAATAAATTACGAACCCCATGTGCTGTTACAACTCGAAAAACAATCATCTGTCTCCCCCAATGATGTCGGTAGAATAAATAAATTAACCAGAAAAAACTGAAGAACTGATAGAACAAATTTTATCTTCGCCTTCTAATCCCATTCGAGTTTCAGCCATTTTTGTTAAAAATTCTAGTGCAACTTTTTCTACATTTAGCACATTCTCTCCACTTGTTTGTAACAACGGATTAATAGCTAGATTCTCCTGTGTTATAATAGTCCTCCTTTTGTAAAACAGAGTTTTAATCTCGACGTATAAACATTTTAATTCATCAATATGTCGATCTCGTATCCTTTATATTTAAAATATAAAAATACAAAGAAGTATTTATTTCATGTAAAAAATAAAAACGATACAAAAATAACATGTTATGTCTTTCTTATAACTCATCAAAGTTCTATGAAAAAATGCAAGATAAAGCTATTGGTATAGATCTTATCACGCGATAAAGGTCATTTTCTTTGAGAGGGAAAAAATAAGAGCTCTTGTACATTTGTATTGTGTATAGGTATACAGAGAATGCTGAAGTTCAATGGGGGGAAAATTGGGAAATCAATCTACACACACACCTAAAAGAAAATCTCGATTAATATTTTTCGTTTTTTTTGTTTTCTATTTTATTATTCTTAATCAGTGTTGTACACAGTATTTAGCACATATTTTTCATTATAGTCTTTCTCTTGGGGCCAATTTTAAAGGAATTTACCCACCTTTTTCTTGGCTTTATTGGGTTTTTAAATTTTATGATTATGCTCCTAGTCGGTGTAATGTAATATTTGTTCTCTTTTGTGCTGGTCTTTTAATTGGTTTTGTTGGTTTTACTCTTTGGGTGGGTTTTTCTTCGAGGAGTAATAAAAGTACCGATGATTTACACGGGTCAGCGCGTTTTGCGACTTTTGATGAAATTCAAGAAATGGGGCTTGTACCACGCTGCAATCAAGAAATAGAAGGCATATATTGTGGTGGATACTCTGATCCAAAAAAGAAAATATTGCATTATTTGTGCCATTCTGGACCAGAACACATTATAGCGCTAGCACCTACACGCTCTGGTAAAGGTGTTGGTTTAGTCGTTCCTACTCTTTTGAGTTGGCCACACAGTCTTTTTGTTCTTGATATCAAAGGTGAAAATTATGCCGTCACTGCTGGATGGCGGAAAAAGCATGCAGGGAATAAGATTTTAAGGTTTGATCCAGCAGAACCTGAAGTTGGATGTTCATGGAATCCATTAGGAGAAATTCGTTTTAGAACATGTTATCAAGTAGCGGATGCACAAAACATAGCTTTAATGCTTATTGATGACGATGGAAAAGGGATTGCAGGTGACCATTTCAGATCCGCTGCTTTTGAACTTTTGAATGGTCTCATTCTTCATGCACTTTACAAAGCAGAGAAAATTGGACGTGTTTCTTGTTTGCAAGACTGTGCACACATGTTAACGGGAGTGGGAGATTTTGCTGCTGTCGTTGAAGATAATGATGACTTTGATGATGAGGGAGATCCCAAAGCACTTTCTGCATTGTTTCATGAAATGAAAACTCTGGATATAAAAAGTGATGATCCTCTGTTTCAAGATGCAGATAAAGAAGCAAAACTTGTTATCAATGGTGTTGGCTTTCGTATGTCTGGAACACCAGCATGTGAATTAGAGCCTATTATTTCGATGGCAAATCATGCTCTGTCTCTTTATAGAGATCCTATTGTTGGTGAAAATACAAAATATTGTGATTTTTATATCCGTGATTTGATGGATGCTGAAAATCCTGTTTCGCTGTATTTTATTATAACGCCGCGCAATTTAAATAGAATGAGACCTTTAGCGCGATTGCTGTTGACACAAATGGTTCTTTCTCTTTCAAGTAACATGGAATTTGTTGATGGGAGATCAAAAACAAGTCACAAACATCGTTTGCTTTTAATGCTTGATGAATTTCCAATTTTGGGAAAATTGGATATATTCGAAAAGGCGCTTTCTTATATTGCTGAGTCCGGAATTAAAGCTTATATCATTGCACAAAATATGCAGCAATTGTACAAGGCTTATTCAAGGGATGAAAGCATTATTTCGAATTGTCATATTCGTATTGCGTATGCACCTAATACAGTCGAAACAGCTGAATGGATAAGTAAAATGGCTGGGGTAACAACGGTTGTTCGCGAAAAGGTTTCCACTTCTGGAAAACGTTTTGGTATGGTACTTGAGCAGGTTTCAACGTCTTATGAGGAAACACGCCGCCCATTGATGACGCCGGATGAGATCATGCGCTTGCCTAGAGCCAAAAAAGACAATTTAGGGAATATTGTTGAAACTGGTGAAATGCTTATTTTTGTAGCTGGCAATAGTGTCATTAGAGGAACCAAAATCCTTTATTTTTTAGATCCTGTGTTTTCAGAAAGGTCAAAAATTTCTCCTCCTGTTACAGATCGTTTGCATCAGAGACATGAAATTAAAGAAGGTAAGAAAGGCTTTGTTATTTGATGAAGCAAGTTATGATCGCTCTAACTTTGTGTTCTCTTGTTCGTGCGTGTTTTATTGTACTGTTTTTTTAGGGCGGCGATATAAGGCATGTAAAGCTTCACATATTAGGTGTTTTTAGGGTGTGTGGTAAATATTCAGGGTAGGGTTTGCTTTGAAGTGAACTACATGCGTGGTTAGCAGTAAGGAACTCGCCGAGAGAAGCTGGACTGTTTACAGACCGGCGATGGTGAGAATCTGCCTTCTTTAAGGTGGGGAGAAAGTTAAGGAGTTTGTCTTCCAGAGGTGCCTATCGTTAAGGTGTTTATTGAAAAAGGTATCTTCAATCTGGAGCTTGTCCTAGCGGCTCTATCCCCCTTTTAAAATCATTCATAGTCCTTGCCTCATGATGTGTTTCACATAACGGAACGGGGTATCAGTGTTAATGGCCATTTATTAAAAAATAGCCCAAAAAGAAAGGAGGGAAGGTGGAGTTTTGGAGAGAATGGTTTGTTGTAAGATTTTTAGAAGTGGTTTTCATTTTTTATTGGCTAAAGGGGGAGAAATCTCGTAACATGCAAGGAATGTAATAATTTGAACCATTTTTAGTAATAAATAAGAGATTTTAGTGGCAAAAGTAAGATAAAAAATAAAAGTGTTTTTTTGTAAAGTAGGAGAGGTAAAATCTCAATATTGGACAAGTGATGCTTGCTTTGTCATTATAAGAGGGCATTGTTAGGGGGAGTAGTCCTTTTGGGAGCTATAAGGGAAGCACACAAGCAAGTGCTTTGGTTGATATTCGCTTTTAGTGCTCTATATTTTCTGTTATTCTCTCTACCATTGTTTAAAGACAATAAAAGTGAATGGTGAATTGTGAATAATAAATCCATAGTCTCTTTTTTGCCCAATTTTGTAATATGTTATACATCGATAATAAGAAAGGAGACTTTTAGGCTATGTTTGTTCCATTTTTAATCGCTTTAGGTACGGCTATAACAACCGTGTATGGCAAAAAAAATATAAGTTATGTTCTGTGGGCTGTTTTGTTAGTTGTCATTCTTCTCACTTTTAATCACCACGCAACTTCTACTTTAAACTTATCTTTTTGAGAGAATAGCCATGGAACATATTGAACAAAAAAACCCTCATTTTGTCATCTTTATGAATACGCTAGGACTTATTGGATTATCCATTGTTTTGGTGGTGGCATTTTATTATCAATTGGTAAAGTTTGAGTTACCTTGTCCCCTTTGTCTTCTGCAACGCGTTGGTTTGATGCTTGCTGGTTGTGGATTTTTACTCAATATTCACCATAAGGTGAAAAATACCCATTATGGTATGGTTATTCTTGGTTGCATGGTAACCAGTATTGTTGCTGCTCGGCAAGTGTTTTTGCATATCACACCAGATGATCTTGGATATGGATCAACGTTTTTTGGATTGCATTTTTATACTTGGGCTTTCATTATTTCAGTTCTTTGTATTGGTGCAGTTTCCTTCGTCATGATTTTAGGCGAATTGGCGCACAAATTTAAAACATTTTCTCCTTTCCCTATATTGAGTAAAACAGCAAGTTTCTTATTCATATTTTTGATTGCAGCGAACTTAATTTCTACCGTACTTGAATGTGGTGGTGGCCAATGTGCTGACGATCCCGTGAGATATGAATTGTTGTCAAACTGGTTTCCTTCCTCATCTTAAAATCTTTTCATAATTTCCGGATATAAAGATCTTAATGGTGAAAAAAGAGAGAGGTGGCAATGCTGTAAATGCTGCCTCTTTTTTGCAAAAACTTTTGAGAAAAATCTAAATAAGATTTTTGTACTCTTGTAAACGGATATGCTTTTAGCGGCGGGTTCAATTGATTCCATACAATTATATTCTTTGCACCAAAGAGTATTTGTAGAGAGCTATAAGCTTTTATACGACAAAAATTAAATGATAGTCTTGTATAAAAATTCTCTCTTTGAGAGGAGAAAATTTTCTCTGAGTTGTATTTTTTTGCTCTTGTTGCTTTTTTTATTCTATGCTAATCGAATCTTCTGTTAATATTCATTTGGATGCTTCTGAGGTTCCTAATACTTCTGGAGTATGGGGTTTTGAATTTAGAAAATTGTCGCTGAATAATTTTCGTAAAGGTCCACCACTAATGAGTGGACCTCTTTTTTGTTGTATATTGTTCTCTGGTTCTTCCATGTTTCATTGGTTGATATGCTTGGCAATAGTTTGTTAGATTGGCAGAATTATGCGCTAACGCGTTCTTTTCCCCTTTCGTATTTAAATTTTCTAGCTTTTGTTTGGAGAGCGTGACAAACATTTTTAATGATGGTTTTACGGCAGAATTGTCTGATGAAGTTGTGACCATTCCACCCAAACACCATATATGAGCAATTTTACCAAATACAACTTGTGAGCGTTTAGAATGCGGTGACAATGATTATGTGGCGGGGATTATGTGGCGGGAATTATGTGGTAAGGGGTACATTGCATATTTTATATTCTCGTATGGCTGTTTTATGGTTTCTTCTAATGCCATTTCACGATGGTATTTGAGGATGTATAACGCAAAAGCGTATAATCCATTTTTACAGATTTGCTGTTTTCTTTAAATACTTAAATATGTAAAAGCGTGAAAGTATTAATCTTTAAAAATATAAAAGCGTAAAAATTTAAATCTGTAAAAGTGAAGAGTAAAAGGGAAGGATTGTTTTTGTAAATGCTAACGCTTGAGGAAAAAGGTTTTTCAGAGTGAGGCGAAGAATGTGTTCGTGAAAGAAGCAATGATGAGGACAAAAAAAGGAGTGAGGGAACGAAGAGCGAGATAATAGGGCGCTTGAGGAGGGGGTGAACGCATGGTGTAAAAGATGAGTCGAAAGAGCGTCGAAGAATGTTTAGACAATTTCTCATCAATCTAGAAAATTTCTTATGAACCTGCTCAAAAGCCATGTTCACAAATTAGCTAAAATTTCTGGAGACAAAAGCTCTGGGGCTACAGTTTTTTAAGGGTGTCAGGGAACAGACGCAAAAAGAAAAAGGTTTTTCTTTTTGTTGAATTTTGTTCACAAAACCAAGAAAATAGGGTATGAACGCTGGAAATAACATAAAATTTAAAAAAATTACGTGCACTGTAAAGGAAATTATTGTTTATGTCAAAAGAAGAAGTCTTGGAATTTTCTGGTATTGTAACTGAACTTCTCCCCAATGCGATGTTTCGCGTGAAGTTGGAAAATGATCATGAGATTATTGCTCATACCGCTGGAAGAATGCGCAAAAATCGTATTCGTGTGTTAGCTGGTGATAAAATTATGGTTGAGATGACCCCTTATGATTTGACCAAAGGACGCATTACATATCGCTATAAATAACTTATGGATGATTTTCATTTTCTGTAAAAATCCTGAAGCATTTTTTCAAAGTGCTTTAATTTTTCCTCAAAGAGTAAAATGAAAAAGGGAAAAAAATTAAAATGATCTAATGAACCTTCGTGATCAATGTGTAAAGGTTTTTGCAGCCTACAAAATAAAATCAGTGATGCCAAAACCAAGTGGATGAGAGCTTACAATTACTCTGAGGGGAAAATGATGGGAGACATAGAGAAGACCTACTTAGGGGACAAAACTTACTTAAGGAAGCCTCTTTCTGGAGAGCTTCAATTGGTGCTTGCTTCTGCTTCACCGCGTCGTTTGCTGTTGTTGGGACAAATAGGTATCGTTCCTCATAATATTTGTGTAACCAATATCGATGAAACACCAAAATTAGGAGAACATCCTGCCTCTCTTGCAAAACGTTTGGCAAAGGAAAAAGCCCTTAAAGCACAAGAAACTCTCTTTGAGTATAGCAAAAAGAGTGAAAAGGTGCCATTGGCTCAGAAAAATAAAAAGCTTTCTTTAGAAAAGAAAAGCCAAGAAGCTTTGTTGACGCAGAAAATGGTCATTTTAGCCGCTGATACTGTGGTTGCTGTTGGGCATACCATTCTGCCTAAACCAGAGAGTGAAGATGAGGCCTATGAATGTTTACGCTTTCTTTCTGGACGCTCTCATAACGTCTACGGTGCTGTTTGTGCGCTGAATGAGCGTGGGAAAATAACCATAAAATTGGTCGAAAGTCGCGTCCGTTTTAAACGGTTGGCTGCTCCCGTGATGAGGGCTTATCTTGCTTCTGGTGAATGGGAAGGAAAAGCCGGTGGCTATGCTATTCAAGGGAAAGCTGGTGCTTTTGTGGTTCATATCGCTGGATCTTATTCTAATGTGGTTGGCTTGCCGTTGGCTGAAACAATGGATCTTCTCATAGCTTATCGCTACCCACTTCTCTCTGCTTGGACTGGAGAAACAGACTAGAGAAACTTAAATTTAGGTAAAGCCAATGGAACAGTATAAAAAGCAACAAAAAGCAGAAAGGCAAAATGAAAAAAAACAAACAGCAAAGAAATTAAACAAGGTGCACGAACAAAAAACAAAGATGCACCAAATGCCAAAAGAGCCTGATTTAACGCAAACAGAGAAATCTCCAATTCGCCCTCCGCATCCTTGCCCAATTTGTGGTCAAATGGCACAACAAAATGCCTATCCTTTCTGTTCAACACGGTGCCGTGCAATTGATCTCAATCGATGGCTTTCGGGCGCTTATATTTTACCTCCACCACCACAAAGTAGCGATGAAGAAGAGTAAAATAAAACGCTATAACGTTTTAAAATGTTGAGAACTGCGTGTTTGAGATTAGCAGGGAGAGTGGGGCGTTTGAGGTTTTAGAACCAATTGAGCGTTGAAGTTGCCCAGAAATGGTGTATTTGAGGCTTGCTTAGGGGATGTTGAGCATTGGAAGCGGTATAAATGGGGCGTTTGGAGCCATCGATAACAGCTGGCATTTGGTATGAGAGAACTCAGTATTAAAAAGTTGCACGTTTGAGCGTTGGAGTTTGGAAAGTTGGATGTTTGATGTTGAGGGACGCTGAGCATTGAAAGACTCTAAGGTTTTTGGAATGGAGGAAAAGTCTGAGTCATTGATGTTGAGGGAGGGTGAGATAGTATGGGGCACTTGATTTGAATTGGGTGCTTATATTTTGCTATGGCCGCAAAAAGTGATGAAGAAGAAAAGAAGGTGATAAGGTTGTTTAAGTACGTCGAGAACGGAATATTTGCCGTGAGCAGGTCTGAGTGAGTATTTGAAGGTAGAGATAAACTGTGTATGGGGTTTTGAGGGAAAATTGAGAGTTTGAGATTAAAGAGGTATCTCAATGTTTAGAATACAAGAAAAACGGGAATTGAGAAGCTGAGAGAAAATTGGATGATAAGGTTTGCGCGAATGAGGGATAGGGAGTTATGGCAAGTCTGAGCTATAAATTAAATGATGAAGAAGAGAAGATGGTAGAGTATTTGAAACGTTAAAGGGGAGTCTTTTGGTGTGGAAAGAGGGGGGGGAAGCTTGATGGGAGGGCTCTAGGTGAGGGTGCAAAAGAGTGGCATGTAGAGCTGAGAGTGAGGTAGGGGAACGGATATGTGAAGATTTTTGGCGAAGACTTTTGCAGTTGAGGAGGATGAGCGTTTTTAAAAACAAGGTGAAAGGGCGAGTATTTGAAGCCTTAGAGGATGAGGTGTTTGGATTGAGGAGGGTGTAGATCTTTGAAGCTGGGAAAAAATTGGCTGTTTGAAGTTGGGGAGAAAAGCTGGAAGTCTTAAAAACAGAGGCTTTTTCAAAGTTAAGGTGTCATTTTATCCATAAAACAATCGGGGCGAAAAAAGGTGTCAGGAAAGTGGGAAGACAGTGGTTATGAAACAAATCTATCCCTCACTCCTGTTTGTTTTCAAACGGGGTGAGGGATTTTGTATTCGTAAGGAAGAAAGTTAGTTTGTTTGCATAATTTTCCAGATTTTCCCATCAGACATATACATAATTTGCTGTCCTGAGGTTATTTTTTTTGTACCGTGATTGTCGTGAATTGAGGAACTCAAGGCTGCTCGATTGTCCACAAAAATTGATTTCCACTGAAATGAGCTAGGAGATGGGAAAAAGATATTGGGTGTCCAAGCACCATCTTGTAAATGGATGACGATAAGCTCCTCTTTTTTTAATTTATCCGCAATAACTTGTGCAGACAGGTCTTTCCTGTCGACAATGGGGATCGCTCGAATATCGGGAGAGGCTAATCCCCCAAGGTCACTTATACTATTCATGCACGTACTGAATTTACATAATATTTGCACGACGTAAGGATCTTTACAGTGCCCTTCAGCAGAGGCATTTATGAACGCTTGGTATTTGTAATCAGCTATAGGGCTGAAAAAGGTGGAACTTTGCGGACTTAACACATAACAGGAGGAAAGATGCCTCTTCCAACGCGAATGGTCTTCAACAAAACTCGAAGATTTATGCAGTTTACCAAATGTGTTTGGAACTTCGATGACACCGACTTTTGTTGCTTTACCAGCTATAAGGTCAATTATTGTTCCTGTAACCAGATTTCCCTTCTTGGAAACATCTAATCTGTATCGACGTCCAACCTTCCACGGAAATTCAATTTCACAGCGTACTCCTGAGCCTTCATGAGTAAAATGTTTACATTTACCACTTTTCCATCCCGTCGCATTCCAGATAGAGAAGTGTATGGTGCGGGTACCTCTGTTGAATAAACCAATATGTCCGCTTTTTCCATTTCGGAACTGAAATTGGTTCCCCCAGAAATAAATGGAGTGAGGTCCACCATCATGGGTTATTTGCTGAAAGAAAGAAAATGTATCGAATGACATGTTGTCAGGCCATTCGTGTTGCATTGTAACAACTTTACCGGCAAAAACAGCATAGCTTGGTTTGCTTATGAGGAGCAATAAAAAAATTAAGAGTATCTTTTTTATATTGTAGTACATATTTAACTCCTTTCTTTCAATAAATACGGTGTAAGGTTATATGTATTAAAATATATACTCAATATTTTGTTAAGTAAAAATATGATTAATATTTTTAGCTAAACTACATATCATAAATTAATACTTTTTTAGAAAGAAAGATATGTTTGCATGCACTCTTCTGTTGTTAAAATTCTTAAGAATTGAGTCTTGATGAAGGAGATGATGATGGCGTTTGATGGGGGGCGTTTATAACAAAACCGCAGCTTTGTTGAAAAATGACATTACGTTTTTCTCTCCCTCTTGCTATGGGGCTTGTGAGGACCCATATTCCCTTTAGCACTACGGCTATTCTTCATGCAGCCTCGTTCACAGTGTTTTGTGAAGAGCGGTTCTTTTTTGGGGGTGTCTTGGAGAGTTAAAGTGCGGTGGTGGTGCAAGAAAGGGAAAAAAATGAACTTGGAAAAATATAGCGAACGGTTGCAAGGTTTTTTACAATCAGCACAAAATAATGCCCTTTCTTCTGATCATCAGCAGTTTATGCCAGAGCATTTTCTCAAAGTGTTGTTAGAGGATTCTCAAGGATTGGCAGCGTCACTGATCCAAAAAGCGGGTGGTGATCTGTCTCTTATTCAAAAGGATCTCAAGCAAGCACTTGAGGCTTTGCCAAAAGTGCAAGGGGGAAATGGGCAACTTTATATGTCACAGCCGTTGGCTAAAGTCTTCGCAATGGCCGAGGATCTTGCTAAAAAATCCGGTGATCAGTTTGTTACTGTTGAGCGTGTATTACAAGCGCTTATCATGGAAAAGTCCGCAAAAACAGCTGATATTTTAACAAAGGGTGGTTTGACCCCGCAAGCGCTTAATCAAGCTGTTGATGCTCTGCGTAAAGGAAAAACAGCAACAAGCCCCCATGCCGAGAGCCAATATGATGCTTTACAAAAATATGCGCGCGATTTGACAAAAGATGCACGGGAAGGAAAACTGGATCCTGTTATTGGGCGCGAAGAAGAAATTCGCCGGACTATTCAGGTTCTCTCACGGCGGACCAAAAATAATCCTGTTCTAATCGGTGAACCTGGAGTTGGAAAAACCGCTATCGTTGAAGGGTTGGCGCTACGCATTGTTAATGGTGATGTGCCCGAAACTTTGCGCGATAAGCAACTCTATGCTTTGGATATGGGAGCGCTTATCGCTGGCGCAAAATATCGTGGGGAATTTGAAGAACGTCTCAAAGCTGTACTTGCTGAGGTGCAAGCAGAAAACGGTCAGATCATTCTGTTTATTGATGAATTGCATAATCTCGTTGGTGCTGGAAAATCCGATGGCCCTATGGATGCTTCTAACTTGTTAAAACCAGCACTTGCACGCGGAGAACTTCATTGTGTGGGGGCTACGACTTTGGATGAATATCGCAAATATGTCGAAAAAGATGCCGCTCTTGCGCGTCGTTTCCAGCCCGTTTTTGTGCCTGAACCAACGCTTGACGATACAATCTCTATTTTGCGCGGTATTAAAGAAAAATATGAACAACATCACAAAGTACGTCTCGCTGATAGCGCGTTGATTGCTGCTGCGCGCTTGTCTAACCGTTATATTACTGATCGTTTCTTGCCCGATAAAGCCATTGATTTGGTAGATGAAGCGGCAGCGCGGTTGCGTATGCAAGTCGATTCAAAGCCTGAAGAACTTGATGCACTTGATCGGCGTATCCTCCAGTTGAAAATTGAACGGGAAGCTTTGAAAACAGATGTGGAGCCAACGGCAAAAGAACGTCTCAAAGCCGTGCAGGATGAACTGAATACATTGGAACAACAGTCTGCGGAAATGACAACTGCTTGGCAGGCTGAAAAACAAAAATTAGGGCATGCCGCCGATTTGAAAAAACAACTTGAAGAAGCACGTAATGCTTTGGCTATTGCACAGCGTGATGGGCAGTTTCAACGGGCTGGAGAGCTCGCTTATAGTGTCATTCCTGAGCTCGAAAAACAATTGAGTATTGCTGAAAATGATGATCAACAAAATCATCTCGTTGAAGAAACTGTTACTGCTGAACATGTCGCGCGTATCGTTTCACGCTGGACTGGTATTCCTGTTGATCGTATGCTTGAGGCAGAGCGAGAAGCACTCTTGCGTATGGAAGATGAAATTAGCACACGTGTGGTGGGACAGGGCGAAGCCGTTCAAGCTGTTTCCCGCGCTGTACGCCGTGCGCGTGCGGGGCTACAAGACCCCAATCGCCCTATCGGCTCCTTCATGTTTCTCGGTCCTACCGGTGTGGGAAAAACCGAATTAACCAAAGCGCTTGCTGCTTTTCTCTTTCAAGATTCCAATGCAATGTTGCGCATTGATATGTCCGAATATATGGAAAAACATGCCGGTGCACGCTTGATTGGAGCTCCGCCCGGATATGTTGGTTATGAAGAAGGCGGCGTGCTTACCGAAGCCGTGCGTAGAAGACCTTATCAGGTCATTTTGTTTGATGAAATTGAAAAAGCCCATCCCGATATTTTTAATCTCTTGCTACAAGTGTTGGATGAGGGGCGCTTAACCGATAGTCAAGGACGAACCGTCGATTTTCGCAACACTTTGCTGATTATGACTTCAAATCTTGGCGCTGATTTTTTAACTGCGTTACCTGAAGGGCAAACAACTGATCAGGCAAAAAATGATGTTATGAATGTCGTGAAAGCTGCTTTTCGTCCTGAATTTCTTAATCGTATTGATGAGATTATCCTTTTTCAAAGATTGCAACGCAAGGATATGGAAGCTATTGTTGATATTCAGATCCAACATTTGCAAAATTTGCTCAATGAACGCAAAATAACCTTGCATATCGAACCAGAAGTCCGACAATTCCTTGCCCATAAAGGCTATGATCCCCTCTATGGGGCGCGTCCTCTCAAACGTATTATTCAAAAAGAAATTCAAGACCCAATGGCAGAAAACATCTTGTTTGGAAAAATTCACGATGAATCAACCGTGACAATTGCAAAAGAAGGTGATCATTTGACTTTTTTATCTGAAAAGGAAAATTATGCCCATGATGTTGACAAAAAATGACAATGAGAACATAAAAAACTTGACAAGGTAAATCTGAATGGGTATCATAATGACACAATCGGAATTTTACGATTTTGTCAAGTGGGGAAAATGATGTCGGGGCGGGATATCATTACATAATGAGTTCTTTGTAGACACGACTCTGTCTAGTTTGGTAAAACTTCTAGTGTCTGTCATTCTTTAGATCATATAATTTTCAAATGAGGGGTTTTGTGCTTTCTCGTTAAAGGCTTGTGGTTATAAGCGGTTATTGGTTTATGGTTCCTTGAATGTGACGGGGTCAAATTTTATCGAGGCAGTGCCGGGATTGTGTTGTAATGTTTTCGTGTAGTAGACGTGAGAGATTCTAGAGAGATTTTCTCTGAGAAGATGGTTAAATATCCAATGAGATGGTTTTGATAATCTTTGCGTGGTTTTTGCATTGTAAGTAACTCTTTGCTGGGGGATCAAGCAGGGGGAGGGCATGAGTATAGGCTTTTTCTCGTTTTTTTATCAAAGGATGATACTGCTATTTTGTATTAGATAGTTTACTCTAGAGTACTGTAATCCTTTTTATTTTCTATTGCTCTTTTATTTTATGCCTCCTTTGTTGGAAGGTGTAAGGGAAGATTTGTGTGTTTCTTTAGAGGATAAAGAGAGTAATGGTTATGAGAGGGAGGGCTTGTGATAACAAAGACAAAAAGACTTTTACTCAATTGTCTGGCAAGGAATTATACAAAATGCGTTGTCACGCAAAGATTACCTAAGTCATCCTATGGAACATTTTGGATTTCTGGTCAAAAGGTTGTTGGTTGCTCTTGAAATTTTGTTGCTGGTTTTCATGCCATTTTTTATGTCGTGCTTGCCGCTTTTTTTATTTGAAGGAACAGGATGATGGCAGATGAACGTTGCCTTCCTTTACGTCGAAGAGGGCGGACAAAAGGTGCGTTGAATAAAACAACAAGGCGGTTCAATGAGGCTCTTCTTACAGCGGCTGAACAAGCTGGATATCATTATGGTGAGGATGGGCTGGTATCTTATCTTCAGTACCATGCACTCAATAATCCTGTGCCTTTTTTTTCACTTCTTGCAAAAGTTTTGCCTCTACAAGTTACTGGAGAAGATGGAGGTGCTTTAAAAACAATCTCGCGTATTGAGATTGTACCAGTGAATGCAACGGACGTGGTGTCTGGAGAGCAGGGGACTAAAGATTGTGATGCCTGAGGATTATAGTGTTTGAGGGGTATGGTTTTGGGGTGTAATGTTTGAGGAGCGTATGCGTGATGCGCCTTTTCATGCAGGAATGGAGGGTGTGATCAGGAAAGTTCAGGATGAAGATGAATGAAAGCGTGCTCTTGAGCAATTATCGAGGACGTTTTTTTAACCATCTTTGAATGGAAAGCAAAACTATGAAGTGAGAGCGAACTTTATTTCTCAATTACACAATTACACTTACAAAATCTTACAATGACAACCGTTCAGACAACCATTCAGGAAACGGCGCAAATTGCGCTCATTCCAAAGCTTATTCCTGTCTTTACTGGAAAAGCTGATGTGCGTGCCGCTTGGGGAGGACGGGGATCTGGAAAAACGCGTTCCTTTGCTTTGATGTCTGCTGTGATCGGATATCGGCATGGAAAGGCTGGTGAACGGGGTATTATTCTCTGTGCACGACAATTTCAAAATTCACTCAATGAAAGTTCGTTGGAAGAAATTAAACGGGCGATAGAAGCTTATCCTTTTCTCCAAGACTACTATGAAATTGGTGATAAATATATTAGGTCAAAAGATGGACGTATCATTTATGTCTTTGCGGGGCTTGATCGTAATATCGCAAGTATTAAGTCAATGGGTCGCGTTTTTCTCTGTTGGGTAGATGAGGCAGAACCCGTGACGGAGACCGCTTGGCAAACACTTATTCCAACTTTGCGCGAAGAAGGAAAAGATTGGAATGCCGAATTGTGGGTGACATGGAACCCTTGCCATGAAAATGCTCCCGTGGAAAAACGTTTCCGCAATGTGAATGATCCCAATATCAAAGGTGTGGAAATCAATTGGCGCGATAATCCTCTCTTTCCTGAAAAACTGAACCGTGATCGGAAAGCGGATTTAGAACAAAGGCCTGAACAGTATAATCATATTTGGGAAGGGGAATATCTCCAATCTGTTCAAGGTGCTTATTATCAAAAAGCGTTGCTTGAAGCTTCACGCGAAGGGCGTATTACTACTGTTCCGCGTGATCCGCTGATACAGATCAAGATCTTTTGGGATATTGGAGGAACAGGGGCAAAGGCTGATGCTACCGCTTTGTGGGTAGCGCAATTTGTTGGACGGGAAATCCGTGTTCTCGATTACTATGAAGCACAAGGACAGCCTCTCTCAGAACATGTTGGATGGGTGTTCCAGAGAGGGTATGATAAGGCGTTGATGGTTTTGCCTCATGATGGCGCAACCAAAGATCGTGTCTATAATGTCAGTTTTGAAAGTGCTCTTCAACAAGCTGGTTTTCAAACTAGGGTGATTCCTAATCAAGGTGTGGGGGCCGTTAAAATGCGCATCGAAGCTGTTAGGCGATTGTTTCCTGCCATATGGTTTAATCGAGAGACAACACATGCTGGCCGAAAAGCGCTTGCTTGGTATCACGAAAGGCGTGACGAACAGCGTAATATCGGATTAGGGGCTGAACATGATTGGGCAAGCCATGGCGCCGATAGTTTCGGGCTGATGTGTGTGGCTTATGAACAGCCCAATGTTCGTCCTCGTAAAGATGTTTATCGCTCGTTTCACCATTCTCAAACTTCATGGATGGCTTTTTAATGAATATTTCTACAGACTCTTTTGATCCCTTAGAGACGCTTGAACATCAGGCGCTCTTTAAGAAACTGGTCGGTTGGTATCACGATGATATTGCGCATGTTGAGCAATGGCGCAAAAATGCCCAAGAGGACTACGATTTTTATAATGGGCGGCAATGGAATGCGCAAGATCTTGCCGTGTTGCAAGAACAAAATAGACCGGTTATGACCTTTAACCGCATTGCCCCTTTGATCAATGCGGTGATCGGTACAGAACGCAATAATAAACGACAAGTGCAATTTATTCCACGCCAAGAGGGAGCGGCTTTTGCTAATCAAATCCTTACTGGAGCGGCTGAATGGTTTCGTGATGAGGCTGATGGAGAGTATGAAGATTCTGATGCTTTTCAAGATGCGATTATTTGCGGAATGGGCTGGACAGATACCCGCCTTGACTATGAAGAAGATCCACAGGGAAAACCGGTGATTGCACGATTGGACCCGATGAAAATGGTCTGGGATGCAAGTGCTGTAAAACCAAATCTGATTGATGCACAGCGTGTATGGTATATTGATGAAAAACCACTGGACGTTGCTCAAGAAATGTTTCCCCATATCCATTGGAGTGATCTTGATGCTGATTGGGTTAAACAATATACGTTTCTACCTAAAACGGGGAGTGGTGATAGGCAAAGTTTTTATGGTGATGGGGATGATGCGAGTAGTTATCAACGTCCTAAAATGGTCACTTTGGCTGAATGTCGTTGGTTTGAACGCGAGGTTGTTTATAGAGTTCTTGATCCTTTAAGTGGGAAGTTTATCGATTATTCGGAACGAGATTTGCAAAATTTTTGTAGAGATTTTCCTGCAATCCAAGCAACAAGGTTGACAAGGAAAATTGTCAAACGGGCCTTTTTGGGCAAAAAATTGCTCGACGCACCCGATAAGCCTTTGGTCCCGCCTAACCAATTGGGTTGGGAATGTATTACCGGTACCTTTGATAAGTTGAGCCGGCAATTTTATGGTATTGTGAAACCAACAAAAGATCCACAACGCTGGGCAAATAAATATTTTAGTCAAGTCATGCACTTGCTTAATAGTCAGTCTAAAGGCGGAATTATGGCTGAACGGGATGCTTTCGATGATGATCGACAAGCTGTGGAAAGTTGGGCGAGGGCCGATAGTATTACTTGGCTTAAAAGTGGAGCTGTTTCGGGTGGAAGAATCCAGCCTAAACCCGTTGCACAATTCCCGCAGGGCTTCTTTCAGCTGTTTAATGAAGCAAAAAGCGCTATTGAACAAGTCACTGGTTTGTCTTCTGAATTCGTTGGGACAAGGGCGGTGAACCAACCAGGAATTCTTGAAGAACAACGCCGCCAATCGTCACTCAATTTGTTGGCTTCTTTCTTTGATGGTTTGCGTCGATACCGGCAACGACAGGGAAAAATTATTCTCTATCTTATTCAAAATTATCTCTCTGATGGGCGATTGGTGCGTATTGCTGGGGACGAAAACGCGCAATATGTTCCACTCACACGTGAAATGATCACCAGTTTGGAATATGATATTGTGGTCGATGATGCTCCAACAAGTCTTAATGAAAAAGAGCGGACTTTTGCCATTATTATGCAATTGCTGCCTTTGATGCAAAATTTTGCAACTCCAGAGATTATGCTTGATCTTTTACACTATTCGCCTTTGCCAGCTTCGCTTATCCATAAAATTGCCATCAAAGCACAAAAGCAGAGCGCAGAGAACCCAAGTGCTCCATTGTATGACAGTGGTGAGACTGTAGGAGAGTTTAGCGGTAATGCTGGAGTGGGGCAGTTGTTGCAGACCATTTTTCAGAGGGAAAATGCGTAAAGATAAACTGCTTCATTTGAAAAAATATCACCTTATTGTTTGAAAAGAGAAGGCCATCGATATGGATCAAGAATATTTAACACCAGAAGAACAAAATCAATTAAAGCAGGATTTTCTTTCTACTACTGATCAGGGAAAAGAGCCTGAAATGGTGGGGGAAGAAAAAGTAAAAATTTTGGAAGAAAATTTCCAAGAACACCAAAATGGACAGCAACAACTGCAATCATTGCAAGAAAGTGCGCGTGCACAAGAGGTTCAAAAGGCGCTAGGGGGTGATACACCTCCAGATCCGAAAAAGGATTTTATGGGTTATATACAATGGTTGGGAAAAACACTCTACAAACAAGGGGCATTGCTCTCTGAACAACCGCCTGCTGTGGGTCCTGAACCAGAACAGTTGTATAGTTTCTATCAGCAATCTGTTGTTGGCGTGAAACAAAAATATCATGATTTTGATCAAGCTGCTGATTTTATTTATGATATGCGGGCTAAGCAGTTGGCTGCTTACGCTTCGCTCTATCCCGAAATGGCAGATCCAAATGTCGTGGATGTGGTGATTGGCAATGAATTGAAGCAAATTGTGCGTGATTGTGCGCAAAAAAATCAAAATCCGGCTGAGGTGATCTACACCATTGCGCAAAAAATTGGCTATACAAATACTCCAAATAACGCGGGGGTTTCAAATAACATTGGTGTTTCAGGTAACATTGGTGAAAATTTGCAGGAAAGACAAAATTCTGCTCGTACACTTGCGGCTTATAATGGTTTGGCTACGAATGGACCCATTTCTTTGGATATGCTCGACAAAATGTCAGAAACAGAATTTAGTAGTTGGGTTTCTGAGCCCAAAAACAAAGCCGCTTTTAATCACTTAATGGGTGGCGGAGAAGCTTGAAAGCGAGAACGCGTGGTGGTGGAGGTCTTGATGCTGGATAGCATGGGGCTTGAAGAATTTCGTGTGGAGCTTGAGGCGTATGCATAGTGAGCGCTTGAAGGGTGGATGTTGTGAGGGAATTTTTTGAAGCGAGTATAGAGAAAAACCTCTCAGAGCAGGGGCGCTATGAGGAGATTTCTTAAAGGGGGAGGAAAAAATTATCAATAAAAATCATCCAAAACACGCAACAACTGATCCACTATTTGAAAACCAGAAATGTGGAATGTCAACAACCGGCACTTTGCCGGTTTTTTTATATCAATAATTTTAAGAGGATAAAATGGCCGTAACTTATATCGGAATCAATGACCCAATGGCAGTGCGCACATGGTCTAAATTACTAAATCAAGAAGTTTCAAAAGCAGTTCCTATTGCTCCGTTGATTGGAAAAGACTCCAACAGTATTGTACAATTAAAAGATGAAACCAATAAGGCAAGTGGGGACGCGATTAGCTTTGGTTTGCGTGTACAGCTGCTCGGTGATGGAGTGAGTGAAGGACAGGCGTTGGAAGGCAATGAAGAAGCCCTCCAATTTCTCAATGACCGCTTGGCAATTAATGAACTTGTCCATGCTGTGCGTGTTAAAAATGAAGGCACGATTGATCAGCAACGCATCTTGCACGATTTGCGTACTGAAGCTAAAAATGGCTTGGTTGATTGGTATGCGGACCGCTTGAGTATGATGTTCTTTATTCAAGTTTGTGGCTATACTGCAAAAGCCATTAATTTTGAAGGACGCACTATTACACTTAAACCTGTCCATTACGGGTTTAATGCGCCAACCGCACCAACCGATAAACGCATTGTGCGCCCCAATGGAAAAACAAAAGATGAAGACTTGAAAGAAAGTGATGTTTTTGATCTCAAGTTGATCGATAAAGCGGTTGAACGTGCTAAGCTTGCAAATCCAAAAATTCGACCAGTGCGTGTTGAGGGGGAAAATGTTTATGTGCTTTATCTGCATCCAACGCAAGTGACGCAGTTGCGAACCAATACAGATGCGGGGCAGTGGCTCGACATTACTAAGGCTATCTATAGTGGAAGCCGTCTCAAAAATCCGCTCTATGATGGGTCTTTGGGCATGTATAATGGGGTTGTTTTGCGTGAAGCTGAACATGTTACTGAAGGTGTTGAGTCAGGCACAACAAACAAGGCTGTACCTAATGTTCGCCGAGCTGTTCTGCTTGGAGCACAAAGTGCTGTTATCGCTTTTGGAAAAGATCGTGGTGCTACACGCTATAAATTGGTGGAAGAACTGTTCGACTATGAGCGTGAGTTTGGTGTTGCGGCCAAAACCATTATTGGTATGAAAAAAACCTGCTACAATTTGCCAGGAAGCGCACAGGGTGCACAGGATTTTGGAACCATCGTCATTCCAACTTATGGAGCACCAGCTTAACGGCGCTTTTTAAAAGCTTTTCTCCCAATGGGATATTTTGTTGGGATGGGGAATATTCTATCTGGATGGCAGAATATTTTGTTGGGGGAATAGGTAAAAAGCGCATCACCTACAATGTTGCATATGCAAAAGGATTATGACTGCTCATGACCGTTTCTTCTCTTGATCACAATGATCTTGATTTCACACATTTGGATCATTCTAAAACTTTTGCGCATATGGTCGCGCTCATTCAAGACGAAATTGATGATACAACAGCTGAATATTCCGTTCAAATTCAAGATTCTATTTTGGCTGCTTTGCGTTTGTGTGAACGGGAACCCTTCTTCTTTAATGAAAAAAGAGAGGTGATGTTTAAAACGCAAAGTGGAAAGACATGGTATGGGCAAGAAGAGGGAATTTTTCTTGAATCAGAAAAGGCTTTGGCGTGCGTCCTTTTAGGAACACGTGCACCAACACAAAGACAATTGCTTTTTAAATCTGTTGAGGTATTGCAACAACAATATGGATTGCCGCCTTTACAAGGGACGCCTCTCTTTTATACTTTTTTTGATCAAAGAATAGGACTCTTTCCAACACCTCAACAAGTTGAGACCGTACGCCTTTTTTATGTTCCTGTTCGTTTTGGGGATGAACAGGTGAGAGAGGATGATGATCCTTGGTTGATCCATGCATTTGATCTTATTAAAGCGCGTGCAAAATATGAGCTCTATAAAAATATCCTAAAAGATCCTGAATATGCCGCTGTCTCTTTTCGAGACTTTCAAGAACAATTGCAAGTTTTGCGATTTGAAACATCACGCCGAAAAGCTTCTTCAACTATTCTTCCAATGAGATTTTAAAGGGCTTTTTCTCAATTATTAGTGGTTGGTGGTTAGGTCGGTGCACAGCATTTATAGCATCTTAGGTGATTTATGCATTAATGTGCTTTCATTTGCTCCCTATAATCTGAACTTTACGTCTTTGTTATAGAGCCTTGTCCATTTTGAGGGGCTCTTTTGGTTAAAACAAAACAAGTCTTTGCGGTTTGAAGTATTTTGAAATATCGCACGGATAAGACTCTGCAAATATTCTTTCAATGGGGTTCTCAATGGCTTTTTTCCCAATTGCTGATTATCGGCCTGATGTTGCTGACATCAATGGCATCTTTACCGATGAGCTTATCAATGTGTTGCCGGCTGATGGGTCTTATATCCCTATGCCAAGCTTTAAACCTTTGTCAGAGCCTTGTCCTGATCGCATTTTAGGGGCTGTTGCTGTTAAAACAAAAAATGGTGTGTCTATTATTGTTGGTACAGAAGAAAAAATTTACTTGCTCGACAATACAACAATGCGCTGGAAAGATATTAGCAAAACGGGAAAACATTATCTCGCTAATGTTGATGCCCCATGGTCTTTCGCTTTGTTTGGGGATTATGTCATTGCTGTTAATGCCAATGATAAGCCACAAGTGATCGATATTAATCATGACAAAAGATTTAGAAATTTAGGGGGAAATCCACCGCAAGCGGGTATCGTTCGTGTGTGGGGTGATTTCGTCTGCTTGATGAAGTTGACAGAATATCCGCGACGTGTTCATTGGTCGGGTTTGAACGATGCCGAATGTTGGACTGTTGGTAAAAAAAGTTGCGATTATCAAGATTTTCCTGATGGTGGTTTCGTGCAAGGTGCAACGGAAACGACAAATCCAATTATCTTTATGCGTTCTGCAATCTATGCCGGATCTTTTATCCCTGGTTCTAAGATTATTTTTAGTTTCCAAAAAATCCACGATAAACGCGGTGCAAAAAACGCTGAATCTATCGTTTGTCGTGGTGATCTTGCCTTCTTTGCTGATGAGGGTGGATTTTATCAGATGACCAATGAGGGACAGATTATCCCAATTGGTTTCGAAAAAGTGGATCGAACCATGACGGCAAAATCCCATCAGAATAATCTGTACACTTTGTCTGCCGCGATTGATGGAGTGTATAATCGCGTTTATTGGATGGTTGATACCGATGAGAGTTCTCAAAAACGCATTTTGCTTATTTATGATTGGGGATTGCAAAAATGGACAAAAGCGGTTGTGGGTATCAATATGATTTTGCCTATCTTCTTAGCCGGAATTACTTTAGAAGCCCTTGATCGGATTACTCAGAACATTGATGATTTGTCCTTTTCTCTTGATAGTAAAGCTTGGAGAAATGAATCTCCTATTCTCGGTGCATTTGATCATCAGGGAAGACTTGGCTCGTTTTCTGGTCCCCCTATGGATTGTGTGGTGACTTCACAAGAAATGGGGCAGACAAATGGCGTCATAACCCGCGTGAAAAGTATTATGCCTCAAGTGAATAGTGGAGAGTTTTATTTGTCTGTGGGGATGCGCTTTCGTCAATCCCTCGAAGAAAAAACTGTTTGGTTGCCGGAAAAACAACCTTCTCATAATACTGGGCAAATTCATTGTCGCGCAAGGGCACGGTTTTATCGCTTGAAATTGCGCATCCCTGAGGGCGTGAATTGGTCTCATGTGACGGGCTTCGATGTGGAATTGAGGTCGGCCGGCATGCGTTAAGTATGTCTCTTATACTAGGCGCAGTGTGGTGGTCTGCTTCTTCTTAAAAAGCGATGCGTTTTTTGCATAAAAGAGCAATAGGGTTGCATGCTTTATCATTGGTCATAGAGTTTTCTTTGTAAGAGAAAGCTGAAAGAGCTAAAATCATGACACTACAACATGACAGCCAAAATCTTTATTCTGCCCATCTTACAAATCAGTGGTCATGGGAAAAAATAGCACCCTATCAAGATGCTCTCAATATTGCACTGAAAAAATATGCTAAGCGCTTTCCTGATGATGTTTGTCTGGCGACAATTGCTGAAGAACTGGCAAGAGGACAAGCACAATTATGGTTGGTCTTAAAAAACAAAACGCAATTTAGTGCTTTTGCGATTACCAAAGTTGAAATAACCCATACGGGAAAAAAATGCGTCATCCTCTCAGATCTTGCTGGAGAGGGAGGGCTGAAATTGGTCAAATTGATTGATAAGGTTGAACAGTGGGCGCGGACAATCAATGCTGAAGAACTGCATATGTTTGGAAGATCTGGATGGGCTAAAATGCTTACCCATCACGGATATTCTCGTAATCTTATTCATTATAGAAAGGTTCTCAACCCATGAGTAGAAAAAAAACACCTCAAGTGCAAACAACAACACAAACAAATGCACCACCCGCGTGGGCAGCCGATATCTTTAAACAAGCGAGTTCTCAAGCGCTTGATCTTTATAATAAAGGTATTGGCGGAAATGTTTATCAAGGTGAACGCATTGCTGGTCTTAGCGATATGACAAAAAATGCTCTCACCGGTTTAGAACAGGCTGCTGGTCAGTATAACAATCCAGCATTAACGCAGTGGTTTAATGCACCAACCCAAAGTGCTTCCAATCTCCTCAATATGGCTAAGGGAGACTGGATTGGAGGTAATAGTAAGTTTAATGCTGCGTTGCAAAATGCTTTGAGTAAAACTTCCGATGCTATTAATCAGTCTATGTCTGGAGCTGGGCGCTATGGATCTGGCGCTCATACTGGGGTGCTCGCCGATGAACTTGGTGCATTGGCAACAAATGCTACTGCGCAGCAGTATAATCAAGATGTTCATAATATGATGAATGCCAATCAGATGATTGACCGTTCCTTATATGATCAGACGAATGCCGCAAACAGCTACTATCAAGGGCAAAGTAACGCGCAAAGCAATGCTTTAAAAGGTGGAATAATCCAAGATGCTAACCGCCAAAATGCTTTGGATGCGCAGCGTCAAAAATGGTCAGAACAAGATAATCAAGGGTGGAATCGATTAGAACGCTTGTTACAAGTAGGAACGCAATCTGCTGGAAATTATGGAACACAATCAGGAAAGTCTACAACAATACCTTCCGTTACAAAAGATCCATTGCGCGATGCACAGCAAGTGCTGGGATTGGTAGGAGGAATTCTAGGACTTTGTGATGTGAGAGCCAAAGAAAATATTGTTCCTGTCGGTGAAAAAAATGGCTATCCGCTTTATACCTTTAATTATAAGGGAGATCCACAACGTTATCGCGGCGTTCTTGCTCAAGAGGTGCTGCGTTTGAATCCCGATGCTGTTTATGTGCATGCTAAAACAAAACTCTTGCATGTCAATTATGATAAAATTGGCTTGAAAATGGAAAAAATATCATCGCCTAAAAATAAAATTTCTACTTTCTTTTCTTCTCTCTTTGCCCGTCTTCGTTTTTTACAAAAAGGATATATTCTATGAGTTCAATTTATGATTGGTCGCTCATTGCATCTGAAAATGCCTATGCCGATGAGAACATAAACTGGGCTGAAGGACAACCTCCAAGTTCAGTAAATGATAGTTCTCGAGTGATGATGCAACGTATCAAAGAGTATCTCTTAGATAATGGGGGGGTGATTGATGCACAATTTACCATTGATGAGGAGAGGAATAGAACATCTATTCATTTAACAACCAAGTCTCCTCTTGAATCTTATGGGGAAGGTATTGTTGTGCGCTTTAAAGCGCAAGGGGTGAATAAAGGGATAACAAATGTCGCTTTAAACCAACTTCTTGTGCGACCCGTTTATAAGGTAACAGAGGATGGTATAGCGCCTTTAAAGGGGGGAGAAATTCAAAGAGGTGGTCTTTATGAGATTGTCTATACTTATGACATTGCTGGAAAGAATGCGGATGGTTGGTTTTTAACAAATCCTACAATGAGCCTTTCTCAAAATTTACCATCGGGTTTCATTGCATCTTTTGCTATGAAAAAAATCCCTGAAGGTTGGCTGTTGTGTGATGGTAAAGAATATTCGCGTGAAGAATATGCAAACCTTTTTGATGCACTCGGTACAACATGGGGAATTGGGGATGGGTATTCAACATTCAAAGTGCCTAATTTGCATGATTCAAGTTCCTCTACCAATATAATGGGTATAGGTAAGCACCATTACTCCAATGAGACAGTTGTTTATGCTGTTAAAGTGTAAGAGCTGAATCTTTTTGCGTAGCTGAAAGAATGCGCAAAGCATTTTTGAATCAAATGTTTTCAAACATTGAGCGCTTCAGTTGGATGAAATCTTTCAGAAGATTTTCAACAATCTGTTGATTATGTGCCAGAACGCGCTGGTGTTGCGCATTAACATTCATCTGCTTGTCTTTATTCTACAACACATATGAGGTCATACAATGGCACTTTTCCCCTTTTCTATCGCTGACATTGATGATCCTGAACATATTCGTGTGGTTCTTTATGCTAGTGGAAGAATGGGACATGCTCCTTTGAATGCTCTGTTGAAGCAAACACGTCAAGATCTCCAATGTTTTGATAAAATACAGACTCAAAATATTCTCCAACTTACACAGCGTTTGGATATTTTAGAACAACAATTGAAAACGATTATCAAAGATCTTGAAGATGTGAAACACAAACAAGACGCTGAAGAAGCGGATAAAAGTAAAACGATGGGTGATTAACCATCTCGATTTGTGTTTCTATGGTATGAAGCTCTGTAAAGAGTTACAGCTATATCTTGCTATTTAATCAAAAACAAAAAAGTAGGAAGTTAGCGCATTTCTGTCTTGTTTGATTGGTTGTGATACGCATAGTGCTTAGGGTAGAGAAAATTTTTCGGTATTATGAAGTGTGATAGGGGTGTTATAAAGCATGGGTGTGGCATCATCAAAAATGGAAGCGTTGATTTAACAGTATTTGTTTACCTCGATTAGAAAATCCACCATAGTTCTTGTTCTAGGATTTTACATCAATAAACTCTTATGATAATCCCTTTATATTCTTTTTCATAAAGTGGATGCAAAAACTTATCTCACAAGAATTGTACCCAACAAAGAGAATAAAATATTCATCATATAGAAAAAATGAGTGTTTTCATACAAGAAGATTGGTAACCTGCGGACTGCAATATGTATTTTGTATATTCATGCTTCTCTCATTTTTTACTGTGAAAAAGCTTATCTTGGGATATTAAAGGATACTGTCTTTATGGAAAAAAGAATCCGCGCGAGGCAAAACGCTTATTTTAAAAGATTATATCGCAAGATCGCTTTTATTTGTATATTGCTCTTTTGTGGGTTGGTTTTTTGTTTTGGTGTTGTCAAAATTTTCAGTTCTTTTTTTTCTCACAAACCAATAATACAACCAGTTCCTGTAGAATTGACTATTCCAGTCTTTGATATGCGCGTCTATTGCAAGGAAATTGCTGCTTCAGTTATGCCCGATATGAAAAAGGAAGTTTATCAGCGCTGTATTAATGTGGAAAGTGAAGCTTATTTTGCCATTCGTGAAATGTGGGACACGGTTTCCGAGACTACAAAGAAAAAATGTATGAAAATAGTGCGACCGGGGGATGGAAATTATTTTCTCTTACGGGATTGTTTTATGAGTGAAAAAGAGAAAGAAAAAGAGGGGAAAAAAGGCAATATGCGCAATCACTTTTAAATTTTTACACAGAAATTTAAAGATACGCGAAGTTTTATCAAAAGGATATAAATGTGGAGCTTTCAAAGAGTATCTCATTTTATGAAGGTTGTGCCTTTTTAAAATGACAAGTTTGAAATTATAGTGGGGGTGCTTCGCGCAAAGTTTTTTCCTATCTATCAGTTTAAAAGGTATTACAAAGCATCGCAAAGATGAGAAAGTAAACATGGGATCTTGTTTGCGTATAGTGCTTTTTGAGAAGTGAAAAGAAGGAGGCAAAACATATTTTTGATTTTCGTTTAGTAAGTTATGAAGAGCGTTCATTTTCTTATATTGAAACTTGTGTATTCTTAATCTGAAAATTGCTTCAATATAAACTATAAAAATGCTGTATTATTCTTAATAAAAAAGGTCGTCCTAAAACTTATTGTAGTGTGCATGAGGTGGCAAGAGTTTTTTTGTATTTGCTAAATCTCTTTGTGGTAAAATCCATATTTTAAACCTTTTGTCATTGCTTTTTGGCTCCTTTCTTTTCAGTTGTCCGTGGGGTTCATAGAGGTTTTTCTAGCGTTAAGTTTGTGTTGGTTTGAAGCTCTGGTTATTTGCTGTATTCTGCTAAAAAGGGATTAAAACTCTTATACTTAAAATGAGAAGAGGCTTTGTGCAGAAAATCAGCTGTGGGGGTAGCGATGTCATCGGCAAAAACATCCAGCGTAGGGTTTTGGTAGTGATTGAGCTGTTTGCAATAAAACCCACATGTTTCACAAGTTTCAAAAAATATGCCATCGGGGAAAATGCCATTGGGAGTATTTTCAATTGTGTGGGTGGTAATCTTCTGCGTTGTTTCACAAAAAGTACATTGGGTGTATGGGGTATGCCATAGAGTGCCGCAATAAAGGCAAGAACAAACTTTTATGGTTCCATGTGGTTTTTGCTCTATAATGAGGTTGGCGGTATGGGTTCCGCTACAGGCGGGACAGAGGTTTTTTTGTTGTGAGGTTAAGCTTTGCGCATCAAGCTTTGAAGCGGCAAGAGAATACAGGATTTGCAATGCGCCGATGATGAAAAGATATTCTGCTAATTGTTGTTGGGGAAGTCTGTGGTTTAAGAGATTGTTTCCCCATAGGCGCCATTGGTCTTTCTGCTGTTGTGTATGTTTTAAAGCTTCTTGCCTTTTTGCTGAGAATCCTTGACTAGTGAGTGTTGGAGTTGACAGTCGTTTCAAAAAATCTTCAACAATGCTTTCATAAAAGCCCAAAGTAAGAAGTTTTGAGCGATCAAGAGGAAGGTCTGAAGTGGCACCAAAGTGACTAAGAGGAGAAGCAAAATCTTTAAACTTTTCGGTCGATTGTTGTTGGGCATCACAAAAATGAGCAGAAAAAAGCAGAGATTCTTTATTGGGATGGGATGTAGCTAAATGCGCAAAACGTTGTGCTCGTTTTACAAATAAAGTTTCTTTATGAGGTAGTATGACAAAAATTGGAGAGCTCATTATGCTATTCTTGTTCATGGACTTTGGCTTTTTTTGAAACGACCCTGATTTTTGGGAAGGCGTGGCATGCTGGTTGTTTCTTTCTCTTAAGCCTATGATTTTGGGATGCTTTTATACTTAGATTTTAGTTGAATTTGTTATAAAAGTAATCCGATTTACTTATAAATTTTATGGAACTAAACTTAAAATTTGTAATGTAATTGTCCTTCTTTGGCAAGAAATCTGTTCTGTTGATGATTATAGGACTTGAATAATGCTTCATGTTAATCTATTTATATCAGCTAAGAGGCTTTGTGAAGCGGGAGTGGGTTGTCCACTTACAAAGTGGTTGCTTTAGTGCATAAGAAGGGTTATGCTCACGAGATGAGTTCTTTTAATAACTCGGGGTGGTGTAAGTGCTTAAGCGTTAAGTACGTGTGGGGCAGAGAATATCGGAATTTTTAGAATCAGTGGTTTTAGAGCAAAAAAGAGGGCTTCTATTATTGTCTGGCAGAAGTTATTTTTTTGCTAGAAGTATTCTGCTTGTGTTCTTGTTTTCTGTTTTTCCACAAGATAGTTATTTTTTTAGTAAAATATGGTCTATTTGAAAAAAAACACTTGGCATTTTATGTGAACATCACTAGGTTTCTGCTTGTTAACAGAGAAATAGGGAATTTTTGGCTTGCAGTTTCCCTGCTGTTTTGTGATTTTCAAAAAATATATGCTTTTATCAAATATCAGTAGGTATCAAAATTTCAGTAGGTATCATTTGAGTGAAATAAAAAGCCAATAGCCTGATAACCGTTTTAAAAAATGATCAGCGTTATCAAAAAATAATGCAATGAAGAAGAGTCAATTAAGACACATAAACTCCAAAAAGGGATAAAGATGAGGCCACAACAAAATAGACGGGTACGCGGTCGCAATAATAATGGTAATAACAACAATAATAATAATCGTCGCGGTCCTAATCCGTTGTCTCGGAATTATGAAAGTAGCGGTCCAGATGTTAAGATTCGTGGAAATGCTCAGCAAATTGCTGACAAATACATAAGTCTTGCACGTGATGCACAGGGGGCTGGCGATCGTGTTATGTCAGAGAATTATCTCCAACATGCCGAACACTACTTGCGTATTATTCTGGCAGCGGTTGGACAAACGCCCCAACCTGCTCGACGCGATGAGAGCCGCGATGAAAACAGTGAGCAAGAGTACGGTGAAATAAACGCTGAAGGTGAAAAAAAAGACATTGTCACTGATGACACGAATGTACTGCAAACTCAGTCGCAAAAAAATGGTCATAGTCAACATGCAAAAGCACAAAATGGGCATGCGCGCGAAGATGCATTAGAAGCTGATGCTCTTTCGTATGAGAAAAGTGACCAAGAGCAATGTTCTGCTGAAGAAAATGTTGAACCTGTTAAAAAAACACGTCGGCCTTCACGGCGGCGCATTGTGCGTGCTCAAGAAGAGGCATCTCTTGAATTTTCACGAGCCATGTCAGATTCTTCTCAGAATGGAGATGCGGTGGCAGAACAAGTTCCCTCTTTGCCTTTGTTAGGTGAGGAAATACAGAGAAAACCGCGTCGACGTCGAGTGGTGGCCTCTGAAGAAAATGTTTAATACCAGAAAATGATTTAAGTGCTTTTGGAAGGTATTTTCCGTTTAACGGCGGCACATTGTGCGTGCTTCAGAAGAAGTATCCCTTGAATTTTCACGAGCCATGTCAGATTCTTCTCAGAATGGAGATGCGATGACAGAACAAGTCCCCTCTTTGCCTTTCGTTGTGTGAGGAAATACAGAGAAAACCGCGTCGACGTCGAGTGGTGGCCTGTGAAGAAAATGTTTAATACCAGAAAATGATTTAAGTGCTTTTGGAAGGTATTTTCCGTTTAACGGCGGCACATTGTGCGTGCTTCAGAAGAAGTATCCCTTGAATTTTCACGAGCCATGTCAGATTCTTCTCAGAATGGAGATGCGATGACAGAACAAGTCCCCTCTTTGCCTTTCGTTGTGTGAGGAAATACAGAGAAAACCGCGTCGACGTCGAGTGGTGGCCTGTGAAGAAAATGTTTAATACCAGAAAATGATTTAAGTGCTTTTGGAAGGTATTGCCTATTTAACGGGGCTGGGGTGCAGGTGTTTCTTCTGTTGTTTCAAGAGAAAGAACAGCGATGAGTGCTCCGGTGTGATAATTGTAAACCATAAATTTTGTTTTCCCTTCTGGCGTTAAGATCTTTAACATAATCTTGTCTTCGGCAAGGCTTTGTGACAAAATTTCTGTGTTTTTGGGTAAGAAAAGTGTGTGGTGCGCAATTTCTGATTTCTTATTATAAGAAGAAAAAGAATTTGTTTGTTTTGAGGCTGATCCCATTTTTACTGTTTTGTATATAACCGCAAAGAGAACAGCAAGAATAAGAATAAGCGTGATTGAAATGGAAACAATCATAAAACGCATAAGTTTTTTTCTCACGCGTTCTACTGCAGGATCTAGGGGGTGATCTTGAGGTGATGCGTATTGCTCTGTGTGATGGTCTTGTAAAGTTTGAATCTGCTTATTATCCATCATGCTGACCTCTTGCATTGATTGTTTTCTTAGAGTCTGATGGGTTTATGCTTTTAAGGTTTTTTGTGCAAGAGGTCTATAGGGGTAATCCTAGAAGTCGGGATGATAGGGGGAGAGCTTTTGTTTCGTGAATTTCTGATCTCTTATCATTCATGATTTGGCTTGTAAGCAGGAAATTTCCTTGGTTTGTGACGGACCAGATCAGCTTTACTTCTTGTTGATGCAAATTTGCGTGTATAGTTGTGCATTGGGCAAAAATCTGTTGCCCATAAGAGGAAAGCTTTTTGGTGGATGGTATCATGGCTTGTTCACATGCCTGAGCTGTTGGGTAAGTTTTAACCATTGTATTGTTAGAATAGCAGCTGTTAAAATCATCTGTGCATGAAACTAATAAGAGGATAAAAACAAGGGTATTCATAAAATACTTTCAAAATGAAGGTTGACAGCATGAAATCCAATTTGCCAGCCTTAGGGCTTTTTCTTTACAAATAAACGTTTTTAAAGGTTCTAGGTTCCAGCGGATTAGGTTCCAGCGGATTAGGTTCCAGCGGATTAGGTTCCAGCGGATTAGGTTCCAGCGGATTAGGTTCCAGCGGATTAGGTTCCAGCGGATTAGGTTCCAGCGGATTAGGTTCCAGCGGATTAGGTTCCAGCGGATTAGGTTCCAGCGGATTAGGTTCCAGCGGATTAGGTTCCAGCGGATTAGGTTCCAGCGGATTAGGTTCCAGCGGATTAGGTTCCAGCGGATTAGGTTCCAGCGGATTAGGTTCCAGCGGATTAGGTTCCAGCGGATTAGGTTCCAGAGCGGTTGGTTTTACGGAAAAATATTTGTGTGTTGGGCAAGAGGTGCTAGGCAAGGGATGTTATGAGAAAAATCCTTGGAGGTTTGTGTTTTGCTTTTTCATTTTGCGGTATTTTAGCCGCTTTTTTAAAAAAGGGTATCAAAATAGGTATCAGGAACACACAGGCAATACACAATTCCTTTTTCTGTCAGTTTTAAAGAAGCCGAACCATTTACAGAAATGGGAACAATCTTTTCTAGGACGGCACTCCCAAAACAGGCTTTGTTCTCATTAGAAAGAAGAGTTTCTGCTGCAAAATTTTCATTCCAAGTAATGAGCAGTTGCGTTTTTCCATTCATTTTTGTTTGAATTTCACAGCGTACACGGATATTCCCCTTTTCTTGTGATAAGGCACCAAAAGAGAGAGAATTGACAATGAGTTCATGAAAAGCCAAGCCAATATGCAAGGCTGCATTCGGAAAAAGATAAGGATCTACGCCTTCAAGTGAAAAACGTTCTGTGTCTTTCATTAAATAGCCCAAAGTTTGCGATTGAACCAATTCGCGAAATTGCGCACCACGCCAATCGGAATCGGTGATGAGGTCTTGAGAATGGGAAAGAGAATGGAGTCGCCCCTGAAATTTACGTAAGAAAATCTGAAGGGATTCAGTGTAGCGGGCGGTTTGGCTGGCAATACTTTGAATGATGGCGAGAAGATTTTTAGAGCGGTGGCTGACTTCTCGAAGGAGTATTTTCAGCACTTGCTCACGTCGGCGTAATCCTGAAATATCAACACCGGTGGTGATAATACCGATAATATCTCCGTTATCATTACGGTGGCAATCAATAGAAAATTTATACCAAATCGCTTGTTTGCTCATATCTTCAAACCGTGCTTCAATGGTTTGCATTTTGCCGGTGGCTAGAACCTGCAATTTGATTGTTTCGATATTATCTGCAAGATCAAGTGAAAAAAAGTCACTGTCACGGCACCCCACTCGCCATTTATTATGCAAATGCTGGGGCAAGTTTTCAGCCCATAAATAGACTAGGTTTGTTGTCTGGTATAAAACACAAATATCAGCACCACGGATCGCTTGCATGAGGGCGCTTAGATGCGATTTATCCATGGAGGGCTTTGGGAGAGGCGTAACAATCATGATTTTGATGTTAATCTGTTTTAGGCCGCTTTCGAAGCATTCTCTTGAAAAAATAAAGCTTGGGAAATAAGTGCTTTCACCATATCAGGATTAAAGGGTTTCGTGACTAAAAAAGTAGGTTCTGGACGCTCTCCGGTCAGTAATCTTTCAGGAAAAGCGGTGATAAAGATTACCGGTATATGGTCGTTTTGTAAAATGTCATTTACCGCATCAATGCCCGAGCTGTTATCGGCCAATTGAATATCAGCCAAAATTAACCGTGGTTTTTCCTTATGATACATGATGACAGCTTCATCACGGGTTCGTGCTATCCCTACCACCTGATGTCCCAAGCTTTCTACCATTTGCTCAATATCCAGCGCAATAAGGGGTTCATCTTCAATAATCATCACTTCAGTGGCAATTTGTTGAGAAATATCCGTCGATGCTTGGTTGAGAAGCTTGCGGAACTCTTTTGTATCAAGATTCATAATTTCGCGGGCTTCTTGTTCATTAAATCCTTCAACGGCAATCAATAAAAATGCTTGTCGTGCACGCGGTGTCAAATACGATAATTTGGCACTGGTTTTTTGTTCAAGACCAAATTGTGGCATTGGTTCAGGGATGTTTGGTGTGGTTTGGTCAAAAAGGTGGCAAAAAAGCCAATAGGTACCAATGCGGTCACTGGATGCTTGGGGAAAAATGGAAATATCAGCAATAAGTGCTTCCAACATCGCTGAGACATAAGCATCACCAGAGGATTGGCTGCCTGTGACAGAGCGGGCAAAACGCCGAAGATAGGGAAGATGCGGTGCTATGCGCGTTGATAATGACATGATCTATAACTCCTTTGACCTTTGCAGCACTTTGTTGGTTGAAATCTTTAGGAGATGAAAAAGTTCCTTTTCTTGTATGGAACTTTTTACATACAACCATATTTACAACCATGAGGCGAAAAATTCTTCTCGGTGCTACTGATATTATATGGATTAGGGGGAAAAAAAATGAACGACCGTGATGAAAAAAATCTCACCAATCATTTCGCGTGTGGAGATGATCTCCTTGGGGCCAATAGCGAAATAGCACGAAAATTACGCCAGTTTTACATGGAAATTCAGGAAGAAGCACTTCCGCTGCGTTTGCTGGAGCTTTTGGAGAGGTTGGAGCAAGCAGAGCAATTTGGTTTAAACAATGTGGAAAAGGTTTGAATCCTTTATGACAAAGGGCGTAAAAAACTTTAAACAGGAACTCCTACTGGTTCTACCGGCTCTTAGGGCTTTTGCTGTTTCTTTAAGTGGCAAGCATGATAAAGCTGAGGATTTGGTCCAAGATACTGTTATGAAAGCGTGGGCTAAGCAGGACAGTTTTGAAATGGGAACTAATCTCAAAGCTTGGCTTTTTACGATTTTGCGCAATGAGTTTTACAGCCAAATGCGTAAAAGAGGAAGAGAAGTTCAAGATACTGATGGTGTGTTTACCAAAAATGTGGCTGTTCATCCCGCGCAATATGGATCGCTTGATTTGCAAGATTTCAAAAAAGCCTTAAATATGCTTTCTGCTGATCAAAGAGAAGCCATTATTCTCATTGGGGCATCCGGTTTTTCTTATGAAGATGCTGCTGCTATTTGTGAGTGTGCTGTTGGTACAATTAAAAGCCGTGTTAGCAGGGCGCGTAATCGCTTACAGGAACTTCTCAAGGTAAATGGTGAATCTGATTATGGCCCCGATTCTTATTCCGCTGGAAGTACATTGTGTTCATTTAACGGCTAAAAAAGCATAATAATTATAGTTGATAGCCTTGTTTTTTTTATTCCCGTTATAGCTATTAAAGTAAAGTCAGTATCTGAGGAAATTCAGAGTGTTTGGCGTGTAACCTTAAGGAAAATAAGGGAAGCTTGTGTGAAAATATCTCTCGGGCTTTATATCTTAAGATCCATAAGGCAGCCTTCCTTTGTACTGAAAAATGACAAATTTCAGGTTCGCCGATGGAAATTCTATGACAACGAAGACGAATTTGCTTCCTCAAATACCTTCTTCTGATTCAGCTATATCAAGCTGGCGTTGGGTGGCCATTGTTGTTTCTCTTGTTATGGCTCTTTTGGCATCGGCCTTTATTATACTGCTCTCGAATGCTGTTGATCGAGAAGTTGCACAGTTGAATACAAGTTCAGAATTGCGTGAACAGGCTGATTTGGTGCTCATTAGTTTAATTGATATGGCTGTCGCTGACCGTAGTTATGCAAAAACTCGAAAGGCAGAAGATAAAGCACGCTTTGAACATGCAGCGCGTGAGCTTGATGATATTCTCGATTATACGGAGCTTATTATTTATGCCCATCCGCAATGGTATGGATGGTTTACGGCTTTTAAAAAAGAGGTTGAAGCGCGTAAGGTTTTTATGACTGCCCATATGCATACTCTTGACACACTTCCTGATCAATTCTCTCAACCTTCGGATTCGGCTGAAGTCCAGAAAATTCAAGTGGCGCGTTTAGCTCAATTAATGACAAGTTTTATTAATGGTGACGATGTGGTGCGGCAAAAACAGCGCGAGGACATAGCGCTTATGCGTGCTGCTTTAACATTGGCGGCAATTGTTTCTGTCGTGAGTACTTTTATTTCTGCCTATTTTGTTATTAATCGTTTTCATCGTGATATACGCTCCTTAAAAATGTATCAATTGCTGCTTCATAGTGAAAATGCTGCCCTTGAAGCGCGTGTGAAAGAACGCACACAAGAATTGGAAAGAGCACGCAACCACGCCGAGAAAGAGCGTCAACGCGTTGAAATGTTATTGCAGGATGCAAGCCATCGCATTGGAAATTCTCTAGGTACGGTGTCTTCTTTGCTTGGGCTACAATTAAATCGAAGCAAAAATGATGAAGTGCGTTCTGTTCTTGGTGCTGCACGCGACCGAATCCAGACAATCTCTACGGCGCATCGGCGTTTGCGCCTGTGTGATGATATGGAAACAACTTTGTTGGCAGAGTTTCTCAGTTCTGTCGTACATGATGTCGAATTGGCTGTACCTTTTGAATTGCGCGAAAATATTACTATTCACACGAACTTTAAAGATTGTCGCTTGTCTTCAAGAGATGCTACAACACTTGGAATTATTCTTGGTGAATTGCTGACAAATTCTTTAAAACATGCTTTTCCTGATCAACGTACTGGTCATATTTATATTTCATTTGGTCCACAACAAGATGGACAATTGATGCTCATTGTGGAAGATGATGGTGTGGGCATGAAGAGCCAAACTCCAGAGCAAAAAGCAGGTCTTGGTCGTTTGGTTGTTGAACAGCTTTGTATGCAGTTTGGTGAAAAACCACTTTTTGAAACTTCTGCTTTGGGTGGAACAAAAGTGACAATTCCTTTGCCAAAATTGCAAACAAATAGTTCAAAGGAAGTATCATTTACTTCTTAAAAGGGGATTTTAACACCCCTTTTACTGCTCCACGAACAAAAGTTGTATAGTTAAAAATTGCTAAAGTAACAATCGTTGTTGTTGTATATTTATATTTCATGAATTTAATTTTCCAATTATGACATTAAAAAATGCTGCTTTTGAAGTGAGTGTGAAAGAGAGAATGAAAAGAGAATTGGAAAGAGCGCGCAATCACGTCAAGAAAAAACGTTAATGTGTTGAAATGCTGTTGGAGAATGCTCGCCATCGCATTGGTAACTCTCTTGGTCGTGTATCTTCTTTGCTCGAGCTATAATTCAATCGGAACAAAAATGAAGAAGTGCGTTCCTGTTTCAGTGAATCACTAAAATGTGAGAGGGCTTTCATCTGATCTAAGTGTTGCCACGATGCCGCGAAAATTTGTGATTTCCTGCATCACAGAGCAAGATTTTAAATATGCTTATTATCGGAAAACGTTTTTTAGAGGCGATAACTTTTGGGATCTTACCACTGGTGAGATCTCATTCACTATAGTCTATATGTGCATTAAGCCAGCTTTCAGTTTCTTTTATTTTATACGAGCGTTGCTTGCGTGAGCAAACGTTGATGGAGAAAATATAGCAAACAGGCAGATAAGGCTAGAAAAACGCTTCATTCTTATATTCCTTCTTGTATTTTATGTGAAGTTGAAAGACGCACACACTTAAAGAAACACATGGAGTTTTTTATCAATCGTTTTGCGGACTTTTCATCTTTCTCATGTCAGGAAATCACTTCAAGAGAGAATTCGATGGTATAATTTTATCATTTTTGAGAATTTAGACTCTTTTGGATGGTTTTGAAATTGTAAAAGAATTTCTGTTGGATAAAGATGAATACGGAAAGTTCTATACTTTTTTCTCGTTTTATAAGTTTTTTACAGGTATTTCTGTTCGCAAAAATGCGAAGAGGGGGGCATATATTTTGATTCTTGATGCACTTTGAAGGAGTTTTAGTGTGTTCTTAAGAAGCATTCTCTGAGGATGTTGCGGGGCTATTTAACAAAGAATCAATATTGTTTTTTTCGTGCATGAATGCTTGGAGGTCTTGATTGGTTAAAGCCTTACTGTCAGGTATACGGATACGCATAGGATCAACTTTTACACCATTGACAATGATTTCAAAATGACAATGCGGACCGGTTGCCATTCCTGTTGTTCCAACATAGCCAATAACTTGTCCTTGACGTACTTTAGCACCTAGTTTGATGTCTGGTGCATAGCGGCTCTGGTGTGAATAACTGCTGATATATCCATTGCTGTGTTGAATTTCTGTATGGTTTCCATAGCCGCCTGTTACGCCAATTCTTGTGACAATACCATCTCCTACAGCAATAATAGGCGAGCCTTTTGGTGCAACCCAATCAACGCCCGTATGCATGCGAACATAGCCTAAAATAGGATGTCTGCGTGGTCCAAAGGGGGAACCAAAAATGCCATTTGGAGTGGGTTTGCGGAGCAAGAAAGGTTTAGAGCTTTTTCCTTCTGAATCATAATAATCGACGCTTCCGTCTTTTGATTGATAACGGTAATATTTATACGTTGTATTACCGAAGGTAGCGCTGATATAACGAATTTCTGGATCTACATTGGTGGGTAGACTTTTTGTTTTCTTGTTCTTTTTGCCGTTTTGGGTTTCTTTATCGTTTTGCTGTGGCACGGCATAAAATATTTCAAGCTGATCTGTTGGTGTTATTCGGCTTTTCATATCAATGTTGGTGGCTAGCAAACGAATGAGACGTTGAGAGAGAGATTGTGACATATTATGGCTGAGCAGAGAATTATAGAGCGCGTCATAAGCTGTGGGTAATTGTGCTGTATTGATATAAGAATGCGGAATACCATTCTGAAAAGCCGTTTTAAGCACATGGGACATTTGAGGTTCTGTACTTTCAACAAATTGGCCTTTGTCATTCAGAGCAATGGTGAGAACATGATACATCCCTTGATAAATGCTTGCCCGCACTAGATGATCTTCTTCTCCAGCTTGTGTAATGATACCAATGCGTAAAAGGCTTCCCTCTTTAAGTGTGTCCGAATGGTTAAACTTCACTAAATTGCTTACAACCTGTTCAATTTGCTCCTTTGTGTAGTTTGTCTCTTTGAAAACGTCGGCTATCTTTTGTTTTTTATGAATGGGAATAATATCTTCAGCATAGTTTTTCGTGAGATCAATGCGATGATTTTGAGGGGAAACGGTTACATTTTCTTGAACGATACGGACTTCAGGGGTATCTGTAAATTGCGAGGATGAGGACAAGTCTTCTAATTTTAAAGGGTCAATAAGAGTGAGGATTGAAAGGAGTTCGTTGGTTTTTTCCAAAGAAAATCCAGCTTTTTTTAATTCTTGTTGCACTTCACCATCTGTTAGGGTATCTGCGCCATCAAAGTCTTCTTGATCAATGATAAAATTACGGTTTCGTAAGATTATTTTTGTTTCTACCTTCGCTCCATAAATATGTCCGGAAT
>NZ_CP083693.1:112500-255000 GCF_023920105.1 Bartonella taylorii
AAAGGAGCGTGATTTGCGACCCTCATATTACCTCCTTTACACTGTACTTCGCCCTTGAAGCACTATCCCAAGCAGAAAGAAACATAGTAGCGCATAAACGCACCAAGACCTTATGGTGAGCGCTCTGGGATGGTTCAGTATGTCTTCCCCCCGCGTGAAAGAACGCAATAGCGAATAATAAGGGCATGCTACTAAACATCATGCCCCTCTGATGCAAGCGGGGTAGGGAAGGCCTTCTTCCCTCTAAACCGATAAATCTAAAACTCCTTCTTTATACTGGAAAAAAACTATCATAACTCTCTGAAAATGAAAGCAGGAGGAAACATACTAGTGCGTAAATGCGCGCAGAGCTATGGTGAGCGCTCTGGGGTGGTTCGGGTCTTCTCGCGTGAAAGAACGCAATAGCGAATAATAAGGGCATGCTACTCAACATCATACCCCTCTGATGCAAGCTGAGTAGGGAAGGCCTTCTTCCCTCTAAACCCATTGAGCGAGCATGGCGTGATCTGGCAGAAGCGATTTCCAAACATCCTTTTTGTGCGGGGCATATACGGGCAATAAGCCTGATGCCAAGCCTGAAGATTACGGAAAGCGCGCAATTGGATTTTAACAAAATTCAAAGCACATGTTGCTGCCAAGATTTATGCAATATAAATGCATTGTAGGATATAAAATTTTGCGGTGTTGTTAGCAGGTAAAATGGTGCGAAAAATTATAACTTTTGCGAAAGAACTATCGGTAAGATGGCTTGCAATAAGCGCAGAGAAAATACCAGCCCCCCTCGCTATTCAATATCTCAAAAATGAGCTATCACTACGATAAACGTCAGTATTCAGACTTATATCATGTTCCTATCGAGAAGCTTGACATATCTAGCAATACGTGCACTAGTTGTTAATCGATATCTATACTGATTATAATATTGCGTGTTTTTAAATATGTGGGGGGGGTGCGCGTGCGCAGAGAGCTGATTTTTCGGTTTTATGGGCTTGTTGTTGTGCTGTATCTTTCTGATATGGTGCTATTCTTAAGTAATCTTTGGAACGTTTATCGCATAACATCTTCATCGGTTTTCTTGGGTGTGTCCATGGCTTTGGGAACCCTTACACCCTATCTTTTGAAAAAAAGCGGACTTGTCCGCATTAAGTCTTCTCTGAGGTTGGTAGATTTATACAAAAGGCGAATCATCATCTATAGCCTTCTTATATTAATTGCTCTTTTTCATTACGCTGATTCTCCTTTTGGTTTTATTGCTGTATCTATCTCTATCGGTTATCTCTCTTTGATCACCTTAAGTACGCTCGAGACTTATAATACCAAGCTAGCGCTTAAAGGTTATATTAGCGCCCAAAAGGCTTCCCGCATTATGCAAACAGTGGTGCAGATCGGTGCCTTTTTGGGAGCGGCACTGAGTGGTTATCTCTTAGAAGCAACCAGCCTGCGAGGGGTAGCAGCTGGGGTTGGCTATAATGGTTTGATTGCGGCACTTTGTGTGTTTGACATCATTGTAAGCCTTGTGGCCGGATATGTCATTTTTCGCGATGAATATAGTGCTACAGGCGTTGCACCGTCTGCAACCGAGAAGAAGCTAACACCCATGCCGCAAGCAGACAGGCTCTCTCTTGAACTTAAACTTTTATGCGTCTGCATAGGCCTTATTGGTTTTCATATTTGCGCCTATAATACACTGGCGACTATTCTTTTTCAGAGTGTGAAAAATTTTAGCTCTGAATATTATGGGCTTTGCAGCGCGGTTGCGGGTGTGGGCGCTTTTTTGGCTGCTTTTATCAAAATTCCCTGCTTTGAATTCATCCTTCCAGCCCTTATGTTGGGTGTGGCTGATCTCATTTTTAGCACCACCCAATCGCCCTATTTGGCTGTGGTCTTTTGCTTTTTTATTGGCTTTTCGATGAACACCATGCGGATTAATGCCCGCAAACATATGATTGAAGCGACCCAGACAGAGACTCAAGCAGAGTTTGTGGGAAGTTATAGCGGTATGCTTTATACTATCTCCCAATCAGCGGGTTATGTTATCCTTGGTCTTCTTACAAGCCCCGCTCTTATGGGACCACAGGCGGCCATTTATCTTCTACCCCTTATAGGGGTGATAATTTTTATTTATGTCCTTTTTCTTTTAGTGCGGCGAGCCAAGGTATGAGCAAACCCATTCTTATTGTCGACCCTTTCTCTACAGGTGCTCTCTATGGTCCTGCTTTGCAAAAATTGGGCTATACCTGTTACGGTGTTGCATCTCAACCAGCTCTTTTTTCTCATTTTATGCTTTCTTATCAGGGTGAGGGAATGGCAGAAGCGAAGCTTCATAGTGTGGATGAGATAAAGCAGCGTTTTCCAGCTGGTGCGATAGAATCCGTGGTAGCGGGTGCTGAAGGAGGTATTTATTGTGCAGAACAATTGGCTGCTTACTATGGTTGTCTTGGAAATAACCCTTTGACCACTGATTGGCGGCGGAAAAAGGCGACGATGCAAAAGCGCCTTTGTGAAAATGGTTTGTCTTACATTCGGTCAAAGATTCTTACAAAAGATGATTGTATTCTCGATGGTTTTGAAAGCCTCAGCGGCTATGTGGTGAAGCCAAATGATTCTTCTGGGAGTGATAGCGTTTTGTTTTTTTCCAGCCGTGAGGAATTGGTGGCGTGGGTTTCTAGGATCGACTGGATGCAGAAGAATATTTTTGGTGCACCTAACGAGGCTTATTTGCTTCAAGAAAGATTGGTGGGAGAGGAATACATAGTAGATGCTGTTGTAAATGGGGAGGCGATAAAGATATGTGCTTTATCACGATATAAAAAGGGTATCCATAATGGGAGTGCCTTTGTTTATGAATCGCTTGATGTGCTTGATGCTCAAGATCCCCTTTATGCTGCTCTTATCTCTTATGCAAAACAGTGCATTCGTGTGCTGGGGATTGAATATGGGCCCGCGCATATGGAAATTATGCAAACTGCCCATGGTCCAGTCATGATAGAAGTGGGAGCCCGCCTCCACGGGGGAATTGCGCCCACCTTGTTTGCTCATTGTTATGAAGATGATTTACTTGAAAGCTCCGTTAATCTTATTGCGGGAGTGTTTTCGGAAGCGCCAAGTTGTTTTAAGAAAAAGGGGCGTATTCTCTTTCTTATTAACAAGGTTGACGGCCGTATCATAAAAGATATTAACCTATGGCAGCAAAAGCTTCATTCTTGGAAAAATGTGGTTCATTTTATGCTCTTTTTTAAAGAAAACAAACCGCTTCCCCTGACAATCGATTTAAATACCTGCCCAGCTATTATAGCAATTTGGGGTCGGAGTGATGATGAATTATCGACTTTAGAGAGGATAATTCGTAGCAATTTCCTATAAAATACAACAATTGGGAGGAAAATATGGATTCAGCAACGCAAATAGTGAAAAATATAGAAAAATATGAAAAATGGAAACAGGTGGTTTTTAAAGAATTCGATGCAATAATGAATAACAAAATCAGGATTTTTCCTTGCCTATTTGGGGTAAAGGGATATCAAAAAGACATACTGAGATTTGGGTTCTACAAAAAGTTAACCGCAAAAATATTATGGAAGACCTTATAAATTATTGTGATAATTATAAGAGCTTTGGAAAGAACACATCTTTTGTTACATTTTAAGAGCCTGCACCCATACAAAGTGTCGAAGTTTATAGAGAGAAATTTTGGTCTATACTTAAAGATTTACGAGCACTTGACGATCGAGAATGGCCTAAGCATATACCAAAAAATATGGATGATCCTCTATGGGAGTTCTGTTTTCATGGCGAGCCTATGTTCATAGTTTGCAATACACCGTCCCATATAAACAGAATAAGTAGAAAAAGTTCTACATTTATGTTAACTTTCCAGCCTAGGTGGGTTTTTTCTGATCTGTTGGATACAGAACAAAAAGCAAAAAATGCGTTTTCCACGGTAAGAAAAAGACTTGAACCTTTTGATATTATCACAAAATCCCCTTTTTTAGGGAAATATGGCGATCCAAAGAATAGAGAGTGGATGCAATACTTTCTGCAAGATAATAATATTGAATCTCCACCTTGCCCATATCATATAATGGAGCGCAACAATGACTAAGTTTTCTAAAATTAAATTAAATGAAAGTATATATGATACATTAAAAATGATGTTGCCAGAGCAAGGCTCGATAGAGATACAAAGAGATTTCCCAATAAAAATACACGATTGACATACGCACAAAGTCGATGAGACTCTCTTAATTATAGAGGGAGAGCTAGATTTTTTCTATAGCGAAAAGCGTATAACCTGTACGCTAGGAAATGTTATACATCTGCCTGCCAATACAAGGCATAAATCAGTTGCGTCAAATGCAGGATGCATATACGCCATTGCTATGGAAAATCTTGCTATTAAAATGGGCAGCTGAATGCTTTCTAATTGATTTCCTCTGATACGGGCGAAAAAAATACCGAAGAAAGCTTTGCTTTTCGTGCAGATTTTTCCTCACGCTTTTGTTATCTGATTGACCTTCTGCTGAAAAATCATCAATGGTGATCAATCGTGGTTGATAATTCTCAGGAATTCCTGAGGGGGGCGAGTAAAGCTGTGCGCTCTTCCCACAGGGAGGATTCTAGAAGCTTTTTATCCTGTTGCCACGCTTGTTTTGCTTTTTGAAGTGCTTTTGCGATAAAGCGTGTGCTTATCACCAGCATCGATTTCAATGACTGTGCGCGATCTTTCTATTTGAATAAGCGCATAGATAAGTTGAGCACTATTTTCTGTTCCCATGCCAGGTCTTATCAGCTGCATCTTTTTATCCTTATAATTTTATCAATCGCAGCATTCCTGCTTTTATAAAAAGTTTTATTGAGTCTTCTATGGGATATTGGATACGCATTGGCATGGTAGCCAATAGGAGAACACATGTTGGTTCTCGTAAAAGAGCGGTTGCATCATTTTCTGAAAATGCTTTTTGATCTGTTTCGATGAGACCGTGTTGTAAAAGTGATATCAAAAGACTTCCAGAGGCAAGAAGAGTACCATTGAATTGTATTTCCCTCAGTGATTGGACAAGACAGCCTTCATGAAGCGCTTCAGATGTTGGGAAATCAAATCCACCAAATGCTGCTCTTTTTGTAGAAACAGTCGTTACAGGTTGTATTTTGCGTTTCACAATGAGCACGGGCTTATTTTTTATTATTTGCGCGTCCTTAGCTCATTGGATGTGCGCTAAGGGATTGAGTTCACGAGGGTAGACAGCGAAAGAATTGACGGTTGGAGGCGGTGAGGGTTTTTGTAATTCGAGCGTGTTGGTACTCTCATTAAAATCATGTTGCATGTAGTCTGTGAGTTGCCACACATAGCCGCCTGTTCCATTGTAAAATTTAGGCCTATAGGGTTTTGTTGCATGGTGTTACCGGTTTTTTTGTTTTAAAATTCCAAGTTTCAGGAATAGTTGTTAGCTGCTCCACACTAAAGAAGTGTTTCATCAAAGTAATATTGATTGGTGTGGGGTCGCATGGGAAATACAACGATTTTATCAAGTGGTGATTATAGTCCCATTTTGGAGCATTATTTGTTTTAGGCGGAAAACGCCTGAGTCCGCTAGCCATTATTAGATTCCCTCTGTTCCTTTTTTTGTACGGCACTGTTCAAGATAAAACCTAATATGCCTGCGATCATTGTGGCGATGCCAATGATAAACAGCGTGCTTTGGGTATGATGAACATGGACAAAACCAGCGCCTATAAAGCCGAGGCATACGGATGTTTGTATGATAAAGATATAGGCGGGCATTTGGTTGTTTCGGTGTTCTTTCTGAATGGCTTTCATCATAAAACTTGCCATCAGAGCGTTTTGCACACCGTTGGCTGCTCCAAGGATAAAAAATGAAAGCATCATCAACCATACGAGTTGTGTTAAGGAAAAGCAGAAAATGCTAAAGCCAATGATTGCAGCGGCAAGTGATGCACCAGCGGCATTGCCAAAGCGGTGGAAAAGGCTGGAGAAGCAGAGAGGGCCGACCACTAAACCTAGGCTTATCATGCTTGTGATTATCCCATAGGTTTCAGCGCTTAAGTTGAGATCTGTACGAATGCGGACAATCGATAAGACGTTGAGAGCAGAGGTAAGGACAATAGTGATGATGAGGGGAGCAAGAGCATAGACAACATTTTTTTTACGCAAGAGACCCGTTAAATCTAGCCCTTTTTTGCTTTGCTTTGCTGTGTTTGTCATTTGTGTATGAATTTTTAAACTTTTAAAACAGAAGAGAGTGATAAAGGTTGCACAAAGAACCATGATTGACAGCACAAACAATCCTTTTTGCCCATTTGATATTCCATACAATACACCCCCTAGCAGTGGTCCAGCAATGTAACCAAGATTACGGACTGTTTGGATAATGCGGTTTATACGGTCTAGTTGCTGATCATTGGTTGCAAATTCTGGGACGGAAACGAGGATTGCGGACCAAAAGAGTGAACCAGCACAACCTAGTGCGAAAGAAAGTGCAATATAAACCCAAAATTGGTTGGCGATTGCAGCTGTGGCTATAAAGAGTACTTCCAACAATAAAACAATGGGTACTGTTCGCGCTGGTTGGAAGCGATGTAAGAGGCGTGGTGCAATTGGTCCGGCACAAATTGCACCCATAAGCCCAGCAAAAAGGAGCATTGAAATAGAGGCTGTGCTTTCTGCTAAGTGGAGAGCAAATGTAACTTGTGCTGTTTCATCGGCAAAGCTGCTAAAGCCCAAAACAAGGAAAAGTCCCATTTGGGTGAAAATCATGGATTCCTTCTTTGTCACAACGCCCCCCAAGATGCCAAGGCTTTTACGGCTTTTAAAATTTCCTTCTGCGCTGTGTTGTATGTATATCATGCAATTTCGCTCTGTCTACTTTTTTCCTGATGAGAGTTGAGAAAGGAAGCTCTCTCAATAAGAGCTATCTTGAAAATTAGTGTAATGTCTCTTTGCGGTGATGAGTCGTTCTTTTGTTTTAAGCAAGGGGGCTCATGAGACATGAGGGGAGTGAGGGAGTGAAGTTTACGATATGAAATTCAATGATACAAAAGAGCAGGCAAAAAAAGTTACAAAAAAAGCTGTACGGTCTGTACAGCTTTTTATTTGTTTTATGCATTATAAGGCAAAAGTTTTTAAAGCATAAAAGTATCCTTACGGCTTCTGTAACCATAATAGCCACACACACTGGAAATTATGGCACCAATCAAGCTTCCTAAAAAGCCCCACCAGCCCATATGTGATGCTGTTTTGGTGACTTTAGTCGCAGTGTTTTTTGCTCCCTCTATGGCATCCTCAAGATTGTCCGAGAGTGTTTCTGCTTGTTCTTCAAGGGCTTTGAGTGCGTCCTCGGTTTTTGTTTCTGCTGTTTGATAGAGTTGAACAGCACGGTTGGCGGTTTTTTGCGCATCTGCACGTGACATGCCATTGTTCATAAGACCATTGATGATATCACTTCGATCAAGCTTTGCTGTAATGGCTTCTACACGATCAGATAGGCGCTCACCAAGATTTTTTAAAGTGGTGCGATAGTCAGAAGGATCATTTTTAAAAGCTGTTATTGCAGAGCCAATATCGTTGAGGGCTGCCTGATAGGTTTGTTTTAAGCGCTCAGGGTTGAGGGCAGGAATGTCGCTTTTATTAAGAAGGGTGCGCAATTCACTACCAAGCTGATCAAAATCAACGCCATTGTCACTGTTTTTTGCAAAAAACTTTTCAAGACTTTCGCCATTTAATTTTGAAAGAAGGGGAGAAAGATTTGTTTTGAAGTTGTCTACGGTTTGTTGGACCATGGAGCTGTTTTCTAAGGCAGCTTTAGTCCCTATTTTTGCTGTACTTGAAACTACGTGGATGGCTTGAAGGGTCATCAGAAGTGTTAACAGAGCCCAGGTGAGAAAACCATGAAGGCTTCCTGAGGATTCTGCAAAACGCCCAGCAACAAAACCTCCCAAAGCAAGGCTTATCAGCATAACGATAAGAGAACCAATGCCAAAGGAGAGAAAAGAACCCTCAAATGGGGTTGAGGAGGTGAAATCCATTTGGCTTAAGCCTAACGCTGCAACTAGAAAAGAGAGGCAGATAGATGTGGCGAAAGCTGTCACCAGTCCAGCAAAGATTGCTGACCATGAAATGGGTGTGTAGAAAAAGGAATATTCTTTCTCTAGGGATGTTTCCCCTAGAAAATGAGTATCGAATGGTGTGTCTTCAGGAATGCGGGTTTCCATGTGTTTATCTCCTTGAATAATGCTGGAGATACAATGCTTCCTGAACCATTATGTTCCAAAATGGATAAATGTGCGCCAAAAATGGAGGGGGAATACCCAAAACAAATGCTGATAATCAGCGTATGATTATCATACCAGAACGATGATAAAACGTCTTCTTAAAAAACTTTAGTCTCGTGCTAGTTGATTGAGAAAGTGTGTTTTATGAGAGATAAATACTCTCAAAGAAAATAAAGCAAGCAGAAGGGATATTTTTATACCAAAAGGTCGTATTTATGAAATGCTGTTGGGAGTTTTGTTCTTGCCTCACGGTGAAATTTGAAAATATTTTTTCTTCATTAAAAATATGCTACCGGTCATTTTTATAAGTAAATTCCTCTTCATTTGTATCAGAAATTTAAAGAAAAACGAGGTTAGGGTGTGAAATGTTTTGTTCAAATTTTTTTAAAAATCGGGAAATATATGGTCCGCTTTGTATTGGTTTTGACCCTAGCCATAAGGTTTTGCAATCATGGAATTTAAGCTTTGATTATAAAGGACTCAAAGAGTTTTGTGATATCCTCTTAACAGCGGTTGTGGGTAATGTGGGTGTTATAAAGCCGCAAGTCGCATTTTTTGAATTGTATGGTGTGGAAGGACTTCAAGTTCTCAAAGAACTCATTGAAAATGCACAGGAACAAGGTTTATTGGTTCTTGTTGATGCAAAAAGGGGGGATATTGGTTCTACTGTTGAAGCCTATGGTCAAGCTTGGCTTGGTTCAAGTAGTGCGTTTAAAGCGGATGCTATAACCGTGAATGCTTTTCTTGGCTTTGATGCTCTCATTCCTATGATAAAAATTGCAGAAGAAACAGGAACAGCGGTTTTTGTGGTTGTTGAATCTTCTAATCCAGAGGGCAAGCAAATTCGAAATGCTCGTATTGGTGATCAGACACTTTCTGTTCATTTGGCACAGCGTATTTGTGACTATAATAGCCAGTTTTTAGGACAAAATTATTCTGTTGGTCCTATTGGTGCGGTTATTGGGGCAACATTGGGAAGTGAATCAAAAGAGGCAATCGAGCAGTTAAAAAACAGCTTGTTTCTTGTTCCTGGTATTGGTGCTCAAGGGGGAACAATACCGCAACTGACAAACCAATTTCCGCAAAGTTTGTGGCGGAATATTATTCCTGCCATTTCAAGGTCGATTACGGATGTTGGTCCCAATATTGTTGATTTAAAAACATGTATCAATAACTTCGCACAGCAAGCTAAAAGCACTCTCCTGTCTTGAGATGTATATGTGATAAGTCTGGAAAGTACTTATAGGGGTGTTTTTGTTTATCTAGAATAAACGGTTGCTTTTTATGTCTCTAAAGAAGCAGGCATGCGTTTGATTTTGGGATAGGGATACAGCGCGAAAAAATATTTGGAGAAAGAAAGGGCTGGTGGAGGAGAATGCAGAGATCGTGGGAAGAGGGGAAAATTGCTTAAAGGAACGCGCCAAAGGGGGAAAAGGACGTATGGGGCTAGGATATTGAGACTGTTTGAGTGAGGGGTGCAGCATTTTTCATGAGCAAATAGAAGAATATTCGGAGAGAGTTTACATTTTGATTCTGGTATTGAAAGTGCCAGTGTTTTCATAGCGGATACTCTTGAAAGAAGGGGTATCATCTTTGTAAAACAAACGCTTATGCATGTTGTGTTGGTGAATGTTGCTTGAAGGTTTAGGGTGATAAAGGCATTGCAGCGTTTGTTTCTATAAGATAAGAACAAGACAATTGTAAATACAAATTGTTGTTAGAGAATCATATGTCATCAAAACAAGAAAAAACCAAAGCTCGTTTACCTCGTGGTTTTGTTGATCGTACAAGCGCACAATTGTATGCAACTGAGACCATGATAACTCAGATCCGGGAAGTTTATGAACTTTACGGTTTTGAAGCGCTTGAAACACCGATTTTTGAATATACGGATGTGTTGGGTAAGTTTTTACCTGATTCAGATCGCCCAAATGCGGGGGTTTTTTCGCTACAAGATGATGATGAGCAATGGATGTCTTTGCGTTATGATCTTACCGCTCCTCTTGCTCGTTATTTTGCGGAGAATTTTGAAACTTTGCCAAAGCCTTATCGGAGCTATCGTCTAGGCTTTGTTTTCCGCAATGAAAAGCCCGGACCGGGGCGGTTTCGGCAATTTATGCAGTTTGATGCTGATATTGTTGGAACACCAACTGTTGCTGCGGATGCAGAAATTTGCATGATGGCAGCCGATAGTTTGGAAAAATTAGGCATTGAGCACCATGACTATGCTATTCGTCTTAATAACAGAAAGATTCTGGAGAGTGTTTTAGAATTGATTGGTTTGGGGGGAAGTGAACAAACTGAAAGGCGCCTCACTGTTCTTCGAGCAATTGATAAACTTGACAAATTTGGTTTTGAGGGTGTGCGTTTGCTCTTGAGCAAGGGGCGTTTGGATGAAAGTGGTGATTTTACAAAAGGGGCAGAGCTTAAGGACAAGGATATTGATTGTATTCTTGCTTTGCTTAGGGCACAGGCTGAAACAGCAGAGGAAACACTTGAAGCTCTTAGAAAAGTTGTTGATCAGAGTGCTCAAGGACTTGAAGGGGTTCGTGAGCTTGAGGAAATGCAAGCAATTTTTGCTGCAAATGGGTATCAGAATCGTATCAAAATTGATCCTTCTGTAGTGCGTGGATTAGAGTATTACACGGGACCTGTTTTTGAGGCTGCGTTGCTCTTTGATGTTCTCAATGATGATGGACAAAAAGTTGTCTTTGGGTCTGTTGGTGGAGGTGGACGCTATGATGGGTTGATTGCACGTTTTCGTGGTGAAAATATTCCGGCAACGGGTTTTTCAATTGGTATCTCACGCTTGATAGCCGCTTTGCAAAATCTTGGAAAATTGCCTGTGAAAGAAAATACCGGACCTGTGGTAGTGCTGATGATGGATAAAGAGCCGGAAGCTGTTGCTGGTTATCAAAAAATGGTGATGCAGTTGCGCGGTGCTGGAATTCGTGCTGAACTTTATTTGGGTGCATCGGGGATGAAAGCGCAGATGAAATATGCTGATCGGCGCCAAGCCCCTTGTGTGGTGATACAAGGTTCACAAGAGCGTGAGAGCGGAAAAATACAGATCAAAGATTTGCTTGAGGGTGCGCGTTTGTCGCATGAAATTAAGGATAATCAAACATGGCGTGAAAGCCGACCAGCGCAAGTAACCGTTGATGAAGGGCAATTGGTTAAAACGGTACAGGATATTTTGGCAACACAAAACGCACAAAAGTTTTCATGCTTTAAATAGAGGTCTTATACTCTTAGAACAAACAATCTTAAAAAATAAAAGTTTAGGGGTGGTGATACTCAAATCGCATCAGAATTGATCCTTCTGCGATGTGCGGATAGAGCACTACACGGGACCTGTGTTTGAGGCTGCGTTGCTCTTTGCTGTTCATCAATAATGATGGATAAAAAGTTGTTCTTTGGTTTTTTGTGGTGGTGGGGCTATGATAGAGTAGGTGTATGTTTTCGTGGTGAAAATATTCAGTCTGTAACTTGTTTGTGGTTTTTTCAATTAAAAATTTATAAAATACAAACGACACAAACTCCTTTTTGTGAAAGAATTTGTGTCGTGAGGTTTGTGTTATTTAAACGCGTGAATTTATTTTGAAATTAGCCTTGCAGGGTTTTTAAAACGTTTTGTGGTGAAGATACTTCATAAGGATCTGTTGTGCAATTGTCAGAAAAACCTTCTTCTTCAAACCATTGTTCAATAACGCCGTCATTAATAACAGCAGCATAACGCCATGAGCGCATTCCAAAACCGATATTGTCTTTAGAAACTAGCATGCCCATTTTGCGTGTGAATTCGCCTGAGCCATCGGGGATTAATTTCACATTTTTTATGTCTTGAGTTTTTCCCCAAGCGTTCATGACAAAAGCATCATTGACGGAAAGGCAATAAATTTCATCAATGCCATTTTTTTTAAATTCATCATAGAGTTTTTCAAAATCAGGTAGCTGAAAGGTTGAGCAAGTGGGCGTAAAAGCTCCAGGAAGAGAAAAAAGAATAACCCGTTTGCCTTTAAAGTACGCATCACTGTTAACCTCTTGCCACCGATAAGGATTGTTGCCACTCACTGATTCATCACGCACACGTGTGTGGAAGGTTACATTGGGAACTTTTTTTCTCGTCATAATAATGCTCCTGTATTTTTCTATGAGGGTTGTGTTTTAAAGCGTATTTAAGAGTGCATTTTAAACCGCTCAATGTTGCGTTAAGTGTGCAAGTATTTCATTGTGTCGTCAAGTAGAATTAATGGCAGAATTAATGGTCGACTTTGATAGATGTTCATTCTAAAATCGAGAAAAATAATATGAAGGCGTGTTTATGAGCATAACCACAGTTTTGACTATGGCTTTTAATGATCAAAAACTGGGTACGTCTGGTTTGCGCAAAAAAATATCGGTTTTTCAACAGCCTCATTATGTTGAAAATTTTATTCAATCCATTTTTAATAGCATTGGGCCTATGGAAGGGAAATTGTTAATTCTTGGTGGTGATGGGCGCTATTTCAACCTTACCCTTCTTCAGACTGTATTGAAAATGGCAGCGGCTCACGGTGTTGCTTGTGTAAAAGTTGGAAGAGGGGGTATTCTTTCCACGCCTGCTGTTTCACATCTTATTCGCAAATATCATGCCCATGGTGGGATTATTCTCTCAGCAAGTCACAATCCTGGTGGTTTAGAGGGGGATTGTGGCATCAAATACAATATTTCTCATGGTGGTCCTGCTCCTGATTCTTTGTGTGAAGCTATTTTTGCAGCGTCACAACATCTTGCTTTTTATAAAACTTTTGAAGCTCCAGACGTTGATTTAGACAGAGAAGGAACGACCTTTATCGGGTCTATGCGGGTGGAAATACTTGATCCGGTAGCTGATTATGTTGCTTTGATGCAGGAGATTTTTGACTTTGATTGTATTGCTCGAGCAGTAGAAAGAGGTTTAACCTTACGCTTTGATGCAATGCATGCCGTCACAGGGCCTTATGCGCGCGAAATTTTTGAGAAATGTTTAGGGTTTTCGGAAGGAACGGTGGTCAATGGTATTCCTTTGCCAGATTTTGGAGGAGGGCATCCAGATCCCAATTTGGTTTATGCTAAGGCTCTTTATGATTTGTTAATGTCTGATAAAGCCCCTGATCTTGGCGCGGCATCTGATGGTGATGGAGATCGTAATCTCATTATTGGTCGTAGGCAATTTGTCACGCCTTCTGATTCTTTGGCTATTATGGCTGAACATGCACATCTGATTAAAGGTTATCGCCAAGGCATTGTGGGGATTGCCCGATCTATGCCAACAGCGCGTGCCGTTGATCTGGTTGCTGAAAAAAAAGGATTGAATTGTTTTGAGACGCCAACAGGGTGGAAGTTTTTTGCGTCACTTTTGGATGCGGGGAAAGTGACTTTTTGTGGTGAAGAAAGCTTTGGAACTGGCTCTCATCATATCCGCGAAAAAGATGGTTTATGGGCTGTGTTATTTTGGCTCAATCTTTTAGCGGTGACAGGGAAATCTGTCGCACAAATTGTTCAACAACATTGGTGCACTTATGGGCGTTTTTACACTTCGCGCCATGATTATGAAGGTGTGGAGAGTGATAAAGCAGAAGCGATTATAGAACGATTACGTGCACATTTGCCACAAGTGGGAACAGAAATTGCTGGATTAGAGGTCGAAAAAGCAGACGATTTTACTTATCATGATCCCATTGATCAGAGTGCTAGCACAAAGCAAGGTATCCGTGTTTTTTTCAAGAATGGTGCACGATTAGTGATACGCTTATCGGGAACAGGGACGGTGGGAGCTACTTTACGGCTTTATTTTGAGCAATACGAAGGAAATCTACACAAACACAATCAAGATCCGCAAAAAGTTCTCCGACCTTTGCAACAAGCGGCACTTCAATTGTTAAATATGCAACAAGAATTTGGTCGTGAACATCCCGATGTTATCACATGAGAGCGCTGTATTGTGTTGTATAAATATGGGTAGCCACCATCATTCTCTTTATCAGCTCAAAATGTTGTGAACTGCTCTTGATTGAGGTGGTTAGAGGCATTTTTATTCCCGTGGTGGAAGGTTCTGCGTTCATTTTCTGAAAAGCTTGCTTTATTCAAGCTCGAATACGGTTCTGATTTTGAAAGCCAAATGCCATTGGTAACAGGAATTGGATTGCAAGTGCTCTGATGTTCTTACAGAAAGATCTGGTTTAAGGAGCTCTCCATCCTTTTGCTTCTTGTGGGGTGATCATCTTTGAGAGACAATTATAACCTAATATAATTGTCTCTCAAAACACCTAACTTTAAAATTATCGGATAAGTTTATGGTCCAATAGTTTTACATGAAGGTTTATTTTAAGGAGAATTGTCTCTCGTGGTTTATTGTGGGGCGATCATCTTTTTTGGATCAACTAGACGGTCATAATCCTCTCCAGAAACGCCTGCTTTTAGTGCTTCAGTGCGCAAAGTTGTATCATTTTTATGTGCCGCTTTGGCAATTTCAGCAGCTTTTTCATAGCCAATTTCTGGGGCAAGGGCTGTCACGAGCATCAAAGAGCGTTCCATGAGAGAGTGAATATGAACGCGATTGGCGCGTAATCCTTGTATGCAATGCAAATCAAAAGAGCGCATGCAATCACCAAGAAGTGTAATCGATTGTAATACATTATAGCCAATAACAGGTTTATAAACGTTTAGTTCAAAATGCCCTTGGCTTGCGGCAAATGTGACACTGGTATGATTGCCAAAGACTTGGCAGGCAACCATTGTCATTGCTTCGCACTGTGTGGGGTTAACCTTGCCTGGCATGATAGAAGATCCTGGTTCATTTTCGGGTAAGCTTAATTCACCCAAGCCTGAGCGGGGACCTGAGCCTAAGAATCGGATATCGTTGGCAATTTTAAACAAATCAGCAGCTAGAGCATTCAGGCTTCCATGGAAATGTGCAAGGGCTCCATGGTGGGCAAGGGCTTCAAATTTATTGTTGGCGGTTTTAAAGGTTATCCCTGTAAGGGTGCTTATTGTTTGAGCAAAAGCAACATCAAAACCTTTTGGTGCATTGAGCCCTGTTCCAACAGCTGTACCTCCTTGAGCAAGTGTCTGAACGTCGGCAAGAGCTGTTTCAATGCGCTGAAGATTGGCTTCTAGTGCGGCGCGATAGCCTGAAAATTCTTGCGCTAAAGTTAAGGGTGTTGCATCTTGGGTATGGGTGCGTCCGATTTTGATAATATCGGCAAATTCTTCTTCTTTTTTTCTTAAAGTGGTAATAAGGGCTTCAAGAATAGGAAATAAGTGTTGGCGCGTTTGTAGTGTGGTCGCAATGTGAAGCGCGGTGGGAAAAGAATCGTTTGATGATTGGCTCATATTCACGTGATCATTTGGGTGAACGGGCGCTTTGTTGCCAAGTTTCCCTCCCAAGAGCAGGCTGGCATGGTTAGCGATGACTTCATTGACGTTCATATTGCTTTGCGTGCCGGAACCCGTTTGCCAGACAGAAAGGGGAAAATGCGTATCGAATGTTCCTGCAAGTACCTCATCAGCAGCAGTAATGATTGCTTTCCCGATGTTTTGCGGAAGCTTCCCTTTTTCCATATTCACAAGAGCTGCTGCCTTTTTGATAAGGCTTAAGGCATAGATGATGGTGAGAGGTTGTTTTTCACTGCCAATATTAAAATTATGCAGAGAACGTTCAGTTTGTGCACCCCAATAACGGTCTTGACGTACCGAAATTGTTCCAAAGCTATCCGTTTCCTGACGTGTTTCAACCATGATAAGATCCTTTATGTTCACAGGTATAATAAAAAGCTAGATAACGCAAAAGTGAAAAAAGAGGCAAGACTCTTAAGACCTCTTAAAGTAAATTATTTTAACAGTTGATCCTTGACATTGAAGAGTGGCGATTTTATATTCGGGTTGATACTAGCACTCATGATTTAAGAGTGCTAACAAACCCTTTAAGATTAATTCAGTTATACTAAGTTTTAAGGATTTAAAACATGGCTAACATACAATTCCGCCCACTTCACGATCGTGTCGTTGTCCGTCGGGTTGAATCTGAAAATAAGACTGCTGGTGGGATTATCATCCCTGATACAGCAAAGGAAAAACCTCAAGAAGGTGAAGTTATTGCTGTTGGCAATGGCGCTCTCGATGACAACGGAAAGCGTGTGCCTTTAGAAGTTAAAACAGGAGATCGTATCTTGTTTGGAAAATGGTCTGGAACCGAAGTTAAAATTAATGGCGAAGACCTCCTTATTATGAAAGAATCTGACATTATGGGAATTTTGGGCTAATTTAGTCTCTCAATACTTCCATTTTGTATTATTTGGTATTTTGTACTTCATTAAGACAACTCCAAGGAGAAATTAAATGGCTGCTAAAGAAGTCAAATTTGGCCGTGAAGCGCGTGAGCGTTTATTGCGCGGTGTTGATATCCTTGCTAACGCTGTAAAGGTGACGCTGGGCCCTAAAGGTCGCAATGTGGTTATCGATAAATCATTTGGTGCGCCTCGCATCACAAAAGATGGTGTATCCGTTGCAAAGGAAATTGAACTGGAAGATAAGTTCGAAAATATGGGTGCGCAAATGTTGCGCGAAGTTGCTTCCAAAACCAATGATATTGCTGGTGATGGTACAACAACTGCAACTGTTTTGGGGCAGGCTATTGTGCAAGAAGGCGTAAAAGCCGTTGCTGCGGGCATGAACCCAATGGATCTTAAACGCGGGATTGATGCTGCTGTTGAAGAAGTGGTAGCAACTCTCTTCAAAAAAGCAAAAAAAATCCAAACTTCAGCAGAAATCGCTCAAGTGGGAACAATTTCTGCTAATGGAGCTGCAGAAATCGGTAAAATGATCGCGGATGCCATGGAAAAAGTTGGCAATGAAGGCGTTATTACCGTGGAAGAAGCTAAAACTGCTGAAACGGAATTGGAAGTCGTGGAAGGAATGCAGTTTGATCGTGGATATCTTTCCCCTTACTTTGTCACCAATGCTGAGAAAATGGTGGCAGATCTTGATGATCCTTACATTCTTATTCACGAAAAGAAATTGTCTAATCTACAATCTCTTCTTCCTGTGCTTGAAGCTGTTGTTCAGTCTGGTAAACCACTTCTCATTATCGCTGAGGATGTGGAAGGTGAAGCTTTGGCAACGCTTGTTGTCAACAAGCTGCGTGGTGGTTTGAAAATCGCTGCTGTGAAAGCTCCAGGCTTTGGTGACCGTCGTAAAGCAATGCTTGAAGATATTGCAATTTTGACATCGGGTCAGGTTATTTCCGAAGATGTGGGCATTAAGCTTGAAAATGTCACTTTGGATATGCTTGGACGTGCTAAGAAAGTCAATATTTCTAAAGAAAATACGACGATTATTGATGGTTCTGGACAAAAAACTGAGATTAGTGCTCGCGTCAATCAGATTAAAGCACAGATCGAAGAAACAACTTCTGACTATGATCGTGAGAAATTGCAAGAAAGACTTGCTAAACTCGCTGGTGGTGTTGCTGTTATCCGCGTTGGTGGTGCAACAGAAGTTGAAGTAAAAGAAAAGAAAGACCGTGTTGATGATGCTTTGAACGCAACACGTGCTGCTGTGGAAGAAGGTATTGTTGCTGGTGGTGGTACTGCATTGTTGCGTGCTGCAAATGCACTGACTGTTAAAGGTAGCAACCCTGACCAAGAAGCTGGTATTAATATCGTTCGCCGTGCTCTACAAGCACCAGCGCGCCAAATTGCAAGCAATGCTGGTGAAGAAGCAGCGATTATTGTTGGCAAAGTGCTTGAAAACAATGCAGACACTTATGGTTACAATACTGCAACCGGTGAGTTTGGCGATTTGATTGCTTTGGGAATTGTTGATCCTGTGAAGGTTGTGCGTTCTGCTCTCCAGAATGCTGCATCAATTGCTAGCCTTCTTATTACAACAGAAGCAATGGTTGCTGAAGTTCCAAAGAAAGATACTCCAATGCCACCAATGCCTGGCGGTGGAATGGGCGGAATGGGCGGAATGGATTTCTAAGCCCTTTATAAAGGTAAAAAGAAACGGGCCCAATGGGCCCGTTTTTTTTGTTTTTTTCTCTTTTTTGACAGCTGCTGGAAAAGAAGCCTTGAATCAGGAAAGTTCCGGCGGGGTATAGATTATTAATGCACAAAATAAAGCAATTCTACTCAGACTCGTTGATGCTCGCGTTTTTATTGGAAAATAAGGTTGCTCTATCTTATCGTTGGTGTTAGAAGATTTTGCTCTTTCTACATGCTTTTTTCTTTTACGGAATGAAGTGTTTTTATCCTGTTGTGCCGTAAAATACTGTCGTTTATGGTAGCGATATAAGGTAAACTTTACCCATGCAGTGTTTTTTATTCAAGAGTGTGGTGAATATTCAGGGCAGGGCTTGTTTGTAGAATCTTGTAAAATGAAGTGCATGAGTGAGAAGGCAAGGAGAACCGGCCTTAAGAGAAGCCCGATTAGTTACAGACCGTTTGGCAGGAATCATCGTCCTTTAGGGTGGAGGGAAGTTAAAACAGATACCCAAGTATTTATAACAGGCGTATTTAAGTGCACATGGTTGAAAATAAAAACTGTTCACTATGCGTAAGAGGCTGGGCTTTAAAAAAATATCCACGAATGCTACTGAACAGAGAGTGTAGATCTCTCCATAATGTTAAAAGTTTTCATTTTGATCAGCGATGAGTTGTAAAATTGCTCTTTGTTTTACAGATGTTAAAACTCTAAATCTTTTTAAAAGCAGATATTCCTCTCTGCTCGATATTAGCTCATCATGTTGGTATGGGATTTCTTGTTTTGTTAAGACATCAGTGTAAAAAAAGGTAAGTGGAACGCTCAGGATATCGGCAATATCTTTCAGGCGCCCTGCGCTCACACGATTTAAGCCTGTTTCATATTTTTGAACTTGTTGGTAGCTTACACTTAAAGCATGCGCTAATTCTTTTTGAGACATTTTTAGCATTTTTCGCCTAAAACGAATTCTCTTGCCTACAAAAATGTCGTTGAGAGTTTTGGTTTGCACTTTAGAGCTCCCCGTCGGTTGCGAGCGCCCTCGCATGAGTATTCCGGGAGTCTAAAACTGAACCTAAATCAGCATTTTGCTTTTAGTGCTTAAAGCACTTGGACATAGCAAAATCTCCCGGAATCCCGGGATACCCGCAAAGCGGGGTAAATTCATGTTTAGGTTTCGGGTTTTAGAGCCCTATTGGTCGTTGCGTATGCGACCAAAATCACCTTTTGAGTCATAAAGTAATTTCAGGGGATTTACAATAAAAATGAAAACAGTCTTTCTTAACGGATCATTTTTTATGGGAGGTGTTGTGTTCCTCATCAAATAAACAATGACGAGAAAATCGTAATTTTCTTGCCTGCAAAATGTAGTTGAGAGGATTTTTTACTTGCACTTTAGAGCCCCCCGCCGGTTGCGAGCGCCCTCGCATTGGTATTCCGGGAGCTTGAAAACACTGAACTCAAATTAGCCTTTTGCTTTTAGTGCTGAGAGCACCTGGACATAGCAAAATCTCCCGGAATCCCGAGGATACCTATAGTATGGGCTCATTTATAATGGGTTAATCTTCGTGTTCGGATTTTAGGGCTTTCGTAAGGAGTTTTTTCTATACCTCAACCTCATTTGTGATCTGCAAGGGTAGTGCGTGTGCGTGTACCGGTTAGCATCTTCATAAACGTAAAGATGATGGTGCCCAATGGGATTTTTATTATACGGTATCACAGGGGCAGGGATGAGATGAGAAAAGGTCAGATGTTTTTTGTGAGACAATAGACAATGTGTACGTATTGCTCTATGACCGCGTAAAGGAATGATTTTTTGAACAAAAGAGGAAAATGTATGAGCCAATATCCTAAATGTCCTCACTGTGGTGGTCTTTATACTTATGAAGAAGGTGAAAATTTTGTGTGTCCTGAATGTGCACATGAATGGCTACAAAAGAGTGAAGATGCTTTTCCTTCCGACATTATTTATGATGCCAATGGTCAGGTTTTGACCAACGGGGATAGCGTTATGGTGGTGAAAGACCTTAAAGTAAAAGGTGCTGCATCCGTTCTCAAAAGTGGGACTAAGGTGAAAAATATTCGCCTTGTGGATGGAGATCATAATATTGACTGTAAAATCCCTGGGATTGGTCAGATTGGTCTAAAGTCAGAATTTGTTAAGAAAATTTAGTTGGCATATAGTTTGTAGCGGGCTTTCTTGTTTGGCGAAATGCATTTGCATGTGTCTGAGATTACTTCTGAAGAAGAGCCTTTCATTTTTTATTGTGGCATGGCTTCAACACCTAAAACTTCTGGAATAAAATGCCGTAAAAGATTTTCAATGCCATGTTTTAGCGTTGCGGTTGAAGAGGGGCATCCAGCGCAAGCTCCTCGCATATTGAGGTAAACAATACCGTTTTCAAATCCGCGAAAAGTGATATCTCCACCATCATTGGCAACGGCTGGGCGAATACGCGTTTCGAGGAGTTCTTTAATTGTTAAGACGATATCAGCATCTTTTTCGTCATAAAACTCTTCGTTAAGGGCGTGGGTTTGCGCTTGTGCCGTCGCGTTGGTGGTGATAACTGGGTCATTGGACAAAAAATGTTCCATAATTGTGCCTAAAATGACCGGTTTAAGATGTTGCCATTCTCCCTCTTTTTTGCTTACAGTGATAAAATCATAGCCTAAAAAGACACCGTTGACATTTGGAATATTAAACAGTTTAGCAGCTAAAGGCGAATTTTTAGCGGCTTCTTCGCGATCGCGAAATTCTAACACGCCCTCGGAAAGGACCACACGCCCTGGCAGAAATTTCAGTGTTGCAGGATTTGGTGTGGTTTCAGTTTGAATAAACATACATTTTTCTCTATAGTTAGGGATGAAAATAGTCATTGAATATAGAATATGTATCTAGGCAATAGATTCAATATCTTCATCCGCAAGATTGCTCGGAATGACGGTGACAGGGATTGAAAAAGCTGTTCCCCGATTACCGATGAGTTGGATAAGCGGTCCTGGACCTTCTGTATGCTCACTGGCTGCTAAAACAATAAGTGAGATTTCTTTATCTTCGTCGATCAGTTTGGAAATTTCATCAATTTTCTCACCTTCACGTATAACAATTTCTGTTTCAAGGTCATGTGTGGTGCGTACATCATTAGCAATTTCTCCCAACACTTTATGAGCACTTTGCGTTGATTCTGTACGCATAATGTTGTTTACACCTAGAAAATGTTGAAATTCTACGCTGTCAACAACACAGAGCAATACTAATGTTCTGTTGGTATTTTTGGCATGTTGTACAGCAAAAGCAACGGCACGCCGATGTTCTGGTGTTTCATCGATAATCACTAAAATTTTTCGCTTATGCTCTGCTTTTGCATCTTTTCGCTTAGAAGCCATGTGCTTCCTCCTCCTTTTTTAGTGAAAATATTTCAAATCAACCTTGTTCAAATATCTAAGTAAAGGTAACTTGGAAAAAGTTTCAATAGAATTTTTCAGATAGCGCAATTTTAGAGAAAAATTAAATAAGTGGGTCTTTAAAAGAAGCTCCTGTGAAATTATATTATGAATTAAATATTAATATTTTTTAAAATGGCGGGGGACAAAGAGTTGTACTACGATTTAAACAAAGCGCTTTCCTATAATGCACTATGGAATTTTTTAGATAGTAATAGAGGATTAGGAAAAACATTTAGCGCGTTACGTTTTGTTTGTAATGCTTACAAAAAAAGAAATGAACAATTCATATACGTACGTCGCACACAAAAAGAAATTCAACATGTAAAAGATACGATGTTTATTGCTTTAGAAAAAGAAGGCATTATTAAACCATGTGAATTTAGATGCAAAGGTGAAGATATCCTTTATAATTCAGAAATTTACTTAGATGAGTTAGAAAAGTTCTCTCAAGGTAGAGAAGAAACTGAAGCAAAAATCAGTACAAAAATATCATACAGACTACCACCTCTATTTAAAGCAAAAAATGACATGCTTTGCGGATATTTAATCCCTCTATCTTTAGTTAACCAATACAAACATCGCTCCTTCTCTAATGTTAAAACAATCATTTTTGATGAATATATTTGTGAACAAGGAAAATATTTAAAGAATGAACCGGAAAAATTAATTAGTCTATGTGAAACCGTATTTAGGCTCCGTGATGATGTTCGTATAATATGCCTTGGTAACAGCGTATCACATTATAATCCTTATTTCGATTTTTTTGATTTAAGAAATCATCATACTAATGAATTTTCATTCTTTCGTAAAAAATTAATTTTAGTAGGTCATACCTTCGGAAAAGAATTTATTTAAATAAAGTCTGATACAAAATTTGCTAAATCAATTAAAGATACAGTATATGGATCATTCGTATTAGATAATAATGCTATTAATATTAATGATGATTATTCATTCATTGATAAAATGAAATCAATGCCAGAAAGACCTTATTTTAACTTAATCATTCAAAACCAAAAATTAGCTGTCTTTTTTGCATCTGATAAATTGTTCATTAAAAAAGGTTTTAATAAAGATTATATTACCTACAGTATGGATAACACTTTATACGAAGGTGCAATTAAAGGAAGCATTTCAAAAGATCGCAAACTTAAACAATTAGCTAAATTTATAAGATATGGTGATGTTTGTTTTGAAACAATGGATGTTAAAAGAGTTATGCAACCATTCATCAAAAAGGTTTAAAATAAGAAAATCAATTATCTCTACTATGCTGTAAAATATCGTTGTTTATGGCAATGATGTAAGGCATAAGAAAGATAATCAAGGTCTCTTGTGTGAGGGGGCGTCTTTTGTAAAGGGGAAAGATATTTTCTCAAAATTCGAGTATAACTTCTTTTTTTATTTTTTACAGCTACTTTCATTATCTCATGCCTTGTGCAAAAATCCAACGATTTTACGGATTTTTTTCATATTTTTTTCTGCTAGAGCACTGGCACGTTGTGCACCATCGTGCAAAACAGAGTCAATATAAGCATTTTCTTGATGCAGTCGACGCAATTCCCCTGTTATGGGTGCAAGCTTATAGACGGCAAGGTCAGCTAAGGCTGTTTTGAAAAGCGAAAATTGTTTTCCAGAAAACTCTAAAAGGGCCTTTTCTTTACTTACTTCTGCAAAAGCTGCATAAATACCAAGCAGATTGTCAATCTCTGGTCGTCCTTCTAAAGCTTCTAATGTGTCGGGGAGAGGAGCGGAATCGGTTTTTGCTTTGCGTATTTTTTTTGCAATAAGATCAGCATCATCGGTCAAATTAATGCGTGAAAAATCTGAAGGATCTGATTTTGACATTTTTTTTGTACCATCGCGCAAGGACATTATACGCATGGCTGTTTTTCCTATCAGTGCTTCTGGCATTGGGAAAAAGCCTTGTCTTTTTTCCTCATTCATTTGCATTGAAATATCAAAATTTAAATCTGCAATGCGGTCAGCATAATCATTATTGAATTTTTGCGCAATATCGCGGGTGAGTTCAACATGCTGTTTTTGATCTTCACCCACCGGAACGTGTGTGGCACGATAGAGTAAAATATCGGCTGCCATAAGACTTGGATAAGCGAAAAGTCCTAGGGACGCTTTTTCACGATCTTTTCCTGCTTTATCTTTAAATTGTGTCATGCGTTGGAGCCAGCCGATACGGGCGATACAATTTAAAATCCATGCAAGTTCGGCATGTTGAAAAACCTGAGACTGGTTGAAAATAATGTGTTTTTGAGGATCGATTCCAGCAGCTAAAAAAGCGGCTGTGGCTGCTCTGGTTGATGCACTTAAAGTTTGTGGATCTGGGTTCACTGTAAGTGCATGCATATCAACAACGCAATATAGACAATTATAAGATGTTTGCAGCTCAACCCAATGCTTTATGGCTCCAAGATAATTGCCAAGATGTAAGTTACCACTCGGTTGTACGCCGGAAAAGACAAGCGGTGTAAAGGTGCCCATAGAAAAGTTCTTTCTTAAGTCAGGTTGTTTATTTTGTGTTTTGTGTCAGAGCGTTTTTATGAAAGCAAGATAAAATATTAGAGGTGTTTTGTGAAATTTTTGAGGGTGCGGAAAAACGAACGTGTGTCAAGTAAAAAATAAGCACTGAGATATACCAAGAATATGACAAGCATTATCCCTGCCAAGGTGCTGGCACGCAAGAAAAACGGCGCGTGTGAGGATAAGGGAAAAGACAAAAAGCCAAGCACATTAAGCAGATAATGAAGGGTTACCATGCTTAAAACGGTGACGAGTATCAAACATGTAACGCGTTTTAGCAGTTGTGCATCGTATTTCCAATAGCTGCGTTTGATGAGAATGCCACAAAGCAACAGTGTGTTGACCCATCCAGAGGTAATTTCGGCAATGACAATGCCTCGTGCTGACAAAGAAGGAAATAATGTTAAGGCAAGACCAATATTGATGAAAACGCAAATGCCGGTGAAAATCATCGGTGTTTTTGTATCTTCATGGGCAAAAAAATTAGGAATAAGCACCTTGATCAGGACAAAGGCTGGGAGTCCTAGCCCGTAAAGTTCAAGTAACTGTGCAACATGGTGTGTTGACTGACTGGTAAATTGTCCACGCTCAAAAAGCAAACTGATAATGGGGGTGGAGAGCAGTAGAAAAGCAATGGATGCGGGTAGGGTTAACAACAGAGTTAATTCAATAGAGCGATTTTGCAAATCGTGCGTTTCTTTGTGCTGTTTGCTGCGTAGAGCCCTTGTTAATTCTGGTAAAAGAACCGTTGCAACGGCAATTGCTATTACGCCTAGGGGCAATTGGTAGAGACGATCAGCATACATCAAAGAAGATACGGCACCCGATTGGCTAGAAGCAATGTTGGTATTGATGAGCAAATTGATTTGGGTAATACCTCCCGTGATGGCAGCAGGGAACGCTAAAGTGAGAAGCTTGCGAACATTGGGGCTAAAATGGGGACGACGGAGGAAAATTTTCATGCCACTTTGACGCAAAGCAACCGCGATCAAGGTGAGTTGAAGGATTCCTGCTGCTAAGACACCCCAAGAAAGATTTAAGCCGATATGCCAAGCGTCAAGCTGATAGATCCAAGCATAGGCAAGTATGCCAATAAGAATAATATTCAAAAAGAGGGGAGCTATGGCTGCAATAAAATAGCGTCGCAAGGCATTTAACATTCCTCCCATCATTGCTGCTAAAGACATGCATGTTAAATAGGGAAACATGATTGCGGTAAAATGAACCGTGGCGTTAAATTTTGTGGCATCCTCTGTAAAGCCTGGAGCAATAACCGTTCGTACTAAAAAAGGCATACTTAATTCCATGGCGATGGTTAAAAGTAACAACAGCGAAAAGAGAACGCCAAAGACTTCTTCTGCGAATTTGCATGCGGTTTCTTGACCATCTTCGGTAATTTTTTTTGAAAAAAGGGGAATAAAAGCTGCATTAAAGGCGCCTTCAGCAAAAAAACGGCGGAATGTATTGGGAAAACGAAAAGCTGCATTGAACGCATCGGAAACAGGACCAGTCCCCAACGCTGCTGCCATCAGCATTTCGCGTAAAAAGCCAAAAATACGGCTCATCAAGGTTCCGGAAGCAACAGTGGCAAACTTTTTAATCAAGGTCATAAAGATACATCGGGTTTGTCATGAAGGAGAAGTGATTAATAAAGCCTTTTTAGATCATAAAAATCTAATCAGTGTGTTAATATAAATACTCTTTTGTAAAGCTAAAGCGTTTTACGATGGTGTTTGCCCTTCTGTCAATAAGAGCGCATTCATACTCTTTAAGCTATAGTTGTTGTTGCTAGTTATCGTTTGATTTCTTACATAAAATATTAAAATTTCTTTTTCTCAATTTTGGAGATAGAAGGTAATGTTATGAAAAGATAAAGAGCGGAGAAAAAATGGGGAAGCCAATAGTTATCTATCTTGTATTTTTTACACATCTTCTTCGTTGAGAGAAAATGAGCAAAAGACGAGAGTGCTCTAAAAGTGATGATCCAGCTTAAGAAAGGGCTGAAAAATTGAAATTTATAGACACATAGTCATTACTTTTACGTTCTCAGTTTTATGCCGTTGAATACTTTGTTGCGGCGCTTTTTCTTGTTTTATGGATTTTATCAATTGTTTTGTGTTCATTACTGATTGACTAGAAATTTGAGCATATTCTTTCGTAGATTTATTCCAACTTGCTGCTGCGTGTTCCTTAGATTGGCGGTGAAGAAAATGCTCTGGTTGCATATTCAGTTGTATTTCTTTCCCCTTTTGGAAAATTTTTGCAATTTCCTTTGCATTATTTACTGAGGTGCCAATAGTTTTAGCGAGCTCTTGGTAATTATTTTCCCTTATAGCTCTTTGTTCACACGGTGAGAGACGCTCTTGTAATTGAAGCATATAAGTATTTATTTGCATCCGCAACTCAGGAGATTGCGCTAAGAATTCTTGCTGTTGTTCTTTAGATAGAGAAAAGAGATTGTTCATCGCTTGACTAGGCGTTTTAACCGATTTTTCACAGCGTTTTTGCTTTAGCTGGTGGTTTTCGAGAATATTATTTTCCGCTAGTCTTACAGCATGCACATAATTAAAAATGGCATGGCTTAAGGGCAAAATATTTTCTTCAGCATGCGCGCGTGCGCCACTTTTTATGCCGCATATATTGATACCATGAAGTCTATGCATAGATTGAGGAAAGCTTTCAACTTGTCGTGCAAACTGTTCTCCTTCAGCAATATTTTCAGTTGTCACTGGAATTTTAATTTTCGGCATTTTGTTTTGCAAAATATGGGGATCACCATAAACAATCTTACACAATTCTTCGATTTTTCTTATGCTCGTTTGGACTAATGCGCTGTTTTGAACTCTTTCAGCAATTTCATCCCTTGTAAGAGGTGCTATTTTTTCCCTTGGGATCAGTGTTTGTTGTAAGTCTTGAGCCCTTGGTGCCGTAAAAGAGAGGGCATCACCAACTTTTAATGTTTTGAGTTGTTCTGGTGAGAGATTGTTTTTATTCCCTATAATGAAAGTACCATTAACATCAACCATGAAACCATTTGCTCCACTGCCTCTATAAAAGCCTGTATAGGTTTCACCTTCTTTGGCCGTCATGATAAGGCGATGATTAATACTTTCAAGCCCAATAGTTTTCATGTGGTCCATGAATTCCTTTAAAATAAGCGTTTTTTCTGGATTGGAGATATCGTCAAACAGATATTTCATCGCTTCTGAATCACCAAATTTTAGTGACGCAATGCTAGCAAGATTCATGCGTTCTTTTGTCACAAGAGAAAATTCTAGTTCGTGACCTGCAATTTGACCAAGTTTTTCAAAAAACATCCGCTGTGTGCGCCCATTACCTTCTCTGAAAGGATGGGTGTAGTTTAATTGTATCATCATTTCAGTTGCATGTTCAATGAACTCTTCGCGGGTTAAGTCTTGTAAATTATTCTTTTCGCTAAGTGTTCTATCTAAATTTCTAAGACCTTCCTGTACCTTTTCCCCCGATGCAAAAAAAATGCCTGCTTTTTTCATTTTTGGCATGCAGGCAACAGTGCCATCTTCAAAGGTAAAGGGTTTGTCGCGCGTTTGTCCTGCCCATTCAAACGTATTTTTAAATAAAGTCTGGTGAATATAGAGGAGATATGCAGATGTTAGCTTTTGTGGTGGTGCTTCATGGCGCAAATTAATGATTGCTCTTGCTGAATCGTGAGCACACTGTGTTTGGAATTGGCGGTAATTCCTTATTCCATATTTATTTTTCAGCGTGATATTATTTGGGTAAATAAAATTACGCGGTGACATATTCTCTTCTTGAACTTCTGATGAAGACATTTTTCTGAGGAGGTAAGGTGCTATTTCTTCTTTTGCAGGAAATGTATCTCGCAGGTTTTTAGCCCTTGGCGCTGTAAAAGAGAGGGTATCACAAATTTTTGATGTTTTTTGCTGTTCTGATGTGTGAGACGCAGAATAGTTTGCTTGGTTGTCTCTCATAGATGTTTCCTTTCACGCTTCTCAAACCAACATTTCTTTTGAAAGCCTTTTTGCGATGCTTCTCTCCTTTACTTCATAGTTTTTATCCAAAGGAAAAAGCCCTTTTTTGATGCAAAAGATTTTGCTTTATTCGTATGGACCATAGTCAATATTTATTGTTATGAAGTGTTATTGTACAACTTTATCAGTTAGTTAGATAAATTGAGGGGGATGTTTTTTGAGACTGTCTGCAACATTACACAAGAACTTTTGGTGCAATCTACGTAAAATGATTGCACCAAGAAATTATATTAAAAACAATAGGTTATGAAGTTTAGCTGGTTAACGCCATTGCTTTTGAGGCGCTCACTTTCCGCTGATGAACCTCTGGTGAGTTTTTGTATACTTGCATAGAGTTTTCAGCAGATTCTGGATGCCTTTTTACTGATGAGCGCTCAGACAATTGAGGAGATTGCGAGAGGTTTTTTTGTTTTTGCATGCTTTTATCTCGCTCGGAGGATTGTTCTTGATGCGTTTTTACAATCTCGTCTCTGACTTTTTTTACAGTTTTGGTATAATCATCAATGGCAGCACATAGGGAAGGAACAGCGCCTTCAGCGTATTTGCGTGCTTGATTTTTTATGCCAAGCACTTGTTTTCCAGCAAGGGGAGCAAACATTGTGGGCTGATTTGCAACTTGCCATGAGAGTTCTTCTCCCAAAACAGGAATTTTTTGCACATCTTCAGTGTTATATTGCAAAACAAATGGGTCTTTATAAACAATGTTGCACCAATTGTAGACTTCTATTTGAGCACGTTGAACAGAGTGATCATTTTGAACTCTGTCGCTAATTTCCTTATACGAAAGAGTAGGGATTTTTTCTTGTTCAGCTGTAAATGATTTTTGCTGATTTTCAGCTGTTTGCTCTCTTTGCGTTTTTTGTTCATGGTGTTTTTGTTCTGCGTGAGAAGTAGGCAAAACGCTTTCTTGTTTGTGTTGTACATCAGTTTTTTCGGATGTTGTCACTGTGCGTGGTCGAGCACCAAGCCGGTTCCATTCAGCTTGCATGGCAGTTTCAACAGCTGCTTGATGTCTGTCTGCTGGTGAGTGTTCAGGTTGTTTAGGAGGTTTTGATAAGCTTTGCTGTCTTTGCAGGTTTTTCTCTTGCTCTGTAGATTGTGTATGGCGTTTGTGTTTTTCTTCTTGGCTTTGTATAATTTGTTCTTTTGCATGTTTTATAGCTTCAGCATAGCCTTCAATGGCCTCACTCAGACGTGTAAGAGCATTTTCAGCCTGTGTGCGTGCATCATTTTTAAAGCCATAGATATTGTAACCAGAAAGTTTACCAAACGAATGAGGGTGTGTTTTAACTTGCCATGCAAGCTCTTCTCCTATGGCAGGAGATTTTTGAATTTCTTCAAGTCTATATTGCAAAATACTTGGGTCGCCATAAGCAACTGTGCACCAATATATGATTTCTGCGTGACAATATTGGACCACCGTATTACTTTTAACTCTGTGAACGAGTTCTTTATGCGAAAGAGGCGTTTGCTCAGGTTTGCGCGGCTTTTGTAGATCTTCAGCCATTTGCTTTAGGTCTAGTGTATGTTTATGGCGTATCTGTTCTGCTCGATGGCCATGTAAAACATTCTCTTTTGCCTGTTTTACACTTTCGGCATAATTTTCAATGGCAAAACATAGGGATGAAATATTTTTTTCAGCTTCTTTGCGTGCTTGATTTTTTATGCCAAGAACTTTTTTTCCAGCAAGATTAGCAACAAGTTTAGGACTTGTTGCAACTTGCCATGAAAGGCTTGTTCCAAGGGAAGGATTTTTTTCAATTTCTTCAAGTTTTGTTTGAAAAATATCTGGGTTTCCATAAACAGTTTGAGACAAACTTTTGATTTCGTCTTTACAGCCTTGGACCAAAATATTGTTTCTAATTTTCTGGATAAATTCTTCTTTCGGGATAGATGTACTTACTTTTGATGGAGTAACCGTTGTGTATATGGTGCTCTCTTTTTGAGTGGCACCATTGCTTTTTTCTCTATTTCTCGTGAGAGGCGGTGTCTTTATCTCAAGCTCTGCATATACAGTTTCACTTTCTTGTGTTGTTGCACTTTTGCTTTGTGCACTATTTCTTGTGCGCGGTGGTTTTTGTGGAGCAGGTGTTGCATACAGTGCTTCACTCTCCTTTGTTGCTGTGCTGTTGTTTAGCTCTCTGTCTCTTGCCCGCGGTGGTCTTTGTGGGGGAACTCTTACGTGTTGCGCTTGGCTGTCTTGTGTTGCTGTGTTTTTGCTTAGCTCTTTGTCTCTTGCCCGCGGTGGTCTTTGTGGGGGAACCCTTACGTGTTGCGCTTGGCTGTCTTGTGTTATTGTATTGCTTTGTGCCTTATCGCTTCCGTGAGATATTTTGGGTGAAGTAACTCTTGCCGGTATAGTCTTTTCTGGGCGTTTTGGGAGAGGTGGTTTTTGATTATTTTGGGCAACTGCGGGATTAGCGGGTGTTCCAATAGATTGTTCATGATTTTTTTCAAATTCTTCTATCATGCGAGCTACAAAAGGGGAAGGTTGTTTTTTTTTCATGCCTGTTTCCTTTCAAAAATTATTTTAGAAAACCTCTTTGGTGCACTCTCCACCTTTACGCTTTGGTAGCTTTTATACAAAAGAAGGTGCCCATCTGAATGACCTCTAAAGACTCTGCGCTATTCGTAGCTCTCATAATCGACATTTGTGACTTTTATACAGCTTTTTTATGAAATTTTATCAATAAGTTATACAAAATAGAGGGACTGTTTTGATGGAACTTTTCCATAACAGGGCACAAAAAATTTTAGCGCAACCCATATAAAATGAATTGCGCTAAAAGGTCAGATAACAGTTTATGTATATTTACATCGCAAAAGCCATTCCTTTTCCACCCTCATGTCTGCTGCGTGGTTGCACTTCGCGCTGTGGAGAAGTCTGGCGTTCTTCTCTTGCGTGACGATGATGATGTCTGTGTTCACCGTGTCTTTCTGGACTTTCTCCTCTTTCATGTCCTTGTTGTTTTGCCTGCTCACGGGTAAAGTCTTTGTGTAGCTTTTGTGCAGTCTTTACATGTCTTTCAAGAGCAGCACAAAGAGGGCCAAAACCGTCTTCAGCCTCTTTGCGGCTTGGGGATTTCACACCAAGTACTTTTGTACCAGCAAGCTTACCTACACCTTCAGGATTCCCTGCAACTTCCCATAAGACGTTCTCTCCTTCTCGAGGATTATCAAGAATCCTAGCAAGTTGGGTATTCAAAGCATGCTCGTTACCAAAAACAACTTTGCACCATTCTTGGGTTTCTCTTACACCATATTGGAAGTGTACGTTTTTTAAGAGTTTTGAAGTAATTTCATCTTTCGGGGATTTAGGAGGGGGTGTTGTTCTTCCTGTGTTCAATCCTTCATAGATAGGATTTTCTCGTTGTAGGGAGTCTTGCCCACCCTGTGCACCTATGCCAACCGTTGCATAGACAGATTCCACTGGCTTTTTGGGGGAAGGCCCAGCATTTTCACCAAAGTCAAGCTCTGCATAGAGATGTTCTGGTTTCTCGTGACGTTGTCCTCTATGTGCACCCTCGCCAACGGTGCTGTAGTAAGGCTCTCCCCAATTACTTGCCTCCAGATCAGTTACTGTATAGGGGTCTACTAGCCTGTCAGTACGTCGCCCATCACTTGGCTTCCCACCAAGTCTGTCATAGGGATTTCCTAGTGGCTTTTGGGGTGCATAGATAGTTTCTTCTGATTGTGGGGAGCGCTGTCTTGGTGCTTTATTAACCTTTGCGTAGAGCTCTTCAGGGGCCGTTTGTTGTGTGGGGTGTTGTTTTCTGTTTGGTTTATTAACCTCTGCGTAGAGGACTTCTGGGTTAGCTTGTGGAGAAGGGGATGGATGATTCTTTTTCATGTATGTTTCCTTTCAAGAATTATTTTAGAAAACTTCTTTGGCCACTCTCCACCTCTATGCTTTTATAGCTTTGCTACGAAGGAGGATGTCCATTTGAATGATCTCCAAAGATCCTCCGCTATTCGCGCTTATCGTAATCGATATTTATGTCTTTTATACAGTTTTTTTGTGAAATTTTATCAATAAGTTAAATAAAATTACGTGGTCTATTTTGATGAAGCTTTTCTGTAACATTTCATAACAACTCTTGACGCAATTAAAATGAAATGATTTGCGCCAAGAGGATAGATAAGAAGCTAAATTATATCAGTTTTTATCCGGTAAGAGCTAGCGATGAAGAGCGACTGATTTTGAGGGTGCGCATCTGACAATGTGCTTCTTTGGTGTTGTTTACGGTTTTAATAATGTCTTTTGCTTTGCTTTCCGATACACCAAGCATGCAAGAAAGTCTTGTAAGATCGTTTTCCTGTATGGCTTTACGCTCTTGTGATGATAAACGATTTTGTAATTGACGCCCATAACCATGCAGTTCTTGTCGCAGTGCGGGAGAATGGGACAAAGCTTCTCTTTGTTGTTCTGGTGGTAAGGAAAAAAGGTTTTGCAAGTCTCTCGTAGGCTTTTCGATAGATTGGTTCAAGCGATTTTGTTCTTTTTGATAGTGCTCTATGATGTCAGTCATTATTTGTTGTGTCATATCACCATAGTTGTGAAGTGCTTCAACTAGCTGTGGAACAGCCTCTTCCGCACGTCTGCGCGCTGGGCTTCTTATACCAAGCATTTTCCTTCCTGCAAGCTTACAAACGGATTTAGGATTTTGGATAATTTGTTCCGCGAACTGTGTGCACAAGCTTGGATCTATATTGATTGTTTCCATTGTTTCGTTTAGTGCGTGTGTATTGCCATAAATGATTTTTGATAAACGTTCGACTTCAGAGCGATATGATTCAACACCGGAATTATTTACCAGTTTTTCGGCAAGCACCTCATTGGTGAGAGGTGCTAATCTCTCTCTTGGGATCAGTGTTTCTCTCAGGTTTTTAACATTGCTTTTCTGGAAAGAGAAGCGATCACCATTCTGTAATGATTTTACTTGCTCTGGTGAAAGATCATCTTTGTGACCGATGATGAAAGTACCATTCATTTCCAGAACAAAACCTTCTGCACTCATTCCTCTAAAGATGCCATCGTAGGTCACACCTTCTTTTGCTGCGACAACAACACGATTGTTGATTTCATTAAGTCCAGCACGTCTCATTTGAGAGATGAATTCCTTTAAAACAAGTGCTTTTTGTGGATGGGTGCTATCCTCAAACAGATCTTTCATTGGTTGCGAGTTACCGTTTTGCATTGCTTCAATACTAGCCTGTGTCAGGCGTTCTTTTGTGATAAAAGAAAAGTCAATTGGATGGCCCGCTGCTTGTCCAAGCTTTTCCATAAACATGCGTTGTGTGCGCCCATTGCCTTTTCTGAACGGATGTGCATGGTTGAGAGTTATAAACACCTCAGCGGCTTCTACAGCAAACTCTTTCCGCGATAAACCTTGTAGATTATTTTTTGCGGTAAGCCTTTGTTCTAATTGCTTAAGCTCTCTTTGAATTTGTGGACCGATAGCAAAGGGAACCTTATAGCTTTTTGGTCGCATCGCCGGCATACGGGCAGTGGTACCATCTGCAAATGTAAAGGACTGATCACGGGTCTGTCCGGCCCATTCAAAACTTTTGTAGAAAAGGTTCCAGTGAATTAATTTCAGATAAGCAGCATCAAATTTTCGTGGTGGTGGTTCATGGCGAAAGTTCACAGCCGCTCTGGCTGCTTCATGAGCACAACGTTCATACAGCTTGTGTGGGTTTTTGATGCCATATTTATTTTTCAATGTTTTGTTATTTTTATACAGATAATTTTGCTCTAACATAGGATATCTCCTTAGAGAATAGGGTGGCTTATGAGAGTGTTAAACTCTTCGTGTGAAAAGTCCCCCCTTCGCGTATTCTTTCGAAATTTTGAGTGTTTTAGGAGGGAGCGATATTCCCTCAAGTGTATGGGTGCTGATGCCGGCTTCAACTGCTTTGTGATGCTTTTGTAATTCTTTTGAAGCGAGAGATGCAGAATGTTCCTTTGGGATTATGGTCATGCACATTTCTTTTTTGAATGTGCTTTTTGTTCTTTTTGAATGTGCTGTTGGAAAGTCTTTTGGGTATATTTTCCACCATTGTTTATCATTTTTACAAATGAGTGTGTTCTCTAGTGTTTTGCTTTTAATAAAGCTGTTTTCAAAAGCTCTTTGATGGGTATTTAAAGTGTGAAAATCGTGGTTATGGTCGCCATTGATTGTTTGGTTTTTTTGGGGCCCTTCATAAAAAGCGTTAGCGTTTGTAAGCACATGCACAAAAGTAACAATTAAGAATTTTTTTTCACCATATTTTTCTTGTTGGATCATACAAAAATTCCTTTTTAGTAGGCTTTTGTGAGATAGAACGTATGCTTTTTGCCTTTTATGCTGTTGTTATTATTTTGTTGCTCAATACCCATAAGAGAATATTTTTCACTTTTTCTTTGCTTGTGGGGCAAAACGGTTTTTTTCAGCAGCCGCTAACATTTCTTTTCTTCTAAAATAGATCGCTCGACCACATCGTAAAGGGGGCTGCCCTTGCATAAGAATAATTTGTTCATCTTGACGCATATTTTGGATAATTTCGTGGGGTAAAATCAGGGCTCTTTGTTGATAATTGATGTTTTGGGAGCCTTTTGCTAAAGACAAACCTCTTGATTTACTTGTTCCTGTCACTTCAACGGTCATTTGACCACAACGTTCTGAAATGTCTTTGGCTGTTTGGAGATCTTTGATGGCGGCATAACTCACAAATGAACAGCTTTCAAACCATGAGCGCGCTCCCGCTTCTCCAAAGTGATTGACCAACTGTCCAGAGGATTGATAAAAGAGCATTAAGGATGTGCCGTATTTACGGCCTCGGTCACGCGCTTCTTCTAGAATGTTCATATAGCCAAGGAGATCGACTTCATCCAAGACGAACAAAACACGCTTTTTGTAATTACCGTCAGCTGTAATCATTGCATTTAAAAAGGCACCAATAATGACCCGTCCAATTGCTGGATAACTGTTTAAAATACTTGCGGGAAGATTGAGAAAAACATCTGTATTCCCGTTTGTGATATCCGAGGATGCAAAATCATCCCCACAGACAAGATCAGCGTAATTGGACAAAGAAAGCCACTGGGTGTCTTTTGATGCAGTTGTGTAGACCCCTGAAAAGGTTTGGTCTGCCATTTCTGTGAAAATACCGACCATTTCACGAATAAAAGGAGAGGGTGTTGTTTCTTGAATCATACGCAATTGATTCACAACAGCTGTTTCTGATTGAGACAAAATTCCGCGTAGTGTTTTTAAATTCCGCTCATGGTCTTCATATTCATCAGAAAATATGACATGTGCAAGAAGAGCGGTTAAAAGATTATGTGCTTGTGTCGAAAAATATTCTGCTGAAGAATTATCTGATTTTTTATCCGTGAGAAGCAATTTGGAAAAACCTACAATATTAGCTTCACGTTGTGTACGTGGTACACTATCATCTAAAAGCCAATCGAGCACATTAAAATTTTTTGTTAAAACCGAATTGGGATCGAGAACAATAACATTTCTATTTCCCATTTTTTTCCGCGCAAATTTGACCATAGGTGCAACTTCGGTTGAAGGATCGAGGCAAACAATCGAGCCTGGATATGTTAAACATGTTGGAACGACTGTACTTGTTGTTTTATATCCACCAGAACCGGCAAAAAAGATCATGTGAGTTGAACCAAAATCAAGATTAAAGGTGAGCAAAGGTGCTGTCCCGCCTTTCCCCCATGTAGTTTTATTGCCAGGCGCAAAGGGAATATTGCACACATTATCTTGATCAACACGGTATCTTTCACCAACAACAATTTGGCCATTAGCAGGAAAAATTTTGGCTGCTTCTCTTAAATGCATCCATGAGGCGTCACCAAAAATTCCTTTTTTTGCACGCTTGATTTTGTTGGTGCGTGGAAAGGTTGTCATGACTTGAATTGTTAAAAGAGCAACACCGATGATGACGCCAAAGATAACCATGGAATCCATGAACTTGAGAGCATAGTTCCAAGTTATCCCTTGTTGTCCAACATAGGGGCTTAAGCGCTTTATTTCACCGCCAATATAGTAAAGAGCAGTGATCCCAAAAAAGACGGCTGAAACAAGCGTGATTGCTCTGCGCAAGTGCAGTTTTTGCGATAGAGTGTAAAACAATGAAACAGCAGCAACCAGCACCAATACCAATAAGGGTTTTGAACGAAGATACCAGTAAATTTGATTGTCTTTTAATCCATTTGTGATAAGCGACAACAAATGAGGAACAAGGAATATCGTTAAACTCCCTAAAATGATTGGTATAAAAATAAGCGCCAATTGTGTCTTTGTGTATTTCATTGTCTCTTACTTTCGATTTTTTCTGACTATGCCACAAAATGCTACTTTCAAAATCAGTGCTAGGACGTCAGATAGCTTCCTTTTTTATGAGCGGGAGAGTTTTGGCACTCTCCCAGCTGTTGGGGGTCAAATAAAGGAAGCAAGATTTCACACGTTTAGCTGGCCATAGCGAGCGTTTTTGAGCGATTGACTGTACGTCCTTGCGATTGTTGGTGTACTTCTTTGGCTTGCTTAGCGATTTCTGTAATTTCTTGTGCTTTATGTTCTGAAACACCAAGACTTTTCGCAAGTGTTTCATGATCATACTCCTTGAGTGCTTTCTGCTCGCTTGGTGAAAGACGGTTATTGATTTTTTTTACAAAATTACTGAGTTCTTTTTGAAGAAAGGGAGAAGATGCTAAAGCTTCTTGCTGCAGTTCTTTTGGTAAGGAAAGAATATCCTGCAAATTTTTACTTGGCATTTCTACTGTTTTTCCGCAGCGTTTTTGTTCTGCTTGATGCTCTTGTAGGATTTCTTTCTGAGCTTGTTTTACAGCATGTGCATAATTTGCAACTGCGTTACAAAGTACATCAACATGCTCTTTAGCATTTGCGCGCGCTTGATTTTGAAAGCAAAAGAGGTTGATCCCTGCAAGACGAGAAACAGAGTGAGGTGCTCTTTCAATCTGATTGGCGAGTTGGTCTCCAAAGCTTGGGTTCCTAATAATTTCCACCATCTGTTCGTTTAATGTTTTTGAGCTGCCATAAACAATTTTTGCGCATTTCTGGATTTGTTCGCGGCATATGTGGACACTAGCGTCTTCTGCAATCCTTTCGGAAAGTTCACTTTTTGTTAAAGGGGCGAGTTGTTCTTTGGGGATGAGCACTTTTTCAAGTTCTTCGGCTTTTGGGGCTGTAAAGGTAATTCTATCACCGGGTTTTAATGTTTTCAGTTGTTCTGGTGTGAGGTGCTCTTTTTGACCGATGATGTAAGCACCTTTTACGTTGAATGCAAAGCTTTCAAAACCAGCGCCTCTATAAGTTCCTGTATAGGTTTCACCTTCTTTTACAACCATAACGGGACGATCATTAACATTGCGCCCACTCTCTTTCATGTTGTCCATGAATTCTTTTAAAAGAAGTATTTTATTTGGATTAGAGATATCCTCAAACAGATGGTGCATAGGTTCTAGATTGTTATCTTGTATTGCAGCGACACTGGCAACCAACATGCGTTCTTTTGTTACAAGCGAAAAGTCAAGCTGATGGCCTGCTGCTTTGGCAAGATTTTCAAAAAAGACTCGTTGTGTACGTCCATTTCCTTCTCTAAAAGGATGTGTATAGTTAAGAGAGGCAAATATTTCTGCTGCTTCATGAGCAAATTCTTTGCACGATAAACCTTGCAAATTATTCTTCGTGGTGAGTGTTTGATCTAATTTATTGAGACATTTTTCTAATTCGCTACCAACAGCAAAATTCGTTATTTTTTTCATTATTGGTGCGACGGCAGTGGAGCCATCTGCAAATGTAAAGGGGACATTGCGGGTTTGTCCTGCCCATTCAAACGTATTTTCAAACAAGTTTTTATGAAGATATTGTAGATAGGAGCTATCAAACTTTTCTGGCAGAGGTTCTTCACGCAGATTGATCATTGCTTTTGCTGAATCATGTGCACATCTGGCAGTAAAGGCATCAAGGTCCTTTATTCCATATTTATTTTTCAGTGTTTTGCTCTTAGGATACATATAATGCTCAGGGGAAGGCACTGTGGATGCTAGACCTGTTTTTTTAAATTTTGCTTTTGGCATTGTTACCTCCTTATAATATAGCGTTGTCCATAAGAGTGTTAAATTCTTCTAGTGAAATATGCCCCCTCGCATATTCTTCTAAAATTTTGAGTGTTGTAGGATGAAGTGTTATCCCTTCAAGTGCATGGCTGCTGATGGCTGCATCAACCGCTTCACGGCGTTTTTTAAATTCTTCTGGGGTGGCTGATGAAAGATTCTCTTCCGTCTTTGTTTTCATTTATTTTTCCTTTTTAACGTTTCAACACTTGCATTAAACAAGCTTTTTGGTATGGGAGGTTTTTAGTTTCCTCCAAAGATGTTTCGTTGTTTGAACGGGTCATAATATATTTCTGTGACTTTGAATTTTCCTTCAACTCGTTTGCATTGGATGATGATATCAATCATTGAAATCAATAGACCTCGAATATCATCACGGTCTAAATCACCTCCACCTTCGCTTTCTTTGACTAAGAGGGTCATTTGTTCAAAGGCAGCAAGTGCTGTTGAAGCATGCACTGTAGTAATCGAACCTGGATGGCCTGAATTGACATTGCGGATGTAATAAAAAGCTGTACCATCTCGAAGTTCTTGTAAAAGAATACGGTCAGGACGCATGCGTAAAGCAGATTCAAGCAATTCTTTGGGACCGACAGAGGCTAAACCTTGTCCATCTTTTGAATAGATCATAGAAACATGATTGGGTTGTGATACAACCAGTTCTTGTGTATCTTCAATGGTAATAATACGCTCATCCTTGGGAATTTTAGCGATTAATGCTTTTGACAACGTTGTTTTACCAGAGCCCGTTTTCCCTGCAATTAAAATATTTTTTTGGCACTTTACAGCTTGGTTTAAAAAAGAGACAAAATCCTTATTACAGTAAGTGGTTACCAAGTCATGCTCAGTGCTTTTGAGTTCGTTAAAACGCAATTGATAATCATATAAGGGTGTAAATGATACCTGCTCACACAGCGAAAAAAGATCTTTATTTGCAAGATCTTCGAGGGAAAAACTCTGCGATGAGGGTTTGCGAATTGTCATACTGATGGTGTCTTTTTCCACTGCCGGAGGAATGACAATTTGAATACGTTCATTTCCTGGCAGGGTAGCGGATAATATGGGATTTTTGTCCGATATATTTTGCTTAGAATAGGAAGCGACAACTTTAGCAATTCCCATAAGCTCATTAAATGAGAGGGTTGGTGCTTCTATTGTTTTCCATCCTTCAACTCCTTCAGTCATCACTTGATAAGGACGATTGATGACGATTTCAAAAAGACTTTCATCTTTTAGAAAAGGACTTATGGGTTCAAGTTTGGTTAGAACAATTGCGACGGTTTCGTCGTTCAACTGGTGCATGTTTTGGTTCATTTCAAAGTTACTGTAGGGTTTTTATAAAAGTTTCTTGAAAGGGCCCGATTGACAATTTGTTTTTTGTTTTCGACGACTTTCAATTTATAAACACTGGAAAAATCTAAATCGCGGGCAACAAACACATTAACCATTTCCCCTTGGTTCTTGGATAATGTTGGAGGAATATTGGCGTAATTTTCTGTGATAATATTTGCAATATTTTGTCCTGAAGAGGTTGTTTCAGAGTCACTCTTGTCTTGGCTTTTTGAAAGACGGCCTCTCGCATAGCTTGTTGCATCTTTGACAATCGATACAAGAAGCGCAGACCCAATTCGTTCGAACCAATGATTATCAATATCTCCATCTATACCAGAACGTCCTAAGGAATCTGTCGCTGGTGAAGCTAACGTTATGATGACACCACTTGGTGTTTTGGCTCTATTCCATAGTACAAAGAGACGATTTTGTCCTTTTTTTAATCCAGCACGATATTCGCCAACGATTTGTGTGCCTTTATCAAGAAGGACAACTCTCCCATTGTCTGATAAAATATCTCTGGAGACGATACAGCTGGTAAATCCTTGTTGGTCACTGCTGATCGCTGTTTCTAAGATACAAGGGATAGAAGCGCCCATCGCGATGATATAGTTTCGATTGCCAAGGGTTGAGGCACGAATACCTTCAAGGGTTGTTGGCTTGAGAAGATGATTAAAGCGTTGTGCTGTTTCATCAGATTTGCTTTCGCGTTGAAGCAAAGCGGCATTATTGGTTGCTGTATTTGTTTTGCCTTGTTGTGTGTTCGTATAGGCTAATACAGGAGCACGTTGTGCCGCTTCCAAGAGTGGATCATTGGACTTTGATTGATTTATTTTTGGAGTTGGGAGTTCAACCTTTGGCAACAGAGTGTTATTTTGTTCGATTGGTTCAAGAGGTATAGGTTTTTGTGGTGCAGGTCTGAAAAATTCTGTTTGCTTAATAACTCCTTCTTTTGGTAGTTCAACAGCTTGTTTTTTGTCTGTGACAAGCGTTGAATATGCTAAATAAATGCAGACACTGAAAAGGATAACAAGAGCAGCTGCTTTGCCTACATTGGTATGCTGTTTTTTCCCTTGAAGGTCCTTTATCGTATCGCGATCATTGATGCTTTTTTCATCCATTTCGTCATTCATGGCTGGTTTCCTATGTTCACTTTACGTTGTACAGAGGGTGATGTTGTTCCAGTTTCAGGGTTAATTCCTTCAGGCACAAACCTTTTATTGAAGATGCACAGTACGTCATTTCCACGACGCAAAGTGAATTGCGCAGCTGTAGCATGTACAATGACCTTGTTGCCTTTAATCGATTTTGGAACCAGAGATTCTTGCCCATCACGCGAGACAAGATAAATGGCAGGGATTTCAGTATTGCCCAAAAATATAAAGGTTGTGGTTTTACCGTTGTCATAGACAGAGCTTGGTTCAATGAGGGTTGAACCTTGCGCTTCATAAGCCCAATTGCGTGGTCCAAAATCTTCATGGGTGTTTAAAATATCATTGACAAAGTTTTCTTCGCGCTGTGCAGCTTTCGCTGCTTCGGCTAATTTTCTCCGCAAGGCTTCATCTTCTGGATAACGAAACTTGACCAAGAAATATGTATCATTGCCTGCTGAAACATCGCCTTCACGTACTTGGAGTTCGAATTGATAAGACCTTTTTGTCCCGTCTTGGCGGCTTGTTACAATTTGTAAGTTGGTGACGGGTTGCACTTCGCGCGGTTTTAAAAAGACAAAGTGACCAGCTGGGGCAACTTGCCAAGCAACGGAATTGCCAATACCCACATAGGTTACTTCTTCATCATCGGCAAATTCAATCTGGACTGAAGAACGAATGGAGCCAATGATTTGAGTGACATTGTATGGGTCATAATTGACAAATCTGATGCGATTGTCTTTGCGTGCACTTACAGGTGCTGTTTCTGCAAATGAGGATGCGGTATGACAACTTATTGCCATAATGAAAGCAAAAAAGGTTATTTTTGAAAATTGGATCATTTTATCACCTCTGGATCGGATCTATATTCCGATACTTGAAAGCCAAGGGGATTGATTAAGCGGTCCGTCGTTGAAATTTGTGCATTAATGTAGGAAAAATTTAAGATCGAAACCCAATGGGAAATATTTTCTTTTCCATTCAGTTCTCTCACTGTTTTATAGTAACGCACTTGAATAAGATCTTTGCTTAAAAAGGAGATTGATTTGATCATGACTGTAGCGGTCATGTTTTGATAGATATTTTGTGGACTTTCGGGATTGTTACCCGCATACCATCTTGCAAAACGGTTTTGTTCTTCTGGTGAAGATAAAAGAGAGATTAAGCGAAAATTGTTTTCTGCCTCGGAGGCTTGATAACCTTCGCGTGCACGAACATATTTTGCAGCAAAATAACGTGTTATCGCTTCATCATAGTTGTTGGGAGATTCTTTTAGGGCACTCACCGTATCAACAATGCCTGTTGAATTATCCACACGGATTACAAAGGGCTCTACGGTTTTTAAGGGTGTTAATGCTGCTACAGCTAAAGCTAAGGCGATCGTCATTAATCCAAAAAGCACTGTCAAAGCCATGGAAATTTTCATCCGCACGCGCATGCCATGCATGCGATCAATATCGAATGAGCGTGCTTCTTTTATATATTCTTCAAGTGCATCACTTTTCACGCGTGACCTCCGCAGTTTTATCAAAAAGCGCTTCATGGTTTATGGGGTTTAATAAAGCTGTATGAGGGGTTACGTCAGCTGTCGCTTTTTCACTCTCCAAGGTATTAAGGATAATGGGTGTCGTAACAGGTTTTACGATTTTTTCTTGTAGTATGATGTTTTTATTATCCCAATCCCACTTATCTCTATTTAAAGCGCGGGTGTGTTTGCCATTACATCGTGGTGGTTTTTTGGGGCCACTCAGAGAGGCACAGCCGGTAAGCACGGTGGTAAGGATCACAAAAAAAGTTATTTTTCTTTTCATTTTTTGAACTCACAAATACTTTGGAATACAACGCATGATTTTGTTTTTGCTCTGAATAATTTCACAAAAGCAAACGATGAAAAATTCTGATTGATCTTGTGGAACCAAGAATATCAAGTGTTTCACGCAATATACGTGTGAGGCGTGCGCTCTTTAGCGCACGCGACACAAAAACAAGACCTCTTGTTCTTGTTAAGAGGCGTCTGACATTAAAATCGACCACGACCTCGAGCTCCCATTTTTGCGGCTTTGGCTGCCACACCTGCAGCACCAGAGAGTTTTGAAGCTGCACTTTTTGCTGCATTTCCACCAGCTTTAGCACCACCGGAAAGCATGGTGAAAATTTGTCCTCCTGAGGATATTCCAGCATTAAAGTATGGTCCGCCAGAGGCGAGGGCAGAGGCAATGCCAGGAAGCGCACGGAAGAGAATGACTCCTACTATCGAAATGACAACAACAGGGGGAAAAAGAAGATAGATTGAATCATATGAATCTTTGAGAACGTGTAAGATAATTTTGCACATAATCGTTCCCAGCATGATCACGAGAACTTGCAAAATAGTAAAATTGACTAAAGTGGTAATCCATGCATCGGTGAATTTTCTGGTTGCGTTGAATAAATACAAACTGATGAAAAGGGGGCCTAGTCCTATAATCATTACAAGTGCAACCTGTGCAAATATTTGGACAATAAAACCGCCTATACAAAAAATAATAACAGCTATAACCATTAAACCACCAAGGAGACCAACCATGATTTTTTCAAGGAACCAAGCTTTAGCTAAAACCTCTTGCTGGCGCGTAGTTGCCTGTAACAAAATATAATCAAAAACATTAGAGCCTGTAGGGTTGCTGTTGAGCGCATTTCCAATAGCGTTTACTAAATCATTGAAGAAAATCTCTTTAACATAGATATTAAAAGTGTCCGCATTCGTTGCCATTGTCGTTACAACAATGATTTTAACGACATTATTGAGAAGACTATGCATGGAAAGGGCGACGCGACCAGTCATAACATTATAGCCATACAGAAAGATAAAAATGATTGAGGCAAGATTGAGTGGTTTTGAAATCGCAGAAGACAAACCACTCACTGTTGTATTCATCGCACTATCCAGTGGTGCTAGAATATATCCGGAAATGCTCTCAAATGGGGCAAAACTAAAGTCGGACATTGGAATTCTCAAGTTTTTCTTTTAATTTTTTTGCAAGTGCTTGGTGCTTTTTTTGTTCTTCTTCTTCACGGATTTCATCTTTTGTTTTCGTATCTTTTGCTTGAATCATAGCCAAAGACTGAAGTTTTAAAACGTCCGCTTGAAGCTTTGCCTGAAGAAGAGAGAGTTCTATTTGAAGAGCTTGTTGAGCAGCCTGTAATTCTTCAGGTTTAGTCTCTGTTTTTGCTTTAATATTTTCAATTTTTTTACTTATTTCTTCAATTTTTTTTATATTTTCTGTTGTAAACGAATAAATTGCTTCAGCTGTTTCTGATTTTGCAGCATCTAATTTTTGCGTGTTTTCTAATGCACTTTTATAATATTCATCCACATCGGGCGTGGTTTGTGAGATTGCATGAGAGATAAAAGACAAAGATAACAATGGGATTAAGCTATATTTTTTCATTGATTTTCTCTCCTTTGATGAAATATGGGCAGCCATTGATTAGGGTTTGTCCCATATTCGTTGATAACTTGGTTCATGAGTTCAATATTTTTGGTTGTGCCGCTTAAGACGGCGATCTCATCGTTCATCCCCCGTAGATTGAGTTCTGCAACGACGGAATTTTGCCCCTGTTTAATGAGAAAACGACGAGATTCTCTGCTCAACTCTGATTGTATGAGCTCAAACTCGCGTTCAGTCAGTTTGAAATCTTCAACATAATCGTGGTAATTTGCTTTTTGATTTGGAAAAAATATTTGGGTAGGGCATTGCTCAATAATCGTGTGTGCAATTGTTGAGTTTAAAGCGTCTTTAGGGCTTTGCGTCGCAAACAACATCATGCCATTTTGTTTCCGGATCGTCTTGAGGCGATCTTGTGCAAAAGCTTTGAAGGAATCGTCTTCAAGTGCTTTCCAGAATTCATCAATGATAATAATAATGCGCCGCCCATCAATAAGATCGAGAATGCGGTGAAACAGATACATCATCAAAGGGCGCCGAATTTCTTCATTGTCTAAGAAATCGGTCATATCATAACCAATAAATTGTGCGTCTAGATTAAGATCATCTTGATCGTTATCAAAAACCCAGCCTAAGGCATTGCCTCTAATCCAAGGTTGTAACCGTATGGCAATTCCTTCTTTTGATGTGTTATCAAAAAACAGTTGAAGAGCACCAAGAGAGCGTTGTGCACGGGGCAAACTTTCTAATGAATCAATGGCTTTGGCGATATCTTGTCGCTCTTGTTCTGTCACTGTTTGCCCTTCAGTAGTAACGAGTTTTAAGATCCAATTACGAAGAAAGACTTTATTTTTTTCAGTGTATTCCATGCCTTTTAAAGGGGAAATGCCAGTAGGTTGCCCATTTTTCAAAGGTTTATATTTTCCACCTCCAGCCCGCACAAAAATCTCTGCACCCTGATCTTTGTCGAAAAAGACCATTGTGGGGTTGTGTTTTTGTAATTGTGCGAGAAGAAAATTAACGATTACTGTTTTACCAGATCCCGATGGACCGCAAACAAAGGTGTTTCCAAGGTCACCATAATGAAAATTAAAATAATAAGGTGAACTCGCTTGCGTTTTTAATAATGCTACAGCAGATCCCCAAACATTGCCTTCAAGTTTACCAATGGGAAAGGAATGGAAAGGTGATAAAGCTGCAAAATTTCTGCTGGTAATAGCTCCAGAACGCGCACGATAGCTAAAATTTCCGGGCAATTGCGCCCACCATGCAGCTTCCAATCCTAAATCTTCTCTAGCAATAACCGCTCCACCATTGGTTAAATGGGAACGTGCTTTTGAGAGATTTTCAGCCAATATTTTCGGGTGATCAGCAAAAACGGCTAGGGAGAGATGATGTTCACCTAGAACAAAACGATTTGATTCTAAATCATCCAGTGCTTCATCCAGTGCTTCAATTTGTGAGCTCGCACGATCGGCTGCGTTAATCATTTGATTTTGCTTGCGGCCCATAATGGCACCGGCAGCTGCTTTACTCTTAAAGACAAAAGATTGTGTTAAAATGAATTCAAACGGTGTTGTAAGTAAACCATCGGTCATACCTGGGCGTGTTTTAGAAGGATATTCTTTCCACCCAAACATACCAACAAAGCGTTCATTGCTTTCATGGCGAATTTCGATAATTTCTTTACCAAAAATAACACGATCTGAGTAAATCGTTGAAGCAATGGTGCCAAATGTGAGAGGAATACGTTCACGTCTTCCCCCCACTAACTGGTGTAAAAACTCACTTTGTTCAGAAAATAACATCCCCTCATGTTCATAAATTGACAAGAGGCGTGCATCGTAGGCTTCCAAACCTTGTATAAAATCTTGGCTTAACTCTTCAAGTTTCCGAATGGCTTCCCCATCTGGTTCAGATTGTGTTTTCTTAGCTTTTGCTAATCGTTGAAAAAATGAGGCAAGTTGTTCCGTTTTATCTGAAGCCGGATTCCAGAGCAGTGAAATGAAGAGATCATTTCTATAAAGCTCTTGCGAAACCATTTTCTTTTTGTATTTTTCATCTAATGTTGCTGCAAAAGATGAAGAGAAACGACCCTCTGGATAGAGCATTTCGCGCCGGCGGATGATATGAGAATATAAAGCAACACGTTCATCTGCGATGTTTTTCAAGAGAGTGTTTAATTGGTCGTGTAAGGAATTTATTTGATCGATATCTGCAGTGTCAAAATTTACACCCTCAACGGCCATTACAGTCATTAAGCAGCGTGAGTTTAATGCAATGACATGTTGGTTAACGTAGCGCACATAAGGAATGTATTCTTCAGGCAAAGTTTCCTTTTTCATGCTCGACGTCTGTTTCATCTACTCAGTTCCTTATAAGTACGGACAAGGCATAATGGAGATGTAGATCCACCTCCCCATCTACTGACGTTTTTTTGTTTTCCTCGGGTGTTGAACCAAGCAAATAGTACGCGAAACTGGTTGTGATCGTGTTTTGTCACTTCACGTAAAATAAAGTGTACCCCAACACCAAAACCAATCATGGCAAAACCGCTTGTGAGAATAAAAAGGATGGTTGTTGCCATGACATTAAGGGCCATTGCTTCCATTGTAACACCAGCAAACATGGCAGGTCGTGTACAGGCAAGAAAGAGGATATCTTCGTTCATTTATGTAGCACTATTCATTAACTTCCCAACGAGAGTTGGAGCACCAAAAACAATACCAATGCCGATAATACAATAAGCCGCTTTGCGTAAATCAATAAAGCCGTACATCCAGCCAATGCCCACGGCGGCAACACATATGATCGCAATAAGCCTTGCCGTTGTCCCTGTCATCATATCAACAATATTCTGTAAAACATTATCAACATTTCCCAGACCACTAGCACCGGCAGGAGCAGCATAAGAAGGATCTATTACAACGAATGCGGTTAAAAGCAGCATGGTAATGATAAAAATGATGTTCTTGGATGTATTTTCTGTCATTTTACCTCTCTTAAAAAAAGAACTGTCTGTTAACATCCTCTTGTCTCTCAATAACCGAAGAGCCCCCTTGCTTTACAGCTTACAGCCTTTATCGCCCCTCGATTGTTTTCTTTCTAAAAGCTTTGATAGTGGTTTTTACTTACTTTCAAAATGTTCTTCCAAGAGACAGAAGAATTTCATTTTAAGATTGTGTTACATAAAAATGGCAATTTTAAGTTGTATATTTTTCTTGAAATAGCAATATTCACCATTGTAAAGAAATAATATTTTTCTTTATCAAATATATTTAATGCTTAACCCATTCGGCTAATAGTTTTTTCTCCAAGAGCAAGGAAGGGTTGTTGGTAAAAATGTAAAAAAGGGCAGAGAAACAATGAATTTTTTAAGAGAATGTATGAAACGAGTACGATTTAAACAGATCGTTATTGTTTACATTATGGGATCTATTTTGTGGGGGGTAAGCCAATATAAAGATAAAATAGATTTGAGCATTCTCAAGATATTCACAATGCGAGATGTTCAAGATATTGTTGATATGCATTTGGAACAGGGAAAGTTAACGCAACTCATCACCAAACAGCATTTAGCAAAAGCTGAACCAGTTCTTCATCTACAGAAGAGTGTTTCACAGAATAATGCGGCTGTTTTTCAGGGGATGGCATCGGTTACTAGTGGCGTTACATTTAAATTGGTCACTCCTGTTGCGCAATCTTGGCGTAAGCATGTTGTTCGTGATATTCATCTCTATGGTGTGGATACCTGTGCTCCGCGTCAAAAAGCAAAATTAAATGATCAAGAATGGCCCTGTGGTGCAGTTACAACGGCTTGGTTGGTTACTAAAACACTTGGTCAGGATTTATCCTGTAAGCAGAATCTTATGCATAATGGTGTTTATTATGCCCAATGTTTTGTTCAAGGGGTTGATTTAGCTGAAGCCGGTCTTGCAGAGGGTATGTTGGTGCTTTCAAAAGAGAGTAAAAATCCTATTCCAGTACAGTATCGTCATGCTGAAGAAACAGCACGCAATAATAAAATTGGTCTTTGGTCAAGCAGTTTCACTGAACCTTCACAATGGCGAAGGGCTAATGGATCTTATAATCCTTTTGCACCTTCGTGATTGGCTTCGACTTACATATTCACTTGATGTTTATCTCGAAAATCTTATAAAGCGAATTGCAATGCAGCGTAGGAAAAATTGAAATAAGCTACGAGAATCTTTGCGTATATTGTGTATAGAGGAATTGATTGTGCATTTCTTTCAAGGGACGTTTGCTCTTAAAATAGTTTTTCTATTTTTACTTTGGTGTTTTGCAAAAGGGTTGTAATTGTTGGTGGTAAAAGATTTTTCATCGTTTAGCTTGAAGGTACGGTTCAATAATACTTCAAAAAAATATTTTCAGAATATTATCAGTGGAGAGAAAAAGCTTGAAAATATCGAGTACAATGAAGTTGAGTTGATTAATTTTGATCATTGGACAGAGGAAAAGCTCTCTGAAAACCATTTTAGATATACTATCAGGGCAATTCAAATATGAGCACCTCTACGGCTTCCAGTGTCTGAATTCATATAGATTACTTTAATTAAAGTTGTTCATGAAAAGGACTACCGTTTGATGTGTATATCCCTCATGCAGAGATGCTTGAAACTTTTGAGAAAGCTGACAAGGGCGAAGATATTTTTCATGCAGAAATTAATGGTGATTATGCAACTTATTGATCAATAAGTTGGCAATTACTGGTTGTATTAAATGCGTGTGTATTACAAGGAAATTGGAAGCTGTGCTATGATTTTTCTACAGAAACAGACTGGTGTTAATTTATGTTAGTGGTGCACATGTCCATTTTTATAGAACAGCGATGTATTCGGATTTGTATAATTGACTTTTAATGTTTTTAAAAAGCGTCTTGGTGCTTAAAGGGGGAGCCTTTCACGTTTTTTCCAGTGTTCACGGCAGGCTATACCTTAGAACAATTGGATGATATCTCGACAAGTCTTGAGAACTTACCCGCTTTTCTTGACAGTTCTATTTGGGCCCCCATGCTTGGTGCTTTTGATAAGGAAAACAGGCTTATTGTATTTACGAGAGCGCCGATGGAGGCGGTTGTTGTTTTGCAAGAAATGAGAGCGCCTGATGGGAGTTTTAGTTTTTTCACCAAGATGTTTGCAGAGGTTGATATGCTAGAAGGACTTTTAAGCATAGGGGAACGGCGGCTACGCAATGATAAGATGCTCATCAAATGGCACAAAGAGAGGGTGTAAAACTGGTGTTTTGGGTGACAGAAAACAGATTGTTTTTGTGTAAACTTTCAAGAGAAAAAGTTCGTGATAAAGGTTTACGAATTGTCATACTGATTGTATTTGGTGTGACTGCTGGAGGCATAACAATTTGTATGCGTTCATTATTGGGAAGTGTTTTGTTGATGGGGTTGATTTGGCGCGCGCGAGGCTTACAGAGTGGGTAATGATTTTGATAAAAGATCAGCGTCATTTCCCTTCACCAGCAGATTATAAAAATTTATAATTTGCAGCGCAAAAAGCACAAATGGGATTGTGGTCTAGCTAATTTGAACAACCAGAAGAGTGGAGAAAAGACAATGCACTTATAATCCTATTGATCCTTAAAAGAATTCAGAAAAACTTTAGAAAGCAAGTAAAGCATCAATGTAGTTAAATAGTTTTCCAGTTTTAACTGTATTTGCACGAACTCTGTAGTGGTGGTGTGCTTTCTTTCGTAACATCAATCAAAAAGTGTGAGCGGATGGTGCGAGACGTAATAAAAGTGTGTCATAAACCCAAATAAGACATGAAGCGCCAAAACCAAAGATAAAAAATAGAATTAATAAGCATATGAAAGGCATTCTAAACATTTCTGCTCGTCTGTTTGCTGCTCTCAATCCGTAAGCAACAAAACAAAAGGCGAGTATGAAATAATTTGCTTCTCCTATGATTCCTAATATGGTCTTAACCAGTCTACGAATTTGCAAAAAAAAAGAGTGTGTATTCCAATATATTTCTTTTGGTGCCTATGGGATAAAATTTGCTGTGTTTCGTTTAAAATTTCTTCTTCACTGTCGCGACGCGTGATCAAATCTTTTATTAATCCCCTCATATTTCTCAATTCAATGCGCACAGTTTTATTCGTATTCTACTACTTCACTTACATAATAGAAGGAAAATATGCAACGGTTGCTTTTTTATTGAATAAGTGTAATCTTGTAGTCAGGTGGTGCTAGACGCAATAAAGAGTATGTCAGTTAATTAATTGAGATACGTGTCGCTAAAAGTCATAATAACTGCAAAGTCTGTGGTTGATACTCCAATTTTAGTAGTTCTCCCATTTCCTTTTTCTCATCAGAAGATTTGAGAAGAGAAATAGCACTTACAATCTAATGGCTGGCTGTTAAGATTTAAAGTCAATGCATTGCATAGACAATGACGAATACTGTGTTTGCTGTATGTCTCTCGTTTGCCCTTAAGTGAATTTTCTCTTAGAAAAGTGGGATTTTTTCTTTTGGTCGCCTTTGTTAAAATATTTATTTCCGTGTGTTTTTAAAATAAAAACTTGAGTATTTCAGGTAAGAAACTGTATCAATACAGTAATATTTAGAATTAAATTTTTTATGAGGTGAAGGAACATTGTAAAATTGTAAGCTTTTGATATGAGGCATTTCAGAATTTTGCACCCTTTAACGATAGCTTTTTGTTTTATCATTTCTCATGATCTCTATACGCGATGCAAAGCGATTAAGAGGGGAAATACAGGGTTGGGAAAGAAGATGACAGAAGGATACTTTTTCGATTAAGTAATTTTGAAGTAGAGACAATTTTATAAAATGGCAAAGATATAAACAGGTGCAACATGAATGAACTTACCCACATTGATACTGTTATAGCGCATTACGATGCTGTTTTTTGCGATGTTTGGGGTGTTGTGCACAACGGTGTGCACGCATTTGAACCTGCATTGAGCGTGTTGCACAAAATTCGACAGATGGGAAAAAATGTCATTTTCTTGACCAATTCACCTCGACCACGCGAAGATGTCATTGCTCAATTACAAAGTATGAATGTTCATAGAGATTATTATGATGCACTTATTACTTCAGGGGATGTGACGCGTGATCTTATTCGCGCTGCTCCGCGGAAAGTTTTTTTCATTGGACAGCAACGTGATTTGATATTGTTCGAAGGGTTAGATTGTGAACTGGTTGAAGAATGGGAAGCCTCTGTCGTGGTTTGTAGTGGTTTTCTTGAAGATCTTGATGAAGAACCATCTGCTTATGAGGAGATGTTTCTTCGTATGCGGGCACGCAATTTGCCTTTTATTTGTGCTAATCCCGATGTGATTGTACATTATGGAAATAAAGAGTTTTGGTGCGCTGGTGCATTGGCGCGCCTTTATCAACAATTGGGGGGAGAGGTGCGCATTGCCGGAAAACCTTATGCGCCCATTTATGAGTGTGCTTTTGAAAAACTTCAAAAAATTCGTGGGAAAGTGGAAAAAAGTCAAGTTTTAGCTATTGGTGACGGTCTTTTGACCGATATCAAAGGTGCATTTCATTTTGGACTTGATGCGCTTTATATCATGGGGGGAATTCATCGTTATGATTATATGCAAAATGGTGTGGTGGATAAGCAAGCGTTGCACTCTTTTCTTGAACGTCATGGCTATAAGCCACAAGCGGTAATGTGGGCCCTTCAGTAATGTCTAACTTTTTGCGTCTTCAGGGGACAAATATGCTTCCTTTGGCTTGGCGGGGAGCGGTGTTAGCACTTGGAAACTTTGATGGTGTTCATTGTGGGCATCAGGTGGTGCTCCAAAAAGCACTTGATTTAGCGCGCGTAAAGAATAGGCCAGCTGTTGTTTTAACCTTTGAACCCCATCCAAGGAGTTTTTTTTGCTCCTCAGCTCCTGTTGATCGCTTGACAGAAGCTGCTGAAAAAGCAGAAATTTTTAAAATTCTCGGGTTTAATGGGGTGATTGAACAGCCATTTGATGCCCATTTTGCGGCTCTTTCAGCGGATGAATTCATCCATGTGATTTTAAAACAAGCTTTTGATGTTTCCGTTGTGGTAACGGGTGAAAATTTTCAATTTGGTCATCAGAGAAGTGGAAATCTACACCTTCTTTGTCAAAGGGGAGAAGAATATGGATTTGAGGTTGTGCAAGTTCCTTGCGTCTCTAGTACGAAAGATCTCCAACAGTTGGTCATTTCTTCTAGTTCTATTCGTAAGCTTCTCTCACAAGGTCAGGTGGAAACAGCAGCCCATTTATTGGGGTATCGTTATCGGGTACGCTCAAATGTTATCCAAGGCGAAAAACTCGGACGCCTTTTAGGGTTTCCTACCGCTAACCAGATGTTATCTCCTCAAGTTAGTTTGGCGCATGGGGTTTATGCAGTACGATTGCGTCGTGCTAACGGTGTTTTGCATGATGGGGTTGCAAGTTTTGGTTGTCGTCCAACGGTTGTTAAAGATGGCGCACCGCTTCTGGAAACTTATTTGTTTGATTTTAACGATGATCTTTATGGAGAAAGTTGTACCGTTTCTTTCTTACAGTTTTTACGGGGGCAAGAAAAATTTGATGGTCTTGAGCCTTTGATTGCGCAAATGCAACGTGATGAAGAAGCAGCAAAAGCAATTTTGGCGGCAATACAACCATTGTCGCAGTTAGATCGATTGCTTACTTTTAAAAATATGCCTTCAGTTGATCTGAAAAAGATATAAGAGCGCCAACGATAGCACTTAAACTGATTATAATCACGAAAATATACTCTAAGACATCATGGAAGATATGTGTTTTTCGTTGTTTCGAGGGGGAAACGAATGTATGGAGATCTGATTTAAGCATGATCTTTATCTTTTTCAGAAACTTATGAAATTTTATGGCTTTTATTATAGTTCAAAAATTTACCGTTTATTTCTTTCTGATCCGTTAAGACTGGTGATTAAAGACAGGCTAAACGATAAAGGTGCATTGAACGTGTTCCGTGGTGGCAATAAGCAAGAAGAGGTACAGATGCTGATTTTAAAATTGTTTTCATGGTTTCAACATCTGATTTTTGTATGGTAGGTGGTACAATAGGAATATGATGTGCTTTTATGCCATATTCGTGTGCTGCTGCTTTAATGGTGGAAAAATCAGGTTGATGAGGATCTTCTTGATCGGGGCGGTTACAGATAATTGTTTTAAAGCCAGCTTGTGCTAATGCTTTGATATTTTCAACGCTGATTTGGGCGCTGATAAAAATATCAGGGCCAATTTGTTGTAAGTTCATCTTTGTTTGTCCTCATAGCTATAGCTACATGATTTTTTCTGCTATGCTATATTATTAAGGTGAAATTTTCTGATGATAACAAAAATGTTCTCTTTGTCGAGAAAAATAGATCTCGTTGGAAAAAAATGAGCCACGATTATTAAGATATTTTATCTCCCTTATATCAATAAAAAAATCCTTTACTTGCCATGTTAAAAAAGAGATGTGCACGTGAACAAAAACTGTTTTAAAAGTATTCTATATGCTTTTTGGTGAATTGTCTTAATGCAAGGGTAGGTGCAACACGCAGGGTAGTTAATATAATGATACTTTTTCGCATCTGGTTATGTTGGCATCCTTTGTTTGTACTGTACGATGGTGTTTCTGCCCGAGGTTTTTAGGGAAGGATTGATTTTTTTAATTGTATTAGCTGTGGCGAAGGATAAGGATGCTTCAAGTATTTAATGGATGCTGTATAGAGTACGTGTCTGTAGCTTTTCTCGTGAAATAAGAGAGGTGATTGTTTTGCGTGTGTTAGATGCTTGCCTACTTTGTTATTTTCTGTATAATCGTAAAAACGATAAAACTGAAAGGCGTAATTAATGATCATTGGAGTCCTGAATCAAAAGGGGGGTGTAGGGAAAACCACGTTGAGCGTGAATCTTGCTGCTAGCTTTGCACGTACCGGAGCACGTGTGTTGCTTATTGATGTTGACCCGCAAGGGAGTGCATTGGATTGGGCTGCTGCTCGTGAAGATGATCCTTTGTTTTCAGTTGTTGGTTTGCCGCGTGCAACGGTTCACAAAGAAATTACACAGATTGGCTATAATTATGATCATATCGTTATTGATGGTCCTCCACGCGTGACAGATCTTGCTCGTAGTGCTCTTATGGCTTCCGATTTGGTGCTCATTCCTGTACAGCCTAGTCCATATGATATTTGGGCAGCTGATGGAATTGTAAAGCTTATTGATGAAGCGCGTGTTTATAAAGAAAATCTGAAATCTGCTTTTGTTATTAATCGTAAAATAGTCAATACAGCGATAGGGCGTGATGTGGGCGAAGCTCTTGGAGTATATCCAGTACATGTTCTTTCTGCCAGCGTTGCGCAGCGCGTGATTTTTGCGGAAGCTGCAGCACAGGGGAAGGCTGTTTATGAAGTGGATAAGCAAGGACCAGCAGCAGCAGAGATTGAAGCTGTTGCAGCAGAAATTAAGGAGCTAGAACTATGAGCAAAAAAATTAAGATTGGTACGAAGCCAACCAATAAATCAATTCCTTTAACAGCTGATGCATGGGTGGGAAACCACAAAGGAAGCATGGATGGAGGTATGAAGCGCCTCACCATTGATGTGCCGGAAAGTTTGCATCGTTTGATTAAGATGAGTTGCGCAAGTCGTGGAACAAAAATAGCAGATGAGGTGCGCGAATTGCTTTCACAGAAATACGGAAAAGTGTAAAAAATGATATACGATAATAAGTTTTTATTGACTTGATTATTCTCCTAGGAAGCAGAGGTCATAAATATAAAACTCTGGTGGGATATATTATGATTGTGCAGTGTGCCGGATTTGCTTTGTTTGTTTGCATCTTTTTAAAAAGCTGAATTCAGTAAATCTGGTATTGGCTAGTTGGTTTTGGATTGGATAGGAACTATCATATAATCCCATTATCGTGACAATGAAAAAGAAGGCGATTGTGGTATTCAAATAGATAAAGGTGCGTATATCCAATTTAATTCATCTAAAGTTCGTACGTACTTTTGCCGGCAATGCTGTACAACATTGTCCTTTAGGGCGTTTATAGGTGGTGCATTCACGCATATTACAAGCAATGTCTTCTCTGTCTGATTTCAGTTTTCTGTATTAACCAAGTATGGAAGTGTAAAGTTGAAAATATTTAGGGCAGGACTTGCACAGAGAATTTAGAAGTGAATTAAGTGTGTTTAGAAGTAAATCACTTAAAGGGGCAGTAAGTGAAACGTACTCGAGGGAAGGCAATCTGATTATAAATTGGTGGAGAGGGGAGGAATCTTCTTCTTTTGGAGCGAAGAGGGGACAAAATATTTGTTATTTTATTGCTGCTGGTGAGGGAAAAGGGTATGGTTTTTTGCCAAGATTAATGTTTTCTGCAAGTTCCAAGTGTGCATGATGAATTTCATCAAGAAAACATTGCGTATAATCAATTACTTGCATGACATGTATTTTCCTACAAGTAATATCGATTGCTACTTTTATAGCATCTGAATAAATTGATAGATTTTTTCATAAAATTGTATTGATATTGCTTTTAAATGTAAAATTTTTTCTTGCTTATTTTATTATAAAAAATCAGATACTGTAATTTTATAATAGCTTTGATTATTTTTTCAGCTATACATCTTTTTATTTTATTAAATTATACTCATGTTGAGAGGAGGCTAAAAATAAATAATGCGTTTACTGATATTGATGCTTTATAAAACTTACTCTCTTGCAAGTGCGTAAAAGAAATTCTTTATCATATCTATTGATATTTCTTCTTTTCTTTGTGCTGTTTTATGCTCTCACAGTATTTGATATAATTGTGGTAGTTCTCAAGGGGGGGTATCTCAATTTTTTGTTTTGTTGGGATATGAAGGGTTATTTTTGAGTACTGCTATTGGCATTGTTTTAAGCGCACAGCAATTATATCAAAGTTTTCTTCACTTTTCCGGTAATTTAAGAATGATGAGGATGTAATTCGTTCATTGAATGTATGTTGTTTTTGCTTACTGGCAAATTGCAATGATTTCAATCATTACAAATGCTTATAATTACATATACGTTTTGCTTCAACATGTTTGTGTTGACGTTACAAATATTTATCGAAAGAAAGTGTTTTAAGCGCGATACAAAGATCACGTGAAACATATCTTTATTATTAAATTGAAAGACAGAAGGGGAATTTAATCGTGAATAAAGTCATTATAACAGCATTGCTTCTTTGTACGGGGCTTGTCGTTGTTGGTTGTGAAAAAACTTATAGTGTAGCAGAGTTTAGAAAAGATAGAGAATTGGTGGAAGAATGGGTACAAAAATGTGGAAAGATGAAACCGTCTTTACGTTCGTCATCTAAGAATTGTCAGAACCTCGTAGCGGCTGTCGCTGAATTTATATTAGAAAGCTTAGATGAGGGATTTTTAAAAGAGGAATAAATGATCGGATTCACAAGCTCTTGAATCTGGAGAATAGCAGGATGGTAGTGAAATTATAAATAAAAGTAATTGTGACAATACTGTTTTCTCTTTTTAGATGCAAAGAACAGTTTTTATGAAAGAAAATAGCTTTGCGTTGTAAATAATATAAGCATGAGCTGCACTACATTTATCTATCTCACCAAAAGCCAATGAGGTTTAGGGTTTTTTGTTTTTTTATAGGGAGAAGATGAAAAAATCATTCTGAGGAATATTATGACTTAAGGTAGAATGAAAATATTAAGCCTGATTGTTAAAAATACATATAAAAATCAAAAATTAACACGAAAGTAGTTGAAAGTGACAGCTGGAATCGGCGGGTGGATTTATCACCTGCCTTAGGATCTTTCTTTGATTTTATAAGAGCTTGGGGATTTTATAAGAGTTTTTGGCGCTTGTTTGCACAGATCACGAAAAAGCTAAGAGAGTATAGCTAATGTGTTTTTATTATGAGAGCTAAGATAACGACAAAAGCATTGATGGTGACAATCAATGTTGAATAAAGCATAGCGGTTTTTATTATGTCAGCCATAAGAACCTCTTTCTGTTCTTTGTGGTATCAATTTTATGAATAACAGTATGTTACAGTCTGTAATATATGCTGATACAATGTATGCGGCAAGCTTAAAATCCTTCTTTTTTATGAGGAGTCGAGGTATTTTAGTGCTGTAGGGCAATGAAAAAGTGAAGCTTTGCTGTTTTTTCTATGCAGGAGGTATGTGGTAAAAAGCTTTTTTATACAGGTTCTCTGATTTTTTACACCATAATAGATCGGTTAAAGCTGTTTATGAAAAAATATCAAATATGATTATTGAAAGAAAAGAGCAACAGTACACTTTCTTCCTGAAGATTGGAAATAATAAATGGCATTTGCAACAGAGGCTTTATTTGTGCAGGGGAAATTATTTTTTCTATGCTTTTTCTTTTACGTATTAAGTAAGCGTAAAGAAGTGATATTAACAGTGAACTAACTGTGCGTTATTTTATAAAATGATCTGCGAGAAGATCATATTGTAAAGATAAAGGCTAAAAATTTCAATGGCCATAGCTTTAAGGGCGTATGATATTGAAAGATTATAGGATTTTACGTTTTTTGGAGAACCCTTGAAAGGGTTAAAGAAATACTATATAGTCGCTTATTGCAAAGAAAAGCGAATAGTAATTGAAAAAGGAAATCTATGGTTTTTTTAAGTTATCTTTTTGATATTATAGCGTGGCTATGTTCAGAAAATAATTTTCTTATATTTTGTGCGGAATGCTGCATGCGTGCAGAAGAGAGCATGTAAAAAGAGGGGATTTTTCTGGATTGGTGCAAGTTGATCCTGTCTAGTGCCGAGTGTCATGCAAAATTAAGATGCGTAAAAAGCCAAGTGCTATGGAGGGTAAAATGCTGGAATCTTTAAGGAATTTGAATCTTTATATGCTACGAGTTTTTGTTGGCATATGGTATTGTCAATGCATTATGGTTTTTAGTTGAATATAGGCAGAACAAATTGGGAAGTTTTGATATTTGCTCCACATTGTTCTGTTGCGCATTAGTTTGAGGATTTGCAGCGTTTTGATGAATTGGAATTGGTATTACGCCAATGGTGGTTTTGGAGCAAAAGAAAAAGTCTTCCATATAATGTGTTAGAAAGTTAAACAGGTATACGCTTTTAAGTATTGTCGTGCTGTTGTCGGAGCAATATTCGCACTATGAACTCAATTGAGTGTATCAGCATTGAAGAGAAGCTGTTTAATCTCCCTTATTTTATTTGAGAGCAAGATTGAACAATACCGTTGAAGGGGAAAAAATGTCTGTAGTGTCATATGGTGATGATAGTTTTGCATCAAAAGCAAAAATTCTTGATAACAATCTTATTGATCGTGATTGGGCGATGACAAAGTTTGTAGCTGCTGTTAAAGGATTGGCACAGGTGCTTGATTATGAAAGTAATATGCTAGAAAGCAATAGTGTTCCAGATTATGAAGAGATCAATTCATGTAAAATACGTGGCTTACGTGATCTTAATAAGTCTATGGGCGATGTAAAGCGCTACATGAATGAAGATATTGAGAGTGAGGTTGAAAGCTTGTTATCGGAGTTACAAGAAAAATTACAGCGTAATAGTGAATTGCTTCAAACGCATCTGAATACAGTAAATGATCTTTCACAAGCTGTTCAAATAGCTGCTCGGACAAAAGAAGCAGAGGGGAACTGGTGAGGCATTTTCAGTCAATACTGGATGTTCTAAATGATTAAAATAATTACTCTAGTATATTGTTTTTTCTAGCGAGGGTGTGTGTTTTAACTTCTTTTGGATATCTTGGTCTTTTGCTTCGTCATTTATGCAATTTTGATTCCGCATTACGAAAAAATTGTTCTTTGGCTGTAAGAGAGTGCTTTTAAAGAAAGGGAAGGGGTGTGTATTCCTATTTTGTTGATTGGGAGGAGCTTTCCTTTGATATCGAATGGCTTTTTAATATTTCCGATAAGATTTTTTGAAAATAGAAATTTAATCAATACAAAGCAGCAATTGATGCTGCTTTGTAATAAAATTGATGCTGGATCTGTTTTAAAAATGATAACGTATTCCGCCAGAGAAATTGGTTCCCGATACACCGGCTTTTTGAAGTTTTTGCTTATAGCTAATATCACCATGGAATGCAATATTTTGAGAGAGATAAGCATTGACACCAATGCCACCCTCAATTGAAGATCCGGTAGGATCGAGATAAAATGTATCAGCAATTTTTATCGTTCCGCCATCACCAAAAGCTTTGAGTACGTTCAGCTTACCGTACAAGGAAATAGCATTTTTTTCTTCTGTGGTGGTGAGAGTTTGTGTCAAACGTCCGCCAAGGCGTACTAGCCATTGACGCGGATTGCCCATATCAACTTCCAAATTATTGGCATCTGAGAAAACATTGAACAAGAGATTTTGATAAACTAATTGCGCTTGTGGTTCAAACATTAGCCTTTTAGAGCTGGTTGCTAATTTTTGTCCCACGGTAGCAGATGCGCTAAGCATTTCAGTACCATCTAGTTTTGCAGCATTTCCAACGAGAGCTGTGGTAATATTTCCCTTCAGTTTTCCGTAGGAAAGAAGTGTATTTACGTATAGGCCACTGCTATGTTGAATGCCACTATAAGCTGTAAGCGACCATTTATCAAGCGCCGTCTTTTCAGAATCTTCCATATCTTTTGGAGTAAAAGCAAGTTTTCCGTATGTTCCTACAAGACCAAAATGTGTGCTGATATCTTTACTTTCTAGGGTTGCTAATACCACACCTCCTTGCAAAGCAGTATAGTTTACATCAGCGCCGTAGCCGTAATGCAGTGGATCACGGTTGGAAAATAAGGTAACTTTTTCACCATAGGAGGAGAAGAAAATGCCTTTCTTTTTATTATTCTCTGCTCCAAAAACTGTTGCTCGCATATTATCTAACAGTGCATTTTGATTGTTCACATCAGAAAACTCAGCAGAAAACAAAGCACTGGGCGTGACTAAATAATTTGCTACTTGTGGTAAAAGGGCTCTGATCTTCTTATCTTTATCAATGTAGGCATTCTGCAACCGGTAATCCCAGAAGTTGTTATCATTTTTACCAAAAAGGTTTTGGTTAGCATGGGATGCCCCTGGTGCATAGGCAGTGAGTACATACTTATAAGGTAAACCACCCATTGTTATATATTCCCCTGCTAACTTGAAGGAGTTTTCATTAGCTTTTCCAGAAACTTGAATAACTGAAATTCCATGCGTCTCTGAAGGAAGTGAAGCCATGTGTTCTCCCCAAATAGAACTGCTATCAGTTATTTTTTGATCTTTCTCTAGGAGATTGATGTGGACAATGGTGCTCCCTGATACATCGCCATCGATCACAACACGATCGGTTTCTTGTTCTCTCACCGGAGAATGACTGCTCCATTTGGTGTTTAAATGAATCTCTGCAGTACCTGTTGCACTATAAGCTACTGGTTTATTGGAAGTTTCACCTCCTTGCTGCGATTTAGGTCCTACAAACAAAGTTTGATAATATCCTGCAATTGGTTTGTCAAAAACAACGCTGCTGTCTGTGATGCTCAATCTAGAAAGGTTAGAGTACGACTTTTCGTTAACGCCGAATTGTTTATAATTAGATTGATTTTTATCATCGTCTAGTACGTTTTTATCCTCTTTTAAAAACCATTTCGTATGATTTTTTAGATCAAAAACTGTTTTGTTTTCTGCTAATGTTCTTACTCGGCCTTCTAAAAAGGAATGATCTGCAGTCAACGTAAAGGGATGCGCAGAGTTTCCTTTCTCTTTTGTATTTTTTAATAAAACATCTGCATGGATTTCTGAATTTTTGAGGCTGATTTCAGCACTCATGTCTGCTCCATAAATACTAATACCAACACCATTTTTAACAAAAAGCTTTGTATTATTCAGGTTTACTTGATTGGCAAGGTTTTGTTCTTGAATGGCATTGTCGGCATTAGCCTTTTTTTCAGCGCTACGTGTATAACGTTCTCTGGGTATATAAGGATTGCTCAGAAAAATAATACCACTAGCTGCATAATCACCTGTGACATGTACAGTTGAATCCTTAAGATTGATTGTAGCATTTGTATTTACCAAACCAGCTGATACTGTTGTTACAGCAACACCTGTGGCATAAACAGCTCCACCATCCGATGCAGCAAGTGCAATAAAATTTGCTGTAACTGTCCCTTCTACTATTTTGATTACTGAATTTTTTCCTTCTGCAATTACAGCCAAGTTTCTGTCATAAATTTTAGCGTTATGCAGAGCTACAGTTTCACCGTTTACAGCCCTAATTCCAGATTGCACCTCTTCAATTTGCATTGGTTTTTCAGGTTGTGCAGCTATCGGCTGTTCCGGTACCTTTTTTTCAAGCACTGGTTTTACAGCTACTGGTTGTTCGGTCACTTGTTTCACAAGTGTTGGTGGTACCCCTGTTGCTGGTTTTTTAGGCTCTGATTGTGTGGAAGATACGGGAAAATTAGGTGAGTTTTCTTTGGTGGAAGGCTTTGTAGAAGGAGATTCTTCTGCACCTTGTCGCCTTCTAGATTTTGCTCCTGTTCCAGTCTCTGTAGGTTTTGTTCCCACTTGAGCAAGTTGAAGCGTTTCACCAGCGGGAGAACTGATATCTGTAGTTGTGGGTTCTTGAGGCCCTTTAGTAGTAGATCTTGTTACATCATTTCCTGTACTTTGGGGCTTTATAGGTGTAGATTGTACATTCGCTGTAGTTTGAGCTTTTAAGGTTGTTGCAGAGTCTCCACTTGTTTGAGTAAGCGTACGCGGTGTTCCAGAAGCAGCAACCTCATCTGTTGCCACAATTTCTTTAGATGGAGACTTTGCTTCAGGCTTTGGAGCGTCAGAACTTCCTTGTTTAGACGTAGAATTTCCAGACGTTTGCTTCATAGAACTTGCAGGTTTTTCAAGGGGGGAAGATTTAGAGGGTACAGTTGTAGGAGGATTCTCTTTAGATGAAAAAGAGCTTGTAGGATTATCTTTTCCTGTAGGTGTTGTGATTGTAGATGCAGGCTGAGCTTTTGAGCTTCCAGGTGTATAATTTCCAGTTGATGGTGGAGTAGTTGTTGCATTAAGGGCATAAGACAGGTTGGAATAAGAGTATAATAGAACTCCAGAAACTGTACATAGTAATAAACTTTTTTTCATATATATATTCCTAAATGCTTATCCCCGCTCTTTAATAAAAATTTTGATAGATTTTTAATTCAATATGTTATTTTTATAAAGCTCAAAATGAAACATATGTGGTACTGGTTGTATTTCAAGATGTAAATCAAAGTATTTTTTAAAAGCGGTAACGCATTCCACCGGAAACATGTACTCCAGATATGCCAGTTTTTTTGAGTTTATGTTGATAACTGATATCACCATGAAGCGTGATATTTTGCGATAGGTGCGCATTAACACCTAAGCCACCTTCAATAGAGGTTCCCATAGACGTAAGTTGAAAACTCTCACCAATCTGTATGGTTTTCTTTTTACCAAAAGTCTTGATAAAGTTCATTTTGCCGTAGAAGGAAACGGCATGTCCTTTGTTTTGCGTTAAACGTCCGCCAATACGGAGCAACCATTGGTAGGGATTACCTAGATTTACTTTAAACTTATCGGCATCTGAGAGAATGCCTAGCAGGAGACGTTGATAAACAAGTTGTGCTTGGGGTTCAAGTATTACGCCTTCAATAATGCTTGGCAATTTCTGTCCAACGGTAGCAGAAGCCCCTAATGTCTTTGCGTCATTTGCTATTTTAGTGTTTTTGATGAAAGCAGTGGTGATATCTCCTTTGAGAATTCCGTAAGAGAAGAATGTGCTCGCATAGATACCACCGTCATGCTGAATGTTTCCATATGCGGTGAGTGACCATTTATCAAGCATATTCTTTTCAGCGCCTTCTATGTCCTTTGGGGTGAAAGCTAATTTCCCGTATGTTCCAAAAAAACCAAAATCTGTGCTAATATTTTGATTTTCTAGCGCTATTAATGTAAGACCTGCTTGCAATGCAGCATAGTGCATATCCGCATTAGCACTATCTTGTGATGGATTAGAGCTCGAAAACATGAGTCTGTTGCCATAAGTAGATAAAAAAATCCCCCTTTCTTTATGATCCTTTGGTTCAAACATTGTTATTCGTACATTGTCTAACAACGCATTTTGATTGTTTACATCAGCAAGTCCAATGGCGAACATCACATGAGGCATTACCAAATAGTTTGCCACTTGTGGTGTGAGAGCTTTGGCTTTTACTTCAGAATCGAGAGGGGCATGGGATAAAGTTGTGATTTCTTTAGTGTCTGCAAGCTTAGACGGTTTCTCAGTATCCGCAGCAGATGGGGCGGCAGCATTAACTTTTGAGGGCAGGTTCACATGAGCTTCTGGTGATGTGTTAAGAGTGGTTTGCGGTGTTGAAGAAGTGGTGTTGGCACTTGAAACAATACCACCAGAGGTATTAGAGGCATTACTTGTATAAGTGAGGTTAAAATAAGAAAAAAACAAAGCATAAGCGGCTGTACATAATAATAAATTCTTTTTATGCATAAAGAGGCTCCTGATATATTTTTCTTCTTTTTGATAGAAATTTAATAATTTTTTGACGCATTACACTTTTTTGTAATGTACAGACATAAACAGCGCTGCTTATATTTCAGCGCTGCATTTATTTCAGAAATAGAAATCAAAGATTTTTAAAAGCGGTAGCGCATTCCACCAGACAAATTAATTCCAGATATACCAGCTCTTTGCAGTTTATGTTGATAATTCACATCAGCATGAAAGGCGATATTTTCAGAGAGGTGCGCATTAACACCAAGTCCACCTTCAATTGAAGATCCCATAGAATCAAGGTGGAAAGTATCGCCAATCTGTATTGTCCTTTTATCACCAAAAGCTTTTATCATATTCAGTTTGCCGTAGAAAGAAATGGCGCAGCCTTGTTCAGCAGGCATCATTGTTTGCGTTAAACGCCCTCCAACGCGTACTAACCATTGATGAGGGTTGCCCATATGTACGTTAAAACCATCAACATCTGAGAGAGTGCCAAGCATAAGATGCTGATAAACAAGCTGTGCTTGGGGTTCAAAAACCAATCCCGCAACATTAGTTGCTAATTTTTGTCCGATAGTGGCCGATGCATTCAATGTATCAGTGTCATGCAATTTTGCTGTATTTCCGATGAGAGCTGTGGTGATGTTTCCCTTCAGAACTCCATAGGAGAAGAGCGCATTGACATAGATGCCATTGTTATGGTCGAGGCTACCATATGCAGCGAGTGACCATTTATCCAATGTACTCTTGTCAGAGCCGTCCATATGCTTTGGGGTAAAAGCCAGTTTTCCATATGTGCCTAAAAGACCAAAGCTCGTGGTCATATCCTGATCTTCTAGCGCTGCTAACATAATGCCTGCTTGCAATGCAGCATAGCGAACATCAGCACCATAGCCATATTTTAAGGGACTACGACTGGAAGATAATGTGCTTTTATTGCCGTAAGTAGATAAGAAAATCCTTTTCTTTTTATTCTCCTCTGGTCTAACTGCTGTTGTTCGCATATTGTCTAACAGCGTGTTTTGATTGTTTACATCAGAAAATTCAGCAGAGAATACAGCGTTAGGCATTACTAAATAGCTTGCTACTTGAGGAACAAGAGCTCTGATTTTTGCTTCACGATCAAGGGTAGCATTTTGCAGACGGAAATCCCAAAAATTCTCATCCTCTCCCAAGAAGCTTTGGTTAACATCAGCCTTTCCATTGCTTGATGTGGGGCCGTAGGCATTTAACGTATATTTATAAGGTAAACCGCCCATCGTGGTGTAGCTATTTGCGAGTTTGAAGGAATTTTCATCTGCTTTTCCAGAAACTTGCACGAGTGAAAGACCACGTGTATTTAAAGGAATAGAATTGTCTGGAGCAGAACTTTCTGCCTTTGATGTCTCACTCTTTGAAAGGCTGTTGAAATGGATTGTTGTGGTGCCTGAAACATCACCATGAACCAGAACACGGTCAGTTTTTTGTTGTTCCTTTGCTAAACCATTACTCCATTCGGTATTAAAATAAATTCTTGCACTGCCTGTTGCATTGTAAACTTCCGCTATATTGGGAACTTTATTTTCCAGCGGCTTAGGCTCTTCAGCTTGTGGCTTTCTTCCTACACTCAAGGTTTTATAATGATCCTCCGTATTGAATACGATAGAACTATTGTTAAGATTAAGGACTGAAATGTTAGAATGTGCTCTTTTATTAATATCAAGCAGTGAGTAGTTAAACAGTTTAATAATGCTATCATTATCTACTTCGTTTTTACTAATCTTTAGAAGCCATTTGCTGTCATTGTTCAAAGTAAAAGCTGTTGTGTTATTTTGTAATGTTTTTGCTCTTCCTTCCAAAATTGAATGATCAGCAGTTAATGTAAGAATGACAGGGGCAGTTCCTAGCATGCTTTTATTTTTTAATAATACATCAGCACGAATTTCTGAGTTTTTAAGTTTAATCTCACCATTTGAGAAGGGCCCTATAATACCAATACCATCTTTCACAAGAAGTTTCGTATTGGTAAGAATTGCCTGATTGACAACTTCTTCACCTTCATTTTTAACAAATTTTGTAATGAAATCAAATTTAATACCATAGCTTTCATGGTTTCCTTTGACGGTTACAACAGAATCTTCAAGATTGATTATACCGTTTGCAATTTCCAACCCTGTTATCAGCGTCTTTGCATCTACTTCTTTAGCATTAATGCGGGCACCTTTTGTTGCATTAAATGAAACCATTTCTGAGGTCATATCTGCTTTTTTAATCGTGACTACAGTCTTTGAGCCTTTCGCGTTCACAGTGCTAATTCTATCGCGAATAATAACGTTGTTAAAAGTCTGTTCTCCCTTAGTAACATTAACTTTAGGGATTTCACGAGGGGAATTTTCTGCATAAGCCGAATTAAAATGAGAAAAAACGAAAGCTCCAGCAATTGTACACAATAAAAAATTTTTCTTATACATAGATATATCCTTGATATTGATATGCTTTTGATGCTTACTTCATTCCCCTGATGGCGCAAGTTTCGAGATTATTTATATCATTATGTCTTTATTGTAAAGAACAAAACAAATTATACAATGGTATTCTTTATAGTTTGAAGATTTGCTTCAGAAAATCTTTTAAAAGAGTGATGCATTAATCAGTGGAAAAACGAATTTTGGAAAACCTCGCTTGGTCAAGCTATATTCAAGAAACACTGTGAATCATGATCTTTTGAAAAATTGTTCATGGATCAAAAATTGTCATCATAAAATTCTATAGAGTTGAAATGGATATTGCTTTATGCGTTTGCTAAAAATTTGCAGCAGGTTTTTTCTGTTGTAGGAAAAGAAGTGGACATATTATGTGTTTTTAAACATAAAAAGATAAAATACTTTAAATTTTTAATTAATACAAAAGAGATTTTTGAGGTCATTCGATTTTTATAAAACACAAAGGCAACTTTTTTGGGAGTTCTGTATAAATTAAAGACGAAGTATTTTGTTACATTGGGATGAGTGAAGTGAATTCGCTCAAGATAGATGATGTAAGAAAGATATGAAGAAAGAAACAGTAATTCGACGAGTATTTTCATGACAGGTTAAAATAAAAAAGACAGCACACTATGCTGTCTTTTTGCTAAACCAGACAAAAAATACGCTTGTTATTCATAATTTTACATTAAAACCGATAGCGTATTCCACCAGAAAAATTGGTTCCAGATATGCCCGATTTTTGAATATTACGTTGATAACTGACATCACCATGAAGTACAATATTTTGCGATAAGTGCGCATTCACGCCGAGTCCTCCTTCAAGGGACGCTCCCATAGAGTCAAGATGGAACGTATTACCAACTTGTATCGTGCCTTTGTCGCCAAAAGCTTTAAGTATATTGAATTTACCGTAGAAAGAAACAGTATGGTCTCCCTCAATAGGGAGCATAGTTTGCGTTAAACGTCCGCCAATCCTTACCAACCATTGTTGAGGATTGCCCATGTTTGCTTTAAATCCATCGATATCTGAAAAGGAGCCGAGTATGAGACGCTGATAAACAAGTTGTGCTTGTGGTTCAAAGATTAATTTTTCAATACCAGTTATTATTTTTTGACCAACGATGGCAGATGCACTCAATGTTTCTGTATTATCGACCTTTGCAGTATTTCCGATCAGAGCTGTGGTGATATTTCCCTTCAGAGCTCCATAGGAGAAGAATGCATTGACATACATGCCATTATTATGATGAACGCTACCATATGCAGTGAGTGACCATTTATTCAGCGTGCTCTTGTCAGAGCCTTCCATATCCTTTGGAGTAAAAGCTAGTGTCCCGTATGTGCCCAAAAGACCAAACTCTGTAGTGAGGTTTTGATTTTCTAGTGCAGCTAATGTGATTCCTGCTTGTAAGGCAGCATAGTGAACATCGGCGCCATAGCCATATTGTAGTGGATTATGGTTAGAAGATAGTATGATCTTATTACCATAGGAGGATAAGAAAATTCCTTTCTTTTTGCGCGTTTCAGGATAAAACACTCTTATTTGTGTATTGTTTAATAGTGTATTTTGATTGTTTACATCAGCGTATCCAGCGGAGAATACAGCATTAGGCATCACCAAATAGCTTGCTACTTGTGGTACAAGTGCTCTGGTTTTTTCCTCAGGATCAAGGTGAATATTTTGCAGACGGAAATCCCAAAAATTCTCATTTTTTCCCAAGAGGCTTTGGCTAACATCAGCTTTTCCATTGCTCGATGTGGGGCCATAGGCGTTCAACACGTATTTATAAGGTAAACCGTCTATTGTAGTATAGCCATTTGCAAGTTTGAAAGCAGTCTCTTCTGCTTTTCCAGAAACTTGAACGAGCGAGAGACCACGTCTATTCCAAGGAACAGAGTTTTTTGCTTTTTTGCTTTCATTTTTCGAAAGGTTGTTGATATAAATTGTTGTAGTACCTGATACATTGCCATGAATAAGAAGCCTATCCGTTTTTTGTTGTTCTGTTGGTGCACTATCACTCCATTGGGTATTGAAATAAATCTTTGCACTGCCTGTTGCACTGTAGACTGTTTTGTTTGTTACGGTGTTATTTATGGTGTTAGGTGTCTTAGTCCCTATATGTAATGTTTGATATTGGTCTTGCGTTGGTTCCTTAAAAACAATGGTACTATCGTTGAGATTCAGCATAAAAACTGTGGAATGTAATTTCTTTGTCAGATCAAATGGTTGGTTGTTATTGTTGTTTGTGCTGGCCTTTAAATACCATGTTGTGCCATTGATCAAACTCAAGACTGTTTGGGTAGGGTTTCTCTCTGAATCTTTTGCACTCCCTTCTAAAATAGAGTGGTTTGCGATTACGCTGGATTCGCCAGAATCACCTTGATTTGGGCGGCCTACTAATAAAATGTTGGCACGGATTTCTGAATCTTTGAGTATAATTTTTGATTGGTTTCCTCGTACTGTGAGTCCATTGCTATCGGTATGTATGTGAGCATCTACTAGCTCAATTTGCCCACCACATGTTGCAAAAATAACAGATCGCCACCCCGTTGTGGTAAGTGCCCCTCCTTTCATAGTGATTTTTGACTGTTCATTTTGTGCTTGTAGCCCTATATCATTGGTTTCTATAGAAACATCGATAAGATCAATTTGTCCGCCAGAACTTGCTAAAACAGCAGGATTTCTTCTGGTTATAGACAATGTTTCTCCCGACGTTGTAATTGTTCCTCTCTTCATTGTGACTTTTGATTGCTCATTTTGTGCTTGTAATCCAACATTGCGTGCGTTCATAGAAACATCGATAAGATCGACTTGTCCTCCAGAACCAGCTAAAACAGCAGGTTGCAAGCCCGTTGTGGTCATTGATCCCCTTATCATGATGACTTTCGATTGCGCATATTGTGCTTGTAGTCCTTGCGTCATTAATATCTCATCTTCTTCTTGTGGTTTTTGTGTCAGTGTTCCATCATCATTGGTATGTACAATGACGTCTGTAAGATAAATCTTCCCGCCAGAATTAGCTAGGACTGCAGGTTGAGCACCAGCGGTGGTAAGTGTTCCTCCTTTCATGGTGATTTGCGACTGTAAACCGTTGGCTGAGAGCCCGTAGTCATTGGATAAGATTTCAATATTATTTTCTAGGGTTATTGTACTTTCTTTCTCGGCATATATGCCCATATTGTTCCCTTGGATTGAGCCGCCCGATATTGTTATTTGAGAGTTATCATTTGCATGTATGCCGGTTCTTGCATGCGTAATTGTTATATTTTTTAAAGAAACTTTGCTTTTTTTGATAGCACTTATCCCTATGCTCTCTTTGAAGGCAATGAGAGGGCCAATGATATCAATTTTAACATTTTCTAACGCGTTTTTATCATTATGGCTTTCTTCAAAAGCGACACCTAGGTGGTTAGCTTTAATGGAGCTAGCGAACATACTCAATGTTCCTCCGCTTTTTATACTCGTTCCAACCCCTTCTATTATCTCAGTTCTATCGGGTGTCTTTGTATTTTGGTCTTGATTGCTTACTTCAATCGCTACATTTTTTAGTTCAATGCTACCATTCGTTTCGGCTTCTACACCGATCGGTATCCGTATGTTCACCTTTTTTGGACGAATGGAGCCGCCAGTCATCTTAATCCTACCACTTTCATGTGCCCACAAACCGGTTGCAACGTTTTTTATCGTTGTGTTTCCTTCTAACTCAATGATACTACCGGATTGATTAGCTTCTACACCACTTATGGCTTTTATTGTTGATCTTTCTTGTACTGGAAGTCCACTGATTGTGAGATCTTTGCCATGAATTTTACCACCAGCCAGTGCATAGACATTTTCGTAGTTTTCTCCAGTTGGAGCAATTTTATCTGCCCCTTTATTAGCAAAAAAGGAGCGGGTGTGTGCATTGGAATGAGCACTCAATAATATTGTCGCTGTTATAGCCGTGTATGATAAAAGAGTATTTTTATACATCTAATATCACCTGAACTTATAAGTCTCGCATGTCATCTTTCAAGTTTAATGAAGATGATAAAAGAGTATTTTATCGTACTTAAATTTTTAAGTAAAGTTTAAAATTAAATTATATTATTAAAATAAAATACTTATATTTAAATTTTTGTTTTTTAATTTATATGTATTGATATTTTAGAGAGTTTTAATTTTATAAATTGTTTTTTTATTCCATGCTTTTTTAAAGCAGGTAAATTTGATCATGTCATTGTATGTTATTCTTTTTACTTTCTTAACAGTTTAACTGCTGAGAGAAGGGGTATTCTATTTTTTATCATTTTTCAATTTTTTGTTTGCGCATACATAGTGTTTCATGACAAATAAACGAGTGAAAATCACACATTAAAGAATAGATTATGCTATGGATAAGAAATAAATAAATATAATTTATTTAATTATATTTATTTATAATAACAAGATTTCGCACAGGATATTCAGTTAAAACTTATTATGAGAGGAACAAGAAATTTTCTTTTCGTCAGAGTTTCTATATTATAGAAACATCCATACCATTTACTATTAACTGTAGTAATTTATGAGTGTGCCTTTTTTCTACATTGAAAATAAAAGGGGAGGAGGGTTTTGATGAGGCAATTCGGATTTATAAATTAAAAGCCAGCACAATGTACTGCCTTTTTTGATAAACTGTACAGATAACGATACACTTATTGTTACAATTTTGTTTTAAAACTGATAACGTATTCCGCCTGAAAAACTTGCTCCAGTTATACCAGTTTTTTGAAGCTTTTGTTGAGCGCTGACATCCCCATGAAGAGAGATGTTTGGAGACAGTTGCGCACTGATACCAAGCCCGCCTTCAATAAAAGAGCCCAAAGGATCACGTTGATAATTTTTATTAATATGTATTGCTTCATCGTCGCCAAAAGTTTTGACCGCATTTACTTTGCCGTATAGGGAAATAGAATGGCCATTTTCAGCTGTGACAACAGTTTTTGTCAAACGTCCACCAACTCGGATCAACCATTGATGGGGATTGTTCATATCAATGGTAAGATTATCGGCATCTGAAATGGTATCAAACATCAAATGTTGATAAGCAAGTTGTGCTTGGGGTTCGAAGGTTAAGCCTTCCATTCCAGTTGCAAATTGTTTGCCAACGGTGGTGGAGATGCTCAACATTTTGGCATTTTTCAATTTTGCAGTTTTGCCAATGACGGCATTGGTGATATCTCCCTTTATTATCCCATAGGATAAAAGTGTATCGATGTAGAATCCATTGTCATGCTGTATGCTGCCATAGGCTGTAAGTGACCATTTATCCAGTGAGCTCTTCCCAGCATCTTGCATATCTTTTGGGGTGAAAGATATTTGCCCATAGGTTCCTACAAGACCAAAACGTGTGGTTACGTTTTGGTCCTCAATTGCTGCCAATGTAACACCGGCTTGTAGAGCAGCATAACGAATATCAGCACCATAACCATATTTGAAAGGGCCACGCTCAGAAGATAAGGTTCCTGTGCTTCCGTAAGTGTAAAGGAAGAAACCGGTTTGTTTGTTTTTTTCTCTTCCTAAGACGGATGTTCTCATATCGGCTAAAAACGCGTTTTGCTTAGCCATATCGGTTAAGCCCGTAGTGAAGAGAGTATTTGGCATGACCAAATAGCTTGCCATTTGTGGTACGGGGGCAGATACGATACCAGAGCCTGAACCTGTGTCAAGAAATGCCTTGTGTAAGCGGAAATCCCAGAAATTTTTATTCTTTTCATCAAAGAGGTTTTGCCCAATATCGGCGTTACCATGGCTTGATGTTGGTCCATAGGCAGTGAGCGTGTATTTATAAGGTTCTCCCCCTATCGTGGTATAGCCCTTGGCTAATTTGAAAGAATCCTCTTTCGCTTCTCCAGAAACTTGGATGAGCGAAAGACCACCTGTATTAGAAGGATTAGAAGCATTTACTACACTATTTTTATCCCCTAAATCGCTTGTGATATAAATTGTTGTGGAGCCTGAGACATTACCATGAATCAGAAGTTTATCAGTTTTTTGATCAGCTATGGCATCGCCATCACTCCATGCAGTGTTGAAATAAATCTTTGCATCGCCAGAGGCGTTGTAAACTGCTTGCGTGTCTGGTTTTCCAGAACCTATATGCAATGTGTGATAATGCTCTTCTGTTGGTCGGTTAAAAGAAATAGTGCTGTCATTGAGGTTAAGCACAGAAATATCAGAACGTGATCTTTGAGTGATATCAAGCAGATTACCTTCATCGTCTTTTTCTTTTGTGCTATTCTTCAAGGTCCATGTTGTCTTGTTTTTTAAATCAAAGAGTACATTTCTTTTTTGTGCAATTTTTGCTCTGCCCTCTAAAGTGGAATGATCTGCGTTTAATGTGAAGGTACCGTTGAATATTTCCTTAACATCTTTACCACCCCACCAACTTTCATCTTTCCTCCAAATTTTGTTCGACAAAATACCGTCATCTAATAAAACATCGGCATGGATCTTTGAATTTTTAAGATTAACTGTACCAATTGATGGAGCAGCATGATTTTCAATGCTCTTTTCAACAATAGCTCCGACGAGAATTCCGGCTCCATTTTCAACATGAACATCTGCATTGGTTAGATTGATTTCACTGCTTTGATTTTTTTGTAGATTCTCTGTAGAGAAAGACATGAAATGCAAACCAACGACTTCTGTTGTTACAGAAGCATTTGCAAGATCAATGTGCCCGTTAATTTGTGCTGATAGTGCAACTTTTTTTGCTGCTATCTTGCTTGCAACTGTATCAATACCGCCATTAATCATCTTAATTGTGCTATTATTGGCTGCAGCAAGACCAACATCAAAGTTTTGAAGGATCGTTTTACCGTTTAATTCAATTAAACTGTTCGGTTCATAGGCTCCCACACCGGTGGTTTTTTCGGACTCACTACCGGTTATTGTTAAATCTCCACTAACAATTTTACTCCCACCGTCTGCATAAAAACCTTCGTCAACATTTTCGATGGTTGTTTTGCCTGTTAAGTGAATTTCACTACCAGCGTCCGCTGTCCATACACCAGAGCGTTCTCTGTCCGGGTCTGAATTGATTGCTTTACTACCGATGACTGTTAACTCTTCGCTAGTAATTTTGCCCCCACCAACTGCTCCAAGACCGTTCACAGTATTGTCGATTGTTGTGTGTCCATGCAATTTTATTATACTACCAGAGCCAAGGGCAACTGCACCACTTCCCTTACCATTTGTTGTTAGGGCAACATCTGTGGTATCAATCTGTCCACCGTTGATTGCATACAATGCTGTTTGGTTCGCGGTTACGGACCCTCCCGTCATTTTAATCTCAGATCCTGAACCGTTTGCAAGGAGTCCATTGTTATTAGATGATGTAATTTTAGCATTATTTAAGATAATCGTACTGCCGGTTTGGGCATTTATTCCTACCTCGCGTACATTAAATGACCCTCCTGAGACTGTTATTGTCGAGTGATCATTTGCAAATATACCGGCGGTGGCTTGAGTTACTTTTACATTTTTTAAAGCGACTATACTTTTGTCTGCTTTTATTCCATTGATCAGTGGCGTGCTATTTTCACTACTCGTTATCACTACATCTTTCAGGTTATTTTTGTCGTTCTGGCTGTTAGAGAAGTAAACACCAGTGTTAGAAACCCTAATGGTTCCTCCAGTCATTTGAAGTATAGCGCCTTCTTTTGCTTCAATACCTAAGGAAATGACAGAATCGGTGCCTTGAATGGTCGTGTTATTTAATTTAATCGCACTGTTATTGCCTTCAGTGGTTACAGCAAAAACGCTTTTGTTTGAGATCTGGCTTGTATCTTTATTTCCCAGCACAGTTAAATGGTCGCCAATAATTTGGCCACCGTTTTTTGCATGAATAATTTCATAGGTTTCGTTGGCGATTTCTTTTTTCTCTTGAGAAACTTCAAGGGTTTTAGCATGTGCATTGAATTGGATGTTAAACAGTATGATAGCTGCTGTCGTTGTATATGATAAAAGGGATTTTTTATACACTAGTACTCTCCTTTTATAGAAGCCCCAAATATTCATTCCCCCGCGAACTTCATAAGAAGAGTAGAAAATGGATAATTGTCTTTAACCTAAACCTATTAGTATTGATAACTTATCACTTTGGTAATGTATTTTTGTTTGTTTGTCAAAAATTAAAATTAATCTATATTAAAACAGAATATGTATTTATGTTTACAACATAATGCATTTACAGTAAAATATATTTACTAATATTAATTAGTATAAAATAGTATAATAGTTTTTGTAATATTTCTTGTTTTATATTAATTTTTAGCAAGCATATCTCAAGCTAATGAATCTTAATTAATGAATTACTTCCAAGGGAAAGCTTGAAATATATTATTAAATCACATTTTCATTGAAGGATCATTATTTTGAGTTTTTGACACATTCTTGACAAAAAAATCTAAAAAATTGTTTTTCAGAAATTTTTATAATACAGTAAAACATGCAATGTGTTTATGGTCGTGTGTTTATGAGATATAAAATTGGATATATGGCAATCACCATGATTGCTTTTACTCTCTCTGGTTGTTTTGATCTCGTTTCTGAAAGAATAAAAAAAGACGAGAAGTTCCATAGTGCATTCATGGATTGGTCCATGAAAGAAAAGTCTCTTGCAAAAAATTATACTGCGATTATCATGGCTGATCCGCAACCGTGGCGTTTGAATTCTGGTGATCCTAATGGCGTATCAAATAGGGAACCATGGTTGAAAATAAACGAGCAGGTTGCTCGTGTCATAAAAGCGCAAAAGGCTGCGTTTCATATTGTTAATGGTGATTTGACAGAGTTTGGCCAACAAAAAAACTATAACGATTATAAGAATGTCTATAAAAGCTTTGGTACTCCTGTCTATGAGGGGTTAGGCAATCATGATTATGCCAATAATGTTGGAAAGTGTACAATTCCTGAAGCATTTAACTTTTATAAAGATGCGTGTGCTCTTAGTGCTGTTTCGAGAATGGTGTCAGAAATCAAAAAATATCGTAACCAGTTCTCTTATTTCAGTGCAGATGTTACTGAAAGTTCACTTTCTATTTCGGGTGGAAATATTCATGTCATCAAAGGGAGTTTGAGTTACTCTTGGGATTATGGAGATGTTCACTATGTGCAGCTTCACAATTACCCAAGTTATACGGTGCGTTTGAAGGGGCAGTCTATGGAGGCGCAAATCAATAAGTCTTTGGATTGGCTTAAAAAAGATTTAGCTGCTGCTGATGCTAGAGGTAAAATTACAATCATCAATTTTCATGATGCTCGCCCAGCTTCCATTGATGGTGAATCCTTCTTTATTCGTAAAAAGAATGTTAAAGATTTGTCGGTATTTAAGTCAATCATCACTTCTCATAATGTCAAAGCAATATTCGTGGGGCACACGCATTATCAATCCTATTGCCGTGCAAAAAATGATAGGGTCTTTGGCAATATTCCTGTCTATACAGCCGGTGCGCTCTTTAATGGGGATTATTACCTTATAGATGTTAAGGGGAAGACTATTCACGTTAAAGCCTATAATGGAGAGATAGGAAGCCCTCTTTTGATCAAAGATCTCGGTATTATAGGAGAAGATACAGAATTTTCCGCAAGTTGTAGTCAGTTATAGTGAGATTTTTTTCTTACTTTAAAAGCATAAGAGGAAAAGCATGCTGTATTACAAATTTGAAAAGTGATGGGAATATAGGCGCTCTCAGAACTGTATTAAAAGAACAGGGCATCTTGTCGTTTCTATCTTTTATAAAGCTGCCATATTTTTTCTTCTTCTCTTAGCGTAGTATGGGCCGTGATGCACTTGCGGGGCCTTTAATTTGTTATGTTTCCGTAGTTTATATTAAGTGACTGGTACAGTTGCGTATCGAGAGTTTTTTGTTTGCTTTGAGAGAAGTATAAAATGGTACTTTAAAAAGATTCTTTAAGATACTTATTTTATAGAAGTTTTTGTGGTTGGTTTGTACATTTCATATTTTTCAAAATATTGGTGTTTTTCTTCAAAGTATAATAGATTTACTCTGATGTGGTAAAAAGTCATGTTTTTTGAGGAGTGGATGGGTGTTTTTGAGAGCTTTAAATGGTTTTTTCAATTATGAGGGACAAAAAATTAGCAAATGGTTTTGAGAAAATAGGGCAATACGTGCTGTTTTGTGCACAACAGTTTCGCAAATAAAGGTGCTTTTTAATTGAAAAAAAGACAAAATATGCCTTACTATACTGCGTTATGCTAGATTATAAAATACATCATAGAATGTGGTCAAAAAGCTCAAGAGTGATGAAAAACAAATTCAATGGAATAAATGGAATTAAAATTCCTAAATTTTCTCTCATGTCTTGATTGTGTCGAATTTAGTTGGGGGATTGTTTCGAATTTGGCTGGGGAACTTGGATTCGAACCAAGATTGACGGAGTCAGAGTCCGCTGTTCTACCATTAAACTATTCCCCAGTATGCAGATGCGGTTGTTTTTAGCAGATTTTACAGTGTACACAAGTACAAAAAGAGTTTTTATGATTATTGATAGGTGAGGTAAATTCATTGATAATAAAGGGCGATAGGTATGCCGTTAATTGTTTTGATCTGAATATCCACATCATAAATGTCTTTAAGAATTTCTGGCTGCATAATGTCTTGTGGTGTTCCACAATAAGCTGCTTTTCCATTTTTGAGTGCAACGATCATATCTGAATAAGATGACGCGAAATTAATATCATGCATGACAATGAGAATAGTTTTTTTGAGTTCATCAGCTGTACGGCGTAATTGTTTCATCATGGAAACGGCATGTTTCATGTCCAGATTGTTTAATGGTTCGTCTAACAGAAGATAATCAGTATCTTGACAGATGACCATTGCAATAAAAGCCCGTTGACGCTGTCCGCCAGAAAGTTCATCTAAAAAGCAGTCTTTTAGATCTTGTAAGCCGAGATATCGGAGTGCACTGTCAATGAATTGTTTGTCTTCTTTACTATACCAACCTTTTGAATAAGGATAACGTCCGAAACTTACTAAATCATGTACGGTTAAACGAAAAGACAAAGGATTATCTTGGCGTAGAATTGAGAGTTTTTGAGCCAAAGCATCATGGGGCATTTTATCAATATCAATGCCGTCGATATTAATTATACCTTTATGGCGTGGTAAAAGACGTCTTATAAGCATCAAAAGTGTTGATTTGCCAGAACCATTGGGGCCAATGAGAGAAATAATCCCCCCTTTAGGAAGATGAAGGGATAAATTATCGATAATCAATCGTGCTCCATAAGCCTTGGAAAGATGATTGATTTCAATCATTTTAGTTTCCCCTTCATCAGTAAAAATAAGAAGACAGTTCCCCCACAAAATTCGATAATAAAACTTAAGCGTCCTGCCATATTAAAAACTTGTTCTAAAACAAATTGTCCTCCAACCAAACAAATTATCGCCAATAATATTGCAACCGGTATAACAACACTGTGTTTTGCCTGAGGCGAGAGTTCATAGGAGAGGTTGGCAACTAACAGCCCAAAAAAGGTGACGGGTCCTACCAGTGCTGTGGAAATGGATACGAGAATGGAAACAAATATAAGAATAGCTGTAGTACTTTTGTGATAATCAACTCCAAGATTGAGTGCGTTCTCGCGTCCGAGAGCAAGAATATCCAGAAGGTGGCGTGAACGCCACCCAATCAGACTTACAATAAAGACAATCATTGTAGCAAAGCCTATTAATGACGTATTGAATTTGTTAAAATTTGCAAACATAATGTCAGTAAGATTCATCATTTGGTCTGGGTTTAATTGCAATTGCATGAACATGCGTAAACTGAAAAAAAAGCCTCCAAAAACAATACCAATTAATAAGGTTAAATGAAGTCCTTTGACGCTCCCTGAAAAAAGCCAGCGAAAAAGGCTTATTGAAAAGAGAATAAGAATGAGAGCTTCAAGAATGAGTTGCCCTTCTTCATTCAAAAAGGGCAAAGAAAGAGAGCCAAGAAAATAAATCGTAATGGTTTTTATTAAAATATAAAGTTGATCAAATCCCATGATAGAAGGAGTAAGAAGACGATTGTTGACCACTGTCTGAAATAAAACAGTAGAAACGCTTATTGCGTACGCAATGAGAAGAAGAGAAGCAAGTTTTGTGAAACGAAATGTCCACGTATAAATGTTGATATTCCATGACATATAAAGGCTGATTACAGTGCACGCCATTACGATAAGTGCTGTTAGTACAAGCGTTGTTGCTTTCTTTTTATCCAAGACGCTTTCTCCAGCGTAAAAGAAGTATGATAAAAATAAAACTACCGATAACCCCCATTATGGTGCTGATGGGAATTTCAAGAGAAGGATGAATTATTCGTCCTAAAAGGTCACAGATCAAAACTAGTTCTGCTCCGCTGATTGCTACCCAAGGAGCGGTATGGCGCATATTGTCACCCATAAAATTTGAAACAAGGTTTGGAATAATGAGTCCAACGAAAGGGATTCGTCCGACTGTACAGACTATAACAGCGGTGATTGATGCAACAATAAAAAGACCAAAGAGCATGACAGTACGATAATTAAGCCCAAGGTTATTGGTTAAGTCCTCTCCCAGACCAGCTACTGTAAAACGGTCTGCGGTGCAATAGGCAATAATGCATAGGGGAAGAGAGAGCCATAAGAGTTCATATTTTCCTTCAAGAATCATCGCAAAACTGCCAAATAAATAAGCTTGAAGAGAAGGAAGCAACATCTCATAATCAGCAATAGCGTTGGTTAAGGAGCCAATAACATATCCTAGCATAATCCCTGTGAGTGGTACAATGAGGGCAGATTTTAGAGGAATTTGGCGCAATAAAAACATAAAAAAGAGTGCACCAGTCATGGCAAAAATTGTAGCGATAATCATTTTTCCAAGCACAGGAATGTCGGGTAGAAAAATCATAACAAAAAGAATACCAAGAGAAGCGGATTCAACAGTTCCAGCAGTTGATGGTTCAACAAAGCGATTGCGTGCAAGAAGTTGCATGATCATGCCCGAGAGGGCAAGTGCTGCACCTACTAAAAGGATTGCAATGGTACGCGGAAGACGTGTTTGCCAAAAAATAAGCCAAGCATGAGTATCGCCTGATAATAGGTCAGAAGGTGTTACATCAGAATAACCAACAAAAATGCTGAGGATAGATAATAGAGCAAGAATGGTTATGGCTATCCGGTAATTTTTCACGTTAAATCATTTTCCAACAGAAAAAAAGCAAAGGTTGCTTATAGACAACCTTTGCTCTTAAATTCTATTTTTACAGCAAGCAAGCTATTTATATGCTTATTTACTTTTTGTAAAAGCCTCATTGATCTGTTGTGTAGCTTCGTTAAGTCCAGTGAGACCACCACTTGCACGATACCAGCTCCAAGAATCTAAATAAATAATTTGATTTTGTTTTCCAGCAGTTGTGCGTTTAACAAGATCATTATCGAGCAGTTGTGCGGCAGATTGTCCTTCTCGCCCAATTGCGGCATCGCGGTCAATAACCAATAGCCAGTCAGGATTGGTTTCAAAAATAAATTCAGGGGAAATAAGCTGCCCATGTTTTTGCACGGTAAGTTTATCGGTTGCAGGAGCAATTCCAAATGCGGAATGGAGAATATCAAAACGCGATTTTGGACCCAAAGCACTGATTTTTCCACCAGAGGTCATGAGCACGAGTCCTGTGCCTTTCCCTTGAGTATTTTGACGGACTTTTGCTAAATTTTCATTGAGTTGTGCAATTTCCTTTTCTGCTTCTTTTTCTTTACCAAAAATTTTCCCAAGGATAGACACATTCCGTTTAATATCTTCAAGAGAGTTTTCATTCCCTACGGTGAGATCAATAGTTGGAGCGATTTTGGATAAATCCTTATATTTAGTTTGGGTGCGTGAGGAAATGACAATGAGATCGGGTTGAAGGGTAGCAATTTTTTCATAATTTGGTTCAAAAACGGTACCGATTTTTTCATATTTTGCATCATCAAATTGCTGCAAATACGCAGGTTTTTTTCCTTCAGGTACGCCGGAAACAGCTTTGATACCAAGGCGGTTCATGTTATCTAGCGTTGCAAGATCGAACACTATAACCTTTTGAGGAGAGGTGGGAACACTAGTGGAGCCTGAAACATGGTTAATGGTCACATTTGCTGCATTTACACTCGCATTTACCCATGAAAACGTTGCAAAACTGGTTGCAACAACCAAAACAAAAGTTACCCATTTTAGATATTTCATCATCGTCATTTTATCTCATCCTTTCTTTATATTTTATAAATTAAGAGGTTGCACATTATTTCATAAGTTACAAGAGGTTACACAGTTAAAAATTTAACTTAGGCATTTTTATGTACAAAACGATATATTTATAAGTAACAATATGTTGTAAAGCAGACTAACATATGTTACAAATCGTGTATGTACCTTATTTCCGCTTAATTCTAATTCTTTTGCAAATTATATTTAGAAAGTTTGACAATGATCAATGTATTTAAAAAGCGTACACGTTTGTGCGCACTAACAACGAGCACTCTTTTCTTTTTACAAGGTGTAGATGCGTCTATGGGGAGTGGTTGGTTTTCATTCCCCTCAGTACAAAAATTATCATCTTTCGTGTTGGGAAGCGGATCCCAAGAACCTGCATCACCACCTACGCCATCTGGATCGCCATCTATAGAACAATCACCATCTGGAGGGCAATCTCAAGCGCTACCTTTAAAATCTGGAGAGGGCAGTAATCCTGTGCAGGGGAGCAGTAATCCTGTGCAAGGGAGCGGTGATCCTGTGAAAGGGAGCGAGAAGGCTGGGCAGGGGAGCGAGAAGGTTGGACAGGGAAGTGAGAATGCTGAACAAGGTGCGGGAACTGTTCAGGGGAAAGGGTCTTCAAAGCTCACTTTTGCGTGCAATGGTGGGAATTATAAAAGCGTTGCTTCCATGTTCTGTGATGATGGTGGGAATCATGTAATGAAAAGGGGTGCTATTCAGACGCAGAAAATTGATCAAATTGCTGTGTATGCAACGACTAAGTCTTCATCGGAGCTTTCTGGTGGAATACAGAGGCCTGTTACTGATGGGGCGGGTGGTCAGGATTCTGGTTTGGGTGTAGGAGGAGTAATTTCAGGGACAACTATTGTGTTAAATAATATGTCCATTAGTGGGGTGGCTCCTTCGTCTATTGCAGTGGTGCCTCCTATAAAAGGTGCTTTAGATGATGTGGCTAAAAAAACAGCTGGTGATCATGGTGAAGCTTTTGCGGCAGGGGTATTAGCAACGTCTTTTTCAAAAGTTAAGTTGGAAAATTCGAATATTAAGAAGTTTGCAGTTGGGGTTCATGCGCACCAGTACGGGGGAATCTACATGAAAGGTGGGACGGTCTATTATACTGATATAGGTGCTGCGGCTCGTCAGGGATCGTTTGTTATTTTGGATGGAGTGGTTTTTGATGAAGTTAGAACTGGTTTGCACAGTTCTAATGGATCTAGAATAATGATGAAATCTGGGCAGATTAACTTTGCGAAAGGCGGAGCAGGAGTCATATCGGAGAATAAAGGAATTGTTAAATTAGAAGGGGCTAGAATAAGAATTAAAGAGGGAAGTGGTAAGCAAGATACTTCTGATGTTACAAGTTTTGCCCTCCTTTCGGATGGAGGGCTTATTTCCTTTCATAATGGAGAAGTTACGGGGACTGATGCAGTTGCTTTGTGGGTAACTGATGATATTACTGCGTCTTCTCTTCGAATGAATGTTGATGCTTTACCGGGTTTTCTCTCTCACCGTTCTTTGGGTAGTGAAAGTAGTGACCATAATATGAATCCAGTTTATAAAGTTCATCACGTTGTGGATAGTATTTATCCTGATGTTATCACTACTATGAATTCTATTGTAGGTGATGAAAATACCTCGCACCATCTGAATATTGTAGATTCTAATAGTCCTGTAGATGCTTTGAAGGTTAAAGCTGATATCAAGGAATCAAATATTAAAATTGAGGGGAGAAATTCTTATGGGATATCTTTTGGTAAAATAAGTAGAATAAGTTCAAACGGTCAGAAACGCAAAGAAAGGAGTGAGGTTAATACCAACAAGCAAATGGTTTTTTTGCAAAAGACTTCTCTTTTTGTTCCGGAAGGTGTAGCTGTTTATGGTAATAATTTGAATGGTATTGTCCTTTTAGGAGAGGGGACAGTTCTTTCTGGTGATTCATTTTTGAAGGCTGAATCTTTTTCTAATCTGGCTGTGTACGCTTTTAAATCTTCGATTATGGGTGATTCTCAAATTAGTGAAAATGCTCATGCTAGACTTTATTTGTCTGATGAATCGGGATGGTATTTAGCAAAAAGTAATAATAGAAATCTGGGACAGGTAAATACAGGGGGAGAAGTAAATACGGGGAGGGTAGTAGATAAGTATTGTATAGATTCATGTGTTTCATTTGTAGGTCTTGCAAATAGTGCGATTGCATTTTTACCTCCAAGAGATGAAAACGAAGGTTATCAAATGCTGCATATTGGAGACAGTAGAGGTGTAGCTTACATTGCTACTGGAGATTCCAAAATTTATGTCAATACGAGTTTTGTTTCTGACGATTCAGGTAACGTTAAACTTTTGTCTGATCAACTTTTTATTTATGGTGATGTTTTTGGAAAAACTAAGGTTTATGTGAACGACTCGTCTGTCATTGAGACCCTAAATGGAAAGTTAAAAAATGGAGAAAAAGTTCAGCGTGAAAGTATACAAAATCAGGCTGAAGGAAAGGAAAATAAGAATATTCCTGACAGTATTCCAATTGTTCAAGTTTTGGGAGAAGCAAACAGAGATTCCTTTGAGCTTGCTACTGGATATGTTACATTGCAGGGTTCGCCTTATCAGTACATCCTTCGCGCTTCTGATCCAATTCTCGGTTCAGGACGTACACAGCTGTGGAAATTCAACTTAGAAAGTAAATTGGAAGGTGGAGCTGACGGATCTGTTAATTCTCCGGGATTGAAGGTTGATCCTAATGCATCTGGTAGCCGCACACCTGATGCTGGTACTCCCACACCTGATGCTGGTACTCCCGCGCCTGAAGCTGGTACTCCCGCGCCTGAAGCTGGTACTCCCGCATCTGATCCTGGTCGCTCCCCGTCTGAGCCTGGTAGCCACACACCTCAGGCTGATGGTTCCACAGTTCAGACTGGTAATCCCGTATCTGAGCCTGGTAGCCAAACATCTCAGGCTGGTAACTTGACCCCTCAGGCTGGTATCTCCACACCTGTGTCTGGTCTCCCCGCGCCTGAGGTTGGTAACTCCGCATCTGATCCTAGTAACCCAATATCTCAGGATGGTAGTCCCACATCTGAGCTTGGTGGCCAGATACCTCAGACTGGTGGTTCCACACTTCAGACTGGTGACCCCGCACCTGAGGCTGCTAGCCAGACACCTCAGGCTGGTAGCCCTGCATCTGGTGCTTCCGCATCTGATCCTAGTAACCCCACATCTGATCCTGGGCGCTCTCCGTCTGAGCCTGGTAGCCAAACATCTCAGGTTGGTGGTCATATACAGGAGGTTCGTGACTCTTCATTGTCTCAGAACTCTATACCTGTAGTATCTGGTCAAGCTGGTTCGCTTGAAAAAGATAATGTAGATCCCTCTACTTTGAGGGTATCTAGTTCACGTGGACCTTCTGGACATACTCTATCTCTCTCGTATGGAATTCCTACATCTGACCAAGAGAGATATGGAAATATAGTAGTGACAAAAGGCGATGTGGATATTGTACTTTTGAATCAAATGGATAAAGCTTCTTATGGGGTAGAATCTGGTATGGTAGAGTATAACATAACAGATGAAAGTGGTAACCCTATAACATTTGATAGTAATTCTGATAGAATTGATGTTATAAAAAGTGTACCTGGTGTGACTCCACCTAGTACGCCTATAGGGACCGGTGTAACTCCTCCTGTTCAATCTAATGAAGCATCTGAAAATGTAAGGACTATTACGCATGAGGGAGCTGGAATACCTGTAGCAGGAAAAACTCCATCTGTTGTTCCTGCTGGTGCCTCGACACTTCAGGCTGGTATCTCCACACCTGAGTCTGGTGTCCCCGCGCCTGAGTTTGGTAACTCCGCATCTGATCCTAGTAACCAAATATCTCAGGATGGTAGTCCCACATCTGAGCTTGGTGGACAGACACCTCAGGCTGGTGGTTCCACACCTCAGACTGGTGAGCCCGCAACTAAGCCTGGTAGCCACATACCTGATTCTGGTAGCCCTGCGCCTGAAGCTAGTAATCCCGCATCTGATCCTGGTCGCTCCCCGTCTGAGCCTGGTAGCCACACACCTCAGGCTGGTGGTTCCACACTTCAGACTGGTGACCCCGCACCTGAGGCTGCTAGCCAGACACCTCAGGCTGGTAGCCCTGCATCTGAGCTTGTTAGTACGCCTGTAGGGACCGGTGTAACTTCTTCTGTTCAATCTAATGAAGCATCTGAAAATGTAAGGACTATTACGCATGAGGGAGCTGGAGTACCTGTAGCAGGAGAAACTCCACCTGTTGTTTCTACTGGTGCCTCTGCACCTAAGGCTTCTAGCCCCACACTTCAGGCTGGTGGTTCCACACTTCAGACTGGTAATCTCGCATCTGAGCCTGGTAGCCCCACACTTCAGGCTGGTAACCTGACACCTCAGGCTGGTAGCTCCGCACCTCAGGCTGGTAAATTGCCTTCTGCTGTGAAGTCTACTGATTCCACGAACTCTACGTTAGGTTCCAAAGAATCTATTTCTGTAAAGCCTGTGGCTTCTGAGGAATCTAGAGTCCCCGCTGTCGCAGGTGTTAGCAGTGCAGGTAAGGAAGGTACTCCTGCTGGATGTAATGGTATTGGGGGGAATGGTGCTGGGCAATCGCAAGGCTCTCTTTTATGCAGTGATGGCAAATCATATACAGTCCGGCAGCTTACACTGAACGCAAATAATTCAACACAACATTCTATGCATGTAAAAAGTGGCACGAATATTAAGCTAAACGCTGCCACCATTATTGGTCCGGATTCTGGTAATAGAGATGCTGTTGATCTTGCTAAATTGAGTTCTGTAAGTGCTGTTTTTGCAGAAGAGAATGCAGAAGTTGTTTTAGAGAATAAATCAATAATTCAATCTTCTGTGATTGGGCTTGAGGCGAAAAGTGGTGGAAAGGTTAAAATGGATAACGGGACAGTCAATGCTCGTTATATGGCTGCTTTGGCGGGTACGGGGGCTGTTGTTACTTTAAAGAACACGCAAATTAATGTGGAGGGGGATTCAGCTACCGCTGGTTTGGTTAGTAAAGGCGGTGATATAACCATGGAATCTGGAACGATTACTATGAAAAAGGGAGTTGCGGTTCAGTCGGAAGAAGGTGGACATGTTAGATTAAACAAAGTTAGCGTTATTGCGAAAAAAGAAGCAAGAGAGCCGGATTCTGCTAACAAGTCTGAACATGCAGCTATTCTGTTGAACAATAATAGCGTTGTTGAATTTACTCATGGTGATGTTGTTACTGATGCTAATGCTTTGTGGATTAGGGATGGTGATGGCAACATTGAGCAGGGCTCTTCTAGAAGAAGAAGATCCTCTGACGTTCGTCCTTCTATGAATCACGCTAATATTGAATTTTCTACTATTAAAGTGGAGAGTGATAATTCCTATGGCATATATTTTGATGGGGCGGGTCGGAAAGCCGTAGATCAACAGAGTCAAAATAAAATCCCAGAAAAAATTGTTTCAGGATCATCAGTTGAGGATTCTGGAACAGGAAGCCTTGTTAAGCGAAGTGCTGTACGTCCACAGGAGAAAGCTCCTGTAAGCATAACAGGGGCGGTTTCACTGAAACGCACTAATTTCGAAGTTCTAAAAAGCATAGCTATTTATGGTAATAATTCTGGTGGTCGTGTTTCTTTGGAAAATAGAACAAATCTTACTGGTGATTTGCTTTTGAAAGCAGAGAGTAATTCTCATATGTCGGTTTTGGTTGATAACTCTTCTATTATGGGTGGTGTGCGCGTTGATAAAACTTCTTATGCTACATTAGATTTGACCAATCGTTCAGAGTGGTATCTGACAAGAAGTGCGCATAAAAATTTGAGAGCTCCAGATTCAGAGTGCGTGGATTCGTGTATTTCCTCTGTAAGTCTTGTAAATAGTGATATTCATTTTTTACCTTCGCAATCTGAAGAGTTAGAGTATCAGACACTTCGCATTGGAGAAGGAAAAGGTATTGTCTACAAAGCGCAGGGCGATGTTTCAATTCACTTCAATGCACGTTTAAACCCCAATGATCCGAGTGATAGACAAGTAAGTGATCGACTTGTAATCCATGGTGATGTTGAAGGAAAAACAGTAGTATCTGTGCGAAGCGTTTCTGGAAGTGTAGGAGAAAACAACGGAAGTGATAAAACAGCACATAGTGTTTCAGTTATTCAGGTTTATGGAAAGGCAGAAAAAGATTCTTTCCGGCTGGATAGTGATTATGTTGCGCTGGGGAACTCACCTTACAAATATACTCTTCGTTCTTACAGTCCAGAAATGACTTCGAAACAAGAACATGTTCAACAGAAGTTTATGAAGGACGGTGGAGAATTTTGGAATTTCCGTTTAGAGAATCAGTATGTTAAGTCTGAGAGTTTTGATGCAAATATCGTTTCTAAGGCCGATACTATCTCTCTTCCTAGGAAAGTTGTAAGATCTGTTGTTCCGCAAGTTCCGACTTATCTGCTCTTGCCAAATAGCGTGTTTCATGCTGGTTTGATGGATATTAGCAATCAAAACAAGCAGTTAGAGACATTGCGGACTACTTCCAGTGGAATGGTAGAAATTCGTGAAAATCCTGCTTTGTATTTGCGCGGCTATGGCGGAAGTTACCGTTATGCTTCAGATTTGTCCGCACTTGAATATGGTTACGGAGGTGATCTTAGCTATAATGGTGTAGAGGCAGGTGTCTTGTTAAAAACAATTGAAAATGCTGACAACGCCATATCCTTTGGGGTTATGGGGTCTTATGGCAAACTTTCTCTCCAGCCTCAAGATGTTGAACAAAGCCAAGAGAGTGCCTTTGATAAATGGACTGCTACAGCCTATGGTAGCCTGCAGCATGAGACGGGTCTCTATGTAGATGGTCTTCTCTCCTATGGTCTGTTCAAAGGTGATGTTGTCACCCTTGCACGGGGCAAGACAGCAACATTGAAGGGTAATCCTTTAAGCGTTTCTTTGACTGGTGGTCAGACGTTTGTAACGGGATATGAAGGTTTTGTCTTTGATCCACAAGTTCAGGTTGTTTATCAACATCTCCAGTTTAGTAAGGCCCGTGATATTGACAATTTTGATATTGAGCTTGGCAAGCTTGATCAGTGGGTAGCACGTGTTGGTGGGCGTTTGAGCAAGGTTCCTACAGGATCTGAAGGAGTGAATGCTGTTGCTTTCTACGGGAAGCTTTATTTTGCACATGGTTTTGGAGGGAATAAATCTGTGCATTTCAAAGATGCTTTCCAGTTAGGTGCTTTTGGTTCTTCGCTAGAAGCTGGATTAGGATTTAATGCCAAATTGTCTTCGCAGTTTTCTCTGCATGGTGATGTTGTCTATCAACATAAGCTCAATAAGGCTGGTTTCTCTGGTACCAGTTTTTCTGGCGGAATCCGCTATCAGTTTTAGGATAAGCTACAGTACGTATCTTTACGAAAAGGCAGCATAATGCTGCCTTTTTGCTTTATAACAATCTGTGTTGCTATTAAAAGATCCTAGTCCTTTTGATACGAAAGTCACAATATTTTTCTTTTTGTTTTACGTGTGAAAGCATTTTTTATGCTAAAGCAAATTTTCTTAAAATTTTGGCTGATAATGACACGATACAGTGACTGACTTATAGAGGCTCTTTAATGGTGGGGGGGCTGCGTTAGTGTATAATATCTTAAAATATGCTACTTTATGGCGATCTGATTTATCCGCTATAATGCTTAATGTTTCTTAACGCTGGTTTTTAGAATTTATTTTTACTGATTTAGATAATTCTTTCACACATGTCTTTGGTCAATTTTTAAAGTCCACAAGGGTAGATTGTGTCTTTAATTAATTACACGCTATGATTTTATTTTTGCTTTACACTAAATGCATAATGCATTATACACCTATAAAGTGCATTAAATGAATATTCTCTCATAAGTGGTTGTTGTATTGGACGTAGATCTTCAGCCAAGTTTATTTGGATAATTTATTGCACGGGTTAAATGAGCAATAGATGCATCCTTTTGGTTTCGCCTTTTTATTTTGAGGTGTTTACCGAGGTGTTTTCGCGAGTGCTTTTGTTTTCAATGAGAGGGGAAGAAAAGTTTCGAGGGAACTATGATTAAAGTGTTTAGAAATCATGTATGTTTATGTACTTTCACAACGGCTATCTTTTCTTTGCTACAAAGTGGAATAGCAGTTGGTGCAAATATTGGAAGAGAAGGGGGAAAATCTTATAATATTAGCGTTTTTCCAGTGCCCCCAAGTGTGACCCTCTCTAGTTCTCCTAGAGAGATTCCTAACAGATCTGGTACGTATGACTATAACGGGAATAATGGCTTTAGCGGATATGGATATAGTGGTGGCTATAATAGCCTTAGTGGTAGAAGACATAATAGCCTTAAAGGGGAGAGTGGGTCTGTTGGTGTCAATTCTACCGATATCAGTATTACTTCGATCAACTCAATCAACCCAGCTACTCCGATTAGCGCGTATAGGGGGCCAGATGGGAACGGATATATAGGTATCAACGGGCATGAAGTTCTAGACTCTAATAGTATTAGTGGTAGCAGCCATAATCGCTTTTTTAGTGAGAGTCACCATAATGGCTTTAGCGGGGAGCGTGTGGGCAGCGGATCTGGTAGTGTAGTTTCTCATGTTCTTCTTGGTGGGAATAACTTGAATCGTACTCTTAGCGGAGAAAGTGGGGATAATGGACATATCGAGTATAATCGTTTTGATGTCGAATATAATGGTGAGAAGCAATCATTATATGATGGCTTATATTATGTGTGTGACGGTTGCGGGAGCCGCCTAATTGATAATCAATTTTATAAAATTACGAATGAGAACGTTTCCAACTATCCTTCTGATCCTACTGCTATAACGGTGAAAGGAATAGGTACGAAAGTTATTGGGAAAAATGTAACGGTTAGTAGTCAAGTTGCTGATAAAACTTTTCTAGTAGGTGTGCATGTATTAGAGAACGGTAAGATTGTTTTGGAAGATCCGATTCTCAAAGGCACAGTTATAGCCCTTCGTGCGAGTGATGGAGTGATTGAGGTAAAAAATGGAAAGATTGAGAAAAGTCATGAGGGTGTTGATGCAACAGAGAATTCGTTTGTTCTTTTAGAAGATACAGAAATTAAGACTGCTAATGGGATCGCAAGTCTTTTAAGTTATGAGCATTCAGAAGTTTGGATGTCAGGTGGATCAGTTGATTTTATGAACAGCCATGGGATTTCTTCGATGTTAGGTGGAAAAGTAAATCTCGAGAATGTTGAAATTACTGGGAAGGCGGACAAAGGCAAGGATCGTGCGGTTGTACATATGGATTCAGGGGGGGCTGTTAATTTAGAGGGTAGTATTGTTAGTGCTGGTGGGGGCCTCCATGGTATATTATTAGAAACTACAGTCGATTCTATTCCTCTGCAGGAAGTTACAGATTTATCAAATGAGGATTATGATTTAAAGATTCCTGTGACTGAAGTTAATATGAAATCCTCTTCTGTTACCGTAAAGGGTAAGGGATCTTATGGTATCTACTTGCGGGGAGAGAAGCCATGGAGCGAAGGTGAAGCCAAAAAAGAAGAAATTTCATCAGAGAAAGAAAAAAATCCACCACGATTAGAAGTTGTTAATTTGGATAAAACAGAGTTTTCTGTTTTAGACGATGCGGCTCTTTATGGTAGAAACATTATTTCTGGTGCGGTGGGGTTGGTGCACAGCACTCTTCGTTCCGGGAATTTTTTATTAAAAGCTGAGGAAGGTGCTTCTATAACAGTTTTGGCTGATGCTTCTACTCTTGAAGGCCGTACTTACGTTGATAAAAATTCTAATGCCAAACTTTATTTGGGAGGCCGTTCTAAATGGATTTTACAACAACCGTTGCAAAAAGATCAACATGAGGCTGCACATGATTCTTCTATTTCACTTGTAAGCCTTATGGGTGATAGTAGTATTAAGTTTACACAATTAAAACCTGATCAGAATTACATTTACCAAACACTCAGCATTGGAAAAGGAACAGGTGAGGTTTATAGAGCGCAGGATGGTGCTCAGATTTATCTTAATACATATCTGAATAGTGGTGGCGCTCTTGATCATCAACAGACTGATCGTGTTTTGATTGATGGTGATGTTTTTGGAATAACAACAGTGCATGTGCATGGTATTTCAGGAAGTCCAGGGGAATCTACTGGGAGTGGTGGAAATAATCAAGGTATTTCAATTATTCAGGTTTCTGGAGAGGCAAAAGAGCGTTCTTTTCAGTTGTATGGTGGTTATGTTGCTCTGAAAGATTCACCTTATCAGTATAGGCTTTATGCTTATGGTCCAACGTCTGGTTTGGGAGAAGCGGATCCTACTCAAAGATTGGTTAAAGGTAGCGGGGAATTTTGGGATTTTCGTCTCGAAAATGGATATATTGATGCTGATCTTAGACCTGAACCAGCCCCGATTCCTAGGCCTGAACCAGAACCTTCTCCTGATCTTAGACCTGAACCAGCGCCAGCTCCTGGACCTGATCCAAAACCTCATCCTAAGCCCGGAATCAAGGCTGTTGTTCCACAAGTTCCGACTTATCTGCTTTTGCCAAATGCTTTATTTCATGCAGGTTTGATGAATATTAGCAATCAAAACAATCGGTTAGAAGCTTTGCGAACCACTTCCAATGGCATGTTAGAAATTCGTGAAAATCCTGCCTTTTTTGTGCGTGGTTATGGTGGAAATTACCGTTATGTTTCAAATCTTTCCGCTCTTGAATATGGTTATGGAGGTGAACTTGATTCTAATGCCATAGAGGCAGGCGTTTTGTTGCAAACAGTTGAAAATGCATATGGTGCTACTTCTTTTGGGGTGATAGGGTCTTACGAGAGACTTTCTTTGCAGCCTTTGGATGTTGAAAAAAGTCAAAAAAGCATGTTTGATAAATGGTCAGTGACAGCATATGGTGGTATGCAGTGGGATACGGGCTTTTATGCTGATGGTCTTCTCTCCTATGGTTTGTTTAAGGGTGATGTCCTTACTCTTGCACGTGGCAAAACTGCAACATTAAAAGGAACCCCTCTAAGTGCTTCATTGACTTCTGGTAAAGCTTTTATGATAGGGGATAAAGGTCTTATTTTTGATCCGCAGGTTCAAGTTGTCTATCAGCGTCTTCAGTTTAATAAAACTCGTGATATTGACGACTTTGATATTGATATGAGAAAACTTGATCAATGGGTAGCGCGTGTTGGTGGACGTTTAACAAAGACACTTCCAGCAACTGACGAGGCACGAGTTGTTTCTTTCTATGGGAAGCTTCATCTTGCGCATGGTTTTGGAGGTAAACAATCTGTACATTTCAAAGATGCTTTCCAGTTGGGAGCTTTTGGTTCTTCGCTAGAAACGGGATTAGGTTTTAATGCCCAATTGTCTCAAAAATTTGCGCTTCACGGTGATCTGATGTATCAGCACAAGCTTACCAAAGCTGGTTTTTCTGGTACTAGTTTTTCTGGTGGACTGCGCTATCATTTCTAGTTTTTCATGTTTTTTGGCAATTTTTTTAAAGCCACAAGCATAGCTTGTGGCTTTTTCTTTTCCTTCAAAAGTTTTTATTGCTTAGCATTTTTGAAAGAATATTTTCACATTTAAAATGCGCTTTTTAGTTCTTTGAAGTTTTTTTGAAAAATGAGATCAGATTTTTGTTCTCAATAATTTCAAAATTTCCTATTTTATGGTGATTTATCCTATTTGTATAAATTTACTAAAGCTGTTTTTGGTAACTGCTTTTTTAGAGAATTTCACATCGTTTTCAGCTGCATATTCATAAGTTTTTTGTAAAAATTACAATCTTAGCTTGCGATTTTTTCATTATGCATTTACATAAACTACAAAATATATTAATTAAGTACAAAATATGTTATCAAAGTGTATTAAATGTGTTGCTCGTCGTCAAGGTATTTTGACAGAGTGTGTTTTTTTAATGAGCGGGGAAAGAAAGTTTATGGCGGAACTATGAACAAGATATTTAAAAATCATCTCTCATTATGTGCTTTTACAACAGCTGTTATTTTTTTCGTGTCCAATGTAGATGCTCAAGTACAAGCTGCTGTTAGTGGTGATGTGCAGAATTGTAAGAATTATTTTTCGTGTGATAAAAATGGCTCATTTTATCGGTGCAATGGTGGTAGGGAGTACTTCATTTCCAAAAAAACTTATCAAAAAACTGGTGAACGCAATGCTGAAGGAGCAGCTATAGAAGCGTCTAAACATGGGACAAAGATTATAGGGAACAATATAACTATTCAGGGGGGGGCGAATAGTGGTAGTCTGGATAAAAGCTCTTGGAAGTATGGTGTAGCGGCCAGTAAATGGGGAGTCGTTAACATATTAACGGGGGCGATTGACTTTACAAATGCTGTTGGAGTTCACGCAAGTGGTAATGGAAGTGTCTACTTAACGAGCGTTTCCATTACCGGAACGGGTAGTCAGGCGGCGAATGTAGATAACAATAGTGAAAATTCGGCTTTTCAGATATCCGAAGATTATGGCTATATCAATTTTGTCAAAGGTAACGTTAAGGTTTCTAATGCTCACGGCGTTTCATTTATGGGAATTGCCGGCGGTATTGATATACGCGATTCCAATGTTGTAGTGGAGGGTAATACATCTTATGGCGTCTATCTTTTTGATAAGCAAGGGCAGCAATATAATAAGGATATAGAAGAGCGTTATAAGAGAAAAGAGACTTATTCTTTTAGGAACGGCCTTTTATCCCATAGTTTGCCGAGAGGAGAGGTATTAAAGCGTGGGGGGGTTGGTTTACATGGTGGCAGCTTTACCGTTCGAGATGGTGTGGCTATTTATAGCAAAAAATCTGGTAGTATTATTACATTAAAGGAGGGCGCTACACTTTCTGGAGATTTATTACTGAAGGTTGAGGATAGTTCTTTTGTAAAAGTTGTAGCTGAGGGGGGATCGTCACTTGTAGGGGGGGGTCGTATTGATGAAAGTTCTGATGCTCAATTTGGGTTGATGGAGAGATCAAAATGGACTTTAACGCGACCGAAAAATAAAGAATTGCAAGGTCTTGGCTCTATAGGTGTTTCATCGATTTCATTGATAGATCTTATTGATAGCTCTATTCTTTTTGCACAACCAGGCACCAGCGAAGCTGGTAATTATCAAACGCTTGTCATCGGAAAAGGATCAGGTGAGGTTTATAAGGCGCAAGGTAATTCTGAGATTCACTTCAATGTGCATTTGGGTTCTAGAGATTTGAGTGGTAAGCAGATCTCTGATAGGCTTGTAATTCATGGTGATGTTTCTGGACAAACTAAGATACGTGTGCGTGGTGTTTCAGAAAATACAAAAAATGAAAGAGACGAGTCGGTATCGCCTTATAGTTTTCCAATTATTCAGGTTTATGGACAGGCAAAGAAGGATTCTTTTATCTTAGATGGTGGTTATGTTACACTGGGCAATCTTCCTTATAAGTATGTTCTTCGTGCTTATGGTCCAGTTATTCCTCTAAAAATAGACTATTTCGTCCCAGAATTGGCTGCAAGTAGTAAAAATATTTGGTATTTTCGTTTAGAAGACGAAAAATCTAAGTCTATTATTGCTGGATATAATGCAGCTACTGATAAAAATAAAGGAAGTAGTTCTGGTGAAGAGAAAGGAAGTGGTGGATCTGTAACGCCTTCTGTTTCTGTGTCTTCTGAAGATTCTGTGCATATAGTAACTGATCCTAGTAGACCCGCATCTGATCCTGGTCGCTCCCCGTCTGAGCCTGGTAGCCACACACCTCAGGCTGGTGGTTCCACACTTCAGACTGGTGACCCCGCACCTGAGGCTGCTAGCCAGACACCTCAGGCTGGTAGCCCTGCATCTGAGCCTGGTAGCTCCGCCTCTGAGTCTGGTAACCCCACAGCTCAGGCTGGTAACCTGACACCTCAGGATGGTGGTCCTACATCTGAGCTTGGTAGCCCTGCATCTGAGCTTGTTAGTACGCCTGTAGGGACCGGTGTAACTTCTTCTGTTCAATCTAATGAAGCATCTGAAAATGTAAGGACTATTACGCATGAGGGAGCTGGAGTACCTGTAGCAGGAGAAACTCCACCTGTTGTTTCTACTGGTGCCTCTGCACCTAAGGCTTCTAGCCCCACACTTCAGGCTGGTGGTTCCACACTTCAGACTGGTAATCTCGCATCTGAGCCTGGTAGCCCCACACTTCAGGCTGGTAACCTGACACCTCAGGCTGGTAGCTCCGCACCTCAGGCTGGTAAATTGCCTTCTGCTGTGAAGTCTACTGATTCCACGAACTCTACGTTAGGTTCCAAAGAATCTATTTCTGTAAAGCCTGTGGCTTCTGAGGAATCTAGAGTCCCCGCTGTCGCAGGTGTTAGCAGTGCAGGTAAGGAAGGTACTCCTGCTGGATGTAATGGTATTGGGGGGAATGGTGCTGGGCAATCGCAAGGCTCTCTTTTATGCAGTGATGGCAAATCATATACAGTCCGGCAGCTTACACTGAACGCAAATAATTCAACACAACATTCTATGCATGTAAAAAGTGGCACGAATATTAAGCTAAACGCTGCCACCATTATTGGTCCGGATTCTGGTAATAGAGATGCTGTTGATCTTGCTAAATTGAGTTCTGTAAGTGCTGTTTTTGCAGAAGAGAATGCAGAAGTTGTTTTAGAGAATAAATCAATAATTCAATCTTCTGTGATTGGGCTTGAGGCGAAAAGTGGTGGAAAGGTTAAAATGGATAACGGGACAGTCAATGCTCGTTATATGGCTGCTTTGGCGGGTACGGGGGCTGTTGTTACTTTAAAGAACACGCAAATTAATGTGGAGGGGGATTCAGCTACCGCTGGTTTGGTTAGTAAAGGCGGTGATATAACCATGGAATCTGGAACGATTACTATGAAAAAGGGAGTTGCGGTTCAGTCGGAAGAAGGTGGACATGTTAGATTAAACAAAGTTAGCGTTATTGCGAAAAAAGAAGCAAGAGAGCCGGATTCTGCTAACAAGTCTGAACATGCAGCTATTCTGTTGAACAATAATAGCGTTGTTGAATTTACTCATGGTGATGTTGTTACTGATGCTAATGCTTTGTGGATTAGGGATGGTGATGGCAACATTGAGCAGGGCTCTTCTAGAAGAAGAAGATCCTCTGACGTTCGTCCTTCTATGAATCACGCTAATATTGAATTTTCTACTATTAAAGTGGAGAGTGATAATTCCTATGGCATATATTTTGATGGGGCGGGTCGGAAAGCCGTAGATCAACAGAGTCAAAATAAAATCCCAGAAAAAATTGTTTCAGGATCATCAGTTGAGGATTCTGGAACAGGAAGCCTTGTTAAGCGAAGTGCTGTACGTCCACAGGAGAAAGCTCCTGTAAGCATAACAGGGGCGGTTTCACTGAAACGCACTAATTTCGAAGTTCTAAAAAGCATAGCTATTTATGGTAATAATTCTGGTGGTCGTGTTTCTTTGGAAAATAGAACAAATCTTACTGGTGATTTGCTTTTGAAAGCAGAGAGTAATTCTCATATGTCGGTTTTGGTTGATAACTCTTCTATTATGGGTGGTGTGCGCGTTGATAAAACTTCTTATGCTACATTAGATTTGACCAATCGTTCAGAGTGGTATCTGACAAGAAGTGCGCATAAAAATTTGAGAGCTCCAGATTCAGAGTGCGTGGATTCGTGTATTTCCTCTGTAAGTCTTGTAAATAGTGATATTCATTTTTTACCTTCGCAATCTGAAGAGTTAGAGTATCAGACACTTCGCATTGGAGAAGGAAAAGGTATTGTCTACAAAGCGCAGGGCGATGTTTCAATTCACTTCAATGCACGTTTAAACCCCAATGATCCGAGTGATAGACAAGTAAGTGATCGACTTGTAATCCATGGTGATGTTGAAGGAAAAACAGTAGTATCTGTGCGAAGCGTTTCTGGAAGTGTAGGAGAAAACAACGGAAGTGATAAAACAGCACATAGTGTTTCAGTTATTCAGGTTTATGGAAAGGCAGAAAAAGATTCTTTCCGGCTGGATAGTGATTATGTTGCGCTGGGGAACTCACCTTACAAATATACTCTTCGTTCTTACAGTCCAGAAATGACTTCGAAACAAGAACATGTTCAACAGAAGTTTATGAAGGACGGTGGAGAATTTTGGAATTTCCGTTTAGAGAATCAGTATGTTAAGTCTGAGAGTTTTGATGCAAATATCGTTTCTAAGGCCGATACTATCTCTCTTCCTAGGAAAGTTGTAAGATCTGTTGTTCCGCAAGTTCCGACTTATCTGCTCTTGCCAAATAGCGTGTTTCATGCTGGTTTGATGGATATTAGCAATCAAAACAAGCAGTTAGAGACATTGCGGACTACTTCCAGTGGAATGGTAGAAATTCGTGAAAATCCTGCTTTGTATTTGCGCGGCTATGGCGGAAGTTACCGTTATGCTTCAGATTTGTCCGCACTTGAATATGGTTACGGAGGTGATCTTAGCTATAATGGTGTAGAGGCAGGTGTCTTGTTAAAAACAATTGAAAATGCTGACAACGCCATATCCTTTGGGGTTATGGGGTCTTATGGCAAACTTTCTCTCCAGCCTCAAGATGTTGAACAAAGCCAAGAGAGTGCCTTTGATAAATGGACTGCTACAGCCTATGGTAGCCTGCAGCATGAGACGGGTCTCTATGTAGATGGTCTTCTCTCCTATGGTCTGTTCAAAGGTGATGTTGTCACCCTTGCACGGGGCAAGACAGCAACATTGAAGGGTAATCCTTTAAGCGTTTCTTTGACTGGTGGTCAGACGTTTGTAACGGGATATGAAGGTTTTGTCTTTGATCCACAAGTTCAGGTTGTTTATCAACATCTCCAGTTTAGTAAGGCCCGTGATATTGACAATTTTGATATTGAGCTTGGCAAGCTTGATCAGTGGGTAGCACGTGTTGGTGGGCGTTTGAGCAAGGTTCCTACAGGATCTGAAGGAGTGAATGCTGTTGCTTTCTACGGGAAGCTTTATTTTGCACATGGTTTTGGAGGGAATAAATCTGTGCATTTCAAAGATGCTTTCCAGTTAGGTGCTTTTGGTTCTTCGCTAGAAGCTGGATTAGGATTTAATGCCAAATTGTCTTCGCAGTTTTCTCTGCATGGTGATGTTGTCTATCAACATAAGCTCAATAAGGCTGGTTTCTCTGGTACCAGTTTTTCTGGCGGAATCCGCTATCGTTTCTAGTGTAATCACGTTTTTGGTCAATTCTTTAAAAAGCCACAAGTTATACTTGTGGCTTTTTGCTTTTTGTCAGTTGTTTTGCGAGCAATTTTGAAAATAAGTCCTTTACATGTCTTAAAAATGCTAAAATACTTTCCTGTTGGGTTTCTTTGTTCTCCTTTTCGAAATGAGATTAAGATTTTATACTTCATCGTTTGCAATTCTCGTTTTTATGGTGATTTTTCCGATTAGTGCACATTTGTAAGCTGCTTTTAAATAACTGCTTTTTTGTACGGCTTTATTTTTAGTTGTATTTTTACGTGTTTTTTGTGAATATTACAATTTTAGATTGTAATATTCTTCATTTTGGCTTTACATAAGATACAAAACGGATTAATAAAATACATAATGTGTTTTACGTGTGGAGCGCGATCAAAGCAATTAAGCAGGACGCCTATTTTTGTTTGTTAGAGGAAGGGGAAGAAAGTTTTCAGTAGAATTATGATCAAAATATCTAAAAATCATCTCTCTTTATGTAGTTTTACAACGATTATTTTTTTCTTTGTGCACAATGCTAATGCCAATATGTCGTTTTCTAAGAGGGATCATTTTTCATGTAGCGACAGTGAGCCATTTTATCGGTGTAATGATGGTAAAGCGCATGAAATCTCTCAAAAAACTTATAAACTCACTGGTGAAAGTCATGGTGCAGCCGTAGAGGCATCAGGGGAAGATACAGTAATTGAGGCAGACAGTATAATCATTAATGGCGTTTCGTATGCAAAGGATCATTCAGGAAAAAGCTCTTGGACAACAGGTGTAAAAGCATCAACGGAAGGAAGTGTTGCTCTATTCAAATCCATCTTAAATAATGTGTCTATAGGTGCAGATGTTGATGATGGGGGAGCTTTTGAGATGCGAGACGGAGTGATTAATGCAATCCGAATGGGCATCAGCGTAGCCGGTGAACAATCTTTTATTTTTTTAAGCAATACAGAAATTAAGACAAGTACTGGTGCGATAAGTCTTTTTAGCCAAGGTAATGCGAAGATTGAGATGAAAGCGGGGAAGATTGATTTTACAAATGGTATCGGGGTTCAAACAGCAGGAGGGGGTAAAGTTATTTTAGATGGTGTTTCTATTACGGGAGGAGAAAAACAGGCGACAAATACAGGTAGTCATAGTGAAAATTCTGCTTTTCAAATGCTTCAAGGAGATGGTTCTATTACTTTTCAGAAAGGCAGAGTTAATATTACCAATGCACATGGTCTTTCATTCCAGGGGAATGATAATAATGCTGCTCATATAAAAAACTCCACTATTATGGTAAGGAATCAGACATTTAATGGTATGCGCTTTTTTTGGGAAGCAGCATTTAATGGGGGGGGAAAAACAGTTTTGTCTGGACGAGGGGCTGTCCATTTGACAAAGGCTTCTTTTATGGTTCCAGAAAGTACAGCTATTTATAGTCGCCAATTTAAGAGTTCTATTGAACTCTCACAAGGTTCAACAGTTTTTGGAGATTTATTGCTGAGGGCTGAGGAAAACTCCATTGTAAAGATTAGAGCTGATGCTTCTACCCTTATAGGGGGAACTCATGTTGATAAAAATTCTACTGCTGCGTTACAATTAAAGAATAATTCAAAATGGACTTTATTGCGACCAAGATATGAAAAACTGCAAGATTCTGCTTCTTCTGGTCCTCAATTAGGTGAATATTCATCTATTTCATCGCTAGATCTTTCTGATAGTTCTCTTTTTTTTAAAGAACTAAAAACAGGTGATACTTATAACACACTTCTTGTTGGAAAAGGTTCAGGCAAGGTTTATCATGCGCAAGGCAATGCGCATCTTTATCTCAATACATATTTGGATAAAGGGGGGGCTCTTCAGGATCAAAAAACGGACCGGCTTTTAGTCCATGGTGACGTTTCTGGAACAACGACAGTACATGTGCGAGACGCTTTGGGGAGTCGGGGGGAATATACGGGAGAGCGGGGAAATAGCAAGGGGATTTCCATTATTCAAGTTTATGGAACAGCGAATGAAGATTCTTTTCAGCTAAATGGTGGTTATGTTACATCGCAAGGTTCGCCTTATCGGTATAGCCTCTATGCTTATGGCCCAAGTTCTTCTTTAGGGGGAGCTAATTCATCTCAAAGAGTGCTTAAGGGCGAAGGGGAATTTTGGGATTTCCGCTTAGAGAGTGAAGAGATTCAGCCTACCTCTTCTGATACCACGGATTTGTTTCTTATTCGTTATCTCCCCGTGTCTGGTCATACTCTTCCTGAAAATACTCCCTCTTCTTTTTCAGATCTGCTTCCTGATATTGTTGGAGATGAGTCTACTTTCGTTGAAGTTGGGGAAAGTGCTGAAGATTCAAAACTTTCTTCTCTTCTTCCTACTGTCCCAAGTTTTCCTATTGTTACACTCGTTGGAGCTACTGCCAATGAACCTAAGGTTTTGAGTCATTCGTCTGCTTCTCGTCCTACATCTCCTGACAATACTTCCTCTTCTTTTCCAGATTTGCTTCCTGATGTTGTCGGAGATGAGCCTACTTTCGTTGAACTTGAGAAAAGTTCTGAAAATTCAAGCCTTTCTCCTCTTCTTCCTACTGTACCAAGTTCTCCTATTGTTACACCCGTTGGAGCTGCTGTCAATGAACTTAAGGTTTTGAGTCATTCGTCTGCTTCTCGTTCTATTTCTACTGCATCTAGTGCTACTTTTTCTCCATACGTTAGACCTGTTGACACTGATACTGTGAAGAAACATCCTTCTGCTCTTACTACTGTGCCAAATGATAAATCTACTCTTGCATCTGTTCTTGTCACGCCGGAGGAGGGGGCTGCTGGATCCGAGCGAGATCGTGTGTCTGCTATAGCTAAGGTTGTTCTTGCTTCTGAGCTTTCTTCTCATTTTCAGCAAAATGTGAGGGCTGTTGTCCCACAAGTTTCAACTTACCTCCTTTTGCCCAATAGTTTATTCCACGCTGGTCTGATGGATATCAGTAATCAAAATAAGTGGTTGGAAACACTACGGAATGTTTCTCGTCGATCTTTGAAAGACGATGAAAATTTTGCTTTATTTCTGCGTGGTTATGGCAGTAATCATCGTTATGTTTCAAACTTATCTGTACTTGAATATGGTTATGGAGGCGAGCTTGATTATAATGCTATAGAGGCTGGAACTTTGTTGAAGAATATCGAGAGTGCATACAGTACTACATCTTTTGGGGTTATGGGGACGTATGGAAAAGTCTCTTTGCAGCCTTTGAATGTTGAACAAAGCCGAGAAAGTACATTTGATAAATGGACGGTGACAGCATATGGCAGCATGCAGCATGATGCAGGCTTTTATATGGATGGTCTGTTATCTTATGGTCTGTTTAATGGGGATGTCCTTACCCTTGCACGGGGCAAGACGGTAACATTAAGGGGGAAACCTCTGAGTGTTTCGTTAACTACTGGTAAAGCGTTTATGATGAAGTGTAAAAATTTTGTTTTAGAGCCCCAGATACAGTTTGTTTATCAACACCTCCGATTTAATACGGCACATGATGTTGACAACTTTAATATTGAAATGAAAAAACCGGATTATTGGGTAATGCGTATTGGGGGACGTTTAACTAAAGCACTGGCTGTGATTAGAGAAGCGCATGTTGTTTCTTTCTATGGAAAACTTCATTTTGTTCGTGATTTTAGTGATAAACAACGTGTGCATTTGGGAGATAGTTTTCTGTTGGGTGCTTATGGCTCTTCTCTAGAAGCTGGCTTTGGCGTTTATGCACAACTATCTCCAAAGGTTACATTTCACAGTGATTTAATTTATCAGCATAAACTTACCAAAGCTGGTTTTTCTGGAACGCATTTTTCTGGCGGATTAAGCTATCATTTTTGATTTTTACTTTACGTATAATCCAAAACAAATTACTAAAACGACACATAATAGAACAATAGGTAGATGTATTTCCTCGGTTTTTAATGAGAGTGAGAAAAGAAAGTTTATAGTAAATTATAATTAAAGTCTTAAAAAACCATGTATGTTTATGTGCTTTTTCAACGTCTGTTTTTTTATTTGTACCCAATATAGATGTTCATGCACAGGATGAGCCTTCGTGTAGTTCCCTTTTTAAGTCATATCCATGTAGTTTTGGTGGGAAGCATGGGGGGTGATGGCAGATTTCATATACATTCCGTTGATACAGGTTCTGTTTTGGCTGCTGACTTCCAAAATTCTAGGAAAATAGTCATTGAGTCTGGAAAGAAGAAAAATTCAATATCTGATAAGACTTTTACAATTTAAGAACTCTAAAATGATTACATCAGAGGTGTTTACATTAGATTTTGTGATTATTCGAAAGAAACTTTCCGTTATTGGAAGTGGTCAAAAGATACGAAGTGGTGATCTACCTCATGCAGTTTTTTGGGTGAAACAAGGTAGCTCTCTTTTTGTTGAGGATAATAAGGTTAATGTTAATCATGTGCATGGTTTAGTAGGAGAAAGTGCACCAGCAATTTTTTCTCATGATGGCTTTCCACAAAATATGTCTGAGATTGTTGTTGAGAATTCAGATATTCTCATTAAGGGGCGTGGGGCTCGAGGTTTGTATTTTCTGGGTGGTTCCTCGGAGGGTAGATGTATGGAGGGAGAACAACTTGTTAAGTTAGGGGAGTTTCAATTTAAGAAAACCACCTTTAAAGTTCCAGATGGTATGGCTATTTATATCGATGATAGCAGAAGATACCCTTATATCGTATCGGGAGCGCTCACATATTTTTGCTGATCTGTTATTAGAGACTAAGAATAACGCGTATGTCGGGATTGAAGCTGATGCTTCTTTTCTGGTAGGGAGAGCACACGTTGATGAGAATTCTTATGTCGAACTTGAGTTGTCTAATAAATCGCAATGGATTGTGACGCCAGGAAATAATAATCAGCAGAACTAAAAATCTACAGATTCGTCGCTTTCATTTATGAGGCTCATTGACAGTTCTATTGTTTTTAAGAAAGCAACAGGTGGTAATTATCAGACACTTCATATCGGGAAATTAGCTGGTGATACCTTAGATTATACTTATGTTGCGAGTGATGCGCGCCTTTTTGTAAATGCATCTCTTGCTACAGATAGTCAAAATAAGAGGGTAAGGGCAGATAAACTTTTAATTTATGGCAATGTTTATGGAAAAACCAAAGTGCATGTCGTGGAATTTTCAGTAAATTCAAGGAAAAAAAAGCCGTAGTCAAGATGCGCAAAGAGATGCACACAGTGGTGTTTCAGTCGTTCAGGTTTATGGAAAGTCGGCGGAAGATTCTTTTAAATTGGCGACTAATTACGTAGCTCTAAGAGGAGCACTTTATTGGTATAGTCTTCGTGCTTATGGTCCAAAAGATCAAAAGAAAGCAGAAGATAAGCACAGATTGATTAAAAGTACTGCTGGAGATTTTTGGGATTTCCGCCTTGAAGCTGAGTATATGCAGCGTTCTTCTCGCCATTCTCAGTTAAAAACATCTCAGTTGACGAACAATCTTTCTAGTCGCCGTATACCTTGTTCTATTGGATTTAGCGTTGGTCATAATTACATTGTAGCTGATTCTGAGGCTTCTATCTTTTATCCTGAAGTGGGAATTCAGGCAATTGTGCCATAAGTTCCGACCTATCTGCTCTTTCCAAATGCTTTGTTTCATGCTGGTTTTATGAATATTAGTAATCAAAACAAGCAGTTGGAAGCATTACGCATTGCTTCAGGAGATTTTTTTAGCAAGCAGCAAAAATTCTGCCTTTTTTATGCGCGGGTACGGTGGAAGCCATCATTATACCTCAGATCTCTCTGCTCTTAAATATGGTTATGGAGGCAATCTTGATTATAATGCTGTAGAGGTAGGCGCTTTGCTAAAAGCAATTGAGAGCGCGCATCGTACAACAACCTTTGGAATTATGGGGACGTATGGAAAAATTTCTCTACAGCCTCAAGATGTTGTTGAAAACAAAAAAAGTGCATTTGATAAGTGGTCTGTTATTTTATGGTTTGTTTAAAGGTGATGTTCTTACTCTTGTAAGGGGAAAGACGGCAACATTAAAAGGGAAAATCTCTAAGCGCTTCATTGACTTCTGGTAAAGCGTTGATGACAGGGTACGAAAGTCTTGTTTTTGATCCACAGGTTCAGGTTATTTATAAAAATCTGCAATTTGATAAAACGTCTAATATCGATGGCTTTGATATTGAAATGGGGAAACATGACCAGTGGGTGATGCGTGTTGGGGGACGTATGACTAAGATTCTTACGGCATCCCAAACGGGGCGCTTTGTTTCTTTCAATGGGAAGCTTCGTCTTGCTCATAATTTTGGAGAAAAACAATTTGTGCATTTTGGAGATGAATTTCAATTAGGAGCTTTTGGCTCTTCTCTAGAAGTTGGAGGGGGATTTAATGCTCAATTATCTTCAAAATTTGCTTTGCATGGAAATGTCATCTATCAGCATAGACTTACTAAAGCAGGGTTTTCTGGAATAAGCTTTTCTGGTAAATTACACCATCATTTTTATTTATCCATAAAATATAGAATGATTTATATATAAGTATATATGCATTATATTAATCATTAAATTAACTATTTATTGTATATTTGTTTTATTTTAGGAATATTATAATATACATTATGCGATTGTTCTTCATTAATAAATAAGGGTTAAGAAGAATGATGGTTAATGTATCTTATAATCATACATTTTTATGCACTTTTACAACAGCTATTCTTTATTTTTTGCAGGTTGCTTATGTTAGCGCTGCTGGAAATTTATGTGATCCAGAGGCTCCGTTTTATGAATGCGGTGATGGTAAAAGGCACATAATCAAAAATAAAACCTATCATTTAAAAAATTCTTGGCGTGTTCGTTCTGATTCCGCTCCCATTGCAGCTATATATGTAGAAAGAAAGAATACGGTTGTTGAGGCGTTTCAGATAACTGTCTTGGGTGACAATCCGGATACGATATCTGCATACGGTGGATATGTAAGATATGGAGGAAAGCTTATTCTAACGGATTCAAATTTTAAGGATGCACCCGGTATTCGTGCTCACAATGCCGTTATTAGTATGACAAGAGGGTCAATTAAGGGGACTTCGCATGCTGTTTATGCATCGGGGAAAGAAGCAGATATTGGTTTAGTCAATGTGAATATCGATATTCAGCCGGATAATTTGAAGACAAAGGGGATTGCTATTGTTAGTGGTTTTGGAGCAACGGTTAGGATGTCAGATAGTGCTGTCACTTTTAATGAGATTGGTTCTTTTTCAACACGGTTTGGAGGGCGCTATTTTCTTGATAGTGTGGTCATTAAAGGTGAAGGGAAAAAGCAGGATTCTATAGTTGGTAATAAAAATGCGGCTATGTTACCACAAGCTTTTGAGGTATTTCAAGCGAGTGATGTTTATTTGAGGGGCAATTCTATTCAGCTTACAGATATGCGTGGTTTTTTGATAAAAAACTTCTCAGGTTATGCAGATGATAATGGTAAGTTGATTCAAAATTATGATTCACCTTATAGTTTTAAGAATACAAATATTAAGATTGAAAGATCCGATATTTCTGTACAGGAAGAGGGGGCACGTGGTTTGTATTTTCATGTGGCAGGTCCAGACGAGTCTGCCAAAATGTTGAATCTACACTATAGCAAAACTTCAGAAGCCAAAAAAGTCATTGCAGGAGTAGCATTTGTTTCTTTATCACAGACAACTTTTGTAGTTCCGGATGGTATCGCGATTTATGCTACGGGGGATAAAAGCTATAGGGCTGAAGGTATTCTTGAATTATCGAATGAAACAAAGATTTCTGGTGATTTGTTGCTAAAAGCTGAAAATAATTCTTCTCTATTGGTGAAGGCAAGCGCTTCTTCCCTTACAGGGGGTATGCACGTTGAAGATACCTCTACTGCTAGATTAGAATTAACGCATGGTTCGACTTGGTATCTTACCAAAAGTAAATACAACGGTTTACAGGAATCTGTTTCATCACTTTCATCTCTAAGCCTTTCTGATAGTACACTTATTTTTGATGATGAAGATATATCGAATGGTTATCAAACGCTGCGCATTGGAAAAAGGACGGATATAAATGAAGGAGATAAAGTAGTATTGTCAGCTTATAAAAAAGCTTATAGTGCAGAGGGGAATGCTCAGGTTAAGCTTAGTGCATTTTTGGATGATGAGGGTTTGTTTGATCCTCAAAAAACGGATCGTATTTTGATCTATGGTGACGTTTCTGGAACGACTCTTGTTCATATGCAAAATTTTCTCACAACTTCAGGTAAAGAGATACGTGATGGAAAAGATCAGAGCCTTTCATTGATTCAAGTTTCTGGGATGGCACAGGAAGATTCCTTTAAGCTGGCCAATAGTTATACTACAGTTAATGGTTTTCCTTATCAATATCGTCTTCGTGGCTATGGACCAGGTTCTTCTTTTGGAGAAGCGGATGCTACGCAAAGATTAGTTGAAGGTGATGGAAAGTTTTGGGATTTCCGTCTTGAAGGTATCTATGTTAATCCTGAATCAGATTCTTCTGAGATTATGCCTGTCATATCTTCTCCATCTGTGCTGCCTGATCCGAGTGAACCTGCACCTACAGATCCAGCACCCACTCCATTTACATCTGCATCTTCTTCGTCTGTACCGCCTGATCCAAGTGAATCTGTACCTCCAGATCCAGCACCCACTCCATTTACATCTGTGTCTTCTTCGTCTGTGCTGCCTGATCCGAGTGAACCTGCACCTACAGATCCACCACCCACTCCTCCGTCTCCTTTTGTTTCACCTACGCCTTCTGCGTCTGATCCAAGTGATCCTATACCTACAGATCTTTCACCTTCTCCTACTCCGCCTGTTCCTATTAAGCCTGATATTCAGCCAGAACTGGGAATTAGGGCTGTGGTTCCGCAGTTACCAACTTATCTCCTTCTGCCAAATGCTTTATTCCATGCTGGTTTGTTGGATCTTAGCACTCAAAATAAGAAATTGGAGGCAATACGAAGTGTTTCTCAAAACTCTTTGAAAAGCGATGAGAACCCAGCATTTTTTATTCGTGGTTATGGTGGAAGTCATCATTATGCTTCAAATCTGTCTATTTTTGAATATGGCTATGGAGCCGAACTTGATTATACTGCGCTGGAAGCAGGTGTTTTGCTGAAAGAAATAGAGAATTTATACAATCATACATTCTTTGGGGTCACGGGAACTTATGGAAACCTTTCTCTATATCCTCTAAATGTTGAGCAAAGTAAAAAGAGTACATTTGATAAATGGTCCGTTTCTGCTTATGGAAGCCTGCAACATGATACGGGTTTTTATATGGATGGGCTGTTATCTTACGGTCTGTTTAGGGGTGATGTTTTCACTCTTGCACGAGGTAAGGCAGCAACATTAAAAGGTAAACAGCTTAGTACTTCTTTGACAAGTGGTAAAACATTTATAATAGGGCATAATGGTGTTGTTTTTGATCCGCAGGTTCAGCTTGTTTATCAGCATCTTCAGTTTAATCGCGTGCGTGATGTTGATGATCTTGATGTTGATATGGGAAAATTTGATCAATGGACGGCGCGTTTTGGTGGGCGTTTGACTAAGATGTTTGCGGGCTCTGAAGAGGGGCATGTTATTTCTTTCTATAGTAAGCTTTATCTTTTGCATAGTTTTGGAGATAAACAGCTTGTCTCTTTTAAAAAAGATTTCCAGTTAGGAGCTTTTGGTTCTTCCTTAGAAGCAGGGATTGGTTTTAATACCCGATTATCTGCGAAATTTGTATTGCATGGAGATATAAATTATCAGCATAGACTGACAAAAGCAGGGTTTTCAGGAATAAGCTTTTCTGGTAACTTACACTATCATTTTTAGTTATCTATAAATTATAGAATGATTTATAGATAAGTATATATACATTATATTAATCATTAAATTAACTATTTATTGTATATTTATTTTATTTTAGGAATATTATAATATACATTATGCGATTGTTCTTCATTAATAAATAAGGGTTAAGAAGAATGATGGTTAATTTATTTTATAATCGTACATTTTTATGCACTTTTACAACAGCTATTCTTTATTTTTTGCAAATTGCCCATCTTGAAGCTGCTGGAAATTCAAGTGATGCAGGAGAGGCATTTTATAAACGCGATGATAGAAAAACACACCTTCTCGTAGATAAAGTTTATTACTTAAAAAATTCTCAGGAGGCGTCTGTTCGTACTGCGCCTATTGCAGCTATATATGTAGAAAAAACAGGCACTATTGTTAATGCCTCTCATATAACAGTTTATGGCGATAATCCAGATAAAATATCTGCCTATGGGGCGTATGTAAGAAATGGTGGAAAACTTAATCTAACATTTGCAGATTTTAAGAACATACCGGGTCTTCGTGCTCAAAATGCAGTTATTAGCATGACAGTAGGGGAAATTAAGGGCGTTTCACATGCTGTTTATGCATGGGGGAGAGAAACGGATATTGCTTTAGAGAGTGTGGATATCGATATTCAGCCAGATAATTTGAAGACAAAGGGGATCGGTATTATGAGTGGTTTTGATGCAATGGTTAGAATGTCAGACGGTACCGTTAATTTTAACCAGATTGGCTCATTTTCAACACGGTTTGGGGGGCGCTATCTTCTTGATACTATGTTTGTTACGGGGAAAGGAAGGAGAGAGGAATCTATAACAGATGGTGATGGAGCTATGGGGGTATTGCCGGAAGCTTTTGAGGTTTTTCAAGGTGGTGATGTTTATTTGAAAAAAGGTTTTATTCATCTTAACAATATGCATGCATTCTTGATTAAAAATTTCTCAGGTTATGTGGACAACAATGGCAAATTAATTCAAAAATATGTTTCACCAGATGGTTTTAAGAATACAAGTATTAAGATAGAAAAAAACGATATTTCTGTGAAAGGGGAGGGAGTATATGGATTGTATTTTAATGTTTTAGCTCCAGAAGAGCTTGCTAAAATGACTAGGCAACGAGATGATGAAAAAATTTTAGATACCCAAACAGTTATCACGGGGAAGGCATTTGTTTCTTTATCACAGACAAATATAACAGTTCCGGATGGTATCGCGATTTATGCAACGGGGGATAAAGGCTATAGGGCTGAAGGTATTCTTGAATTATCGAATGAAACAAAGATTTCTGGTGATTTGTTGCTAAAAGCTGAAAATAATTCTTCTCTATTGGTGAAGGCAAGCGCTTCTTCCCTTACAGGGGGTATGCACGTTGAAGATACCTCTACTGCTAGATTAGAATTAACGCATGGTTCGACTTGGTATCTTACCAAAAGTAAATACAACGGTTTACAGGAATCTGTTTCATCACTTTCATCTCTAAGCCTTTCTGATAGTACACTTATTTTTGATGATGAAGATATATCGAATGGTTATCAAACGCTGCGCATTGGAAAAAGGACGGATATAAATGAAGGAGATAAAGTAGTATTGTCAGCTTATAAAAAAGCTTATAGTGCAGAGGGGAATGCTCAGGTTAAGCTTAGTGCATTTTTGGATGATGAGGGTTTGTTTGATCCTCAAAAAACGGATCGTATTTTGATCTATGGTGACGTTTCTGGAACGACTCTTGTTCATATGCAAAATTTTCTCACAACTTCAGGTAAAGAGATACGTGATGGAAAAGATCAGAGCCTTTCATTGATTCAAGTTTCTGGGATGGCACAGGAAGATTCCTTTAAGCTGGCCAATAGTTATACTACAGTTAATGGTTTTCCTTATCAATATCGTCTTCGTGGCTATGGACCAGGTTCTTCTTTTGGAGAAGCGGATGCTACGCAAAGATTAGTTGAAGGTGATGGAAAGTTTTGGGATTTCCGTCTTGAAGGTATCTATGTTAATCCTGAATCAGATTCTTCTGAGATTATGCCTGTCATATCTTCTCCATCTGTGCCGTCTGATTTAAGTGAACCTCCAGATCCAGCACCCACTCCATTTACATCTGCATCTTCTCTGTCTGTGCTGCCTGATCCGAGTGAACCTGCACCTACAGATCCAGCACCCACTCCATTTACATCTGCATCTTCTTCGTCTGTACCGCCTGATCCAAGTGAATCTGTACCTCCAGATCCAGCACCCACTCCATTTACATCTGTGTCTTCTTCGTCTGTGCTGCCTGATCCGAGTGAACCTGCACCTACAGATCCACCACCCACTCCTCCGTCTCCTTTTGTTTCACCTACGCCTTCTGCGTCTGATCCAAGTGATCCTATACCTACAGATCTTTCACCTTCTCCTACTCCGCCTGTTCCTATTAAGCCTGATATTCAGCCAGAACTGGGAATTAGGGCTGTGGTTCCGCAGTTACCAACTTATCTCCTTCTGCCAAATGCTTTATTCCATGCTGGTTTGTTGGATCTTAGCACTCAAAATAAGAAATTGGAGGCAATACGAAGTGTTTCTCAAAACTCTTTGAAAAGCGATGAGAACCCAGCATTTTTTATTCGTGGTTATGGTGGAAGTCATCATTATGCTTCAAATCTGTCTATTTTTGAATATGGCTATGGAGCCGAACTTGATTATACTGCGCTGGAAGCAGGTGTTTTGCTGAAAGAAATAGAGAATTTATACAATCATACATTCTTTGGGGTCACGGGAACTTATGGAAACCTTTCTCTATATCCTCTAAATGTTGAGCAAAGTAAAAAGAGTACATTTGATAAATGGTCCGTTTCTGCTTATGGAAGCCTGCAACATGATACGGGTTTTTATATGGATGGGCTGTTATCTTACGGTCTGTTTAGGGGTGATGTTTTCACTCTTGCACGAGGTAAGGCAGCAACATTAAAAGGTAAACAGCTTAGTACTTCTTTGACAAGTGGTAAAACATTTATAATAGGGCATAATGGTGTTGTTTTTGATCCGCAGGTTCAGCTTGTTTATCAGCATCTTCAGTTTAATCGCGTGCGTGATGTTGATGATCTTGATGTTGATATGGGAAAATTTGATCAATGGACGGCGCGTTTTGGTGGGCGTTTGACTAAGATGTTTGCGGGCTCTGAAGAGGGGCATGTTATTTCTTTCTATAGTAAGCTTTATCTTTTGCATAGTTTTGGAGATAAACAGCTTGTCTCTTTTAAAAAAGATTTCCAGTTAGGAGCTTTTGGTTCTTCCTTAGAAGCAGGGATTGGTTTTAATACCCGATTATCTGCGAAATTTGTATTGCATGGAAATGTCACCTATCAGCATCGGCTTACTAAAGGAGGGTTTTCAGGAGCAAGTTTCTCTGCTGGTTTGCGGCACCTTTTTTGACAAGGCAGATGTATCTTTCATTGGTGAAAAAGGTCACAATATGGGTTTTCTTTGATTTGTAATTGAAAATTGGCTGTTTTTTTGAGCAATACTGGTATTTTAAGTAAGGGGGAAGGGAATTTTAAGTAAAGTTATGCTGAAGATGTTTTAAAAGATATACTTTACTGTGTTTCTATAGTTATGTTTTTTCTTTTTTGCAAATTGTAGATGTCAAGGCACTGCGTGTCGCAATCATCATTTTCAAATAACAGTGTTGGAAAAGAGAGCGTTTATAACCAGAGATTTTGAGAAGTAAGTGCTGGCGTTGTAGTTGGAATAATGTTTGATATTTTTTCAAAGATTTTTTTGAAAAGCTCTTTTACGCGTTTTTTACTGGCTTATTTTCAAGCATTATGAAATTTTTCTTCCACTTTGTTGAGCTGATCTTAAACAAAAGAGTGTTAAGGGGTTGTGCTTTTTATGAAAGACTGTAGCATGATACGGGTTTTATAGGAACGGGTTATTCGCTTATGGTTTGTTTAGGGTGGGATCCTTCTATTCTTGGCTGGATAAGATAGCAACGTTCAAGGGTAAACAGCTCAGACATTTTAAAGACATTTTCTTATTTGATGTGTTTAGTTTTTCTTTAGAGAGAAAGAGAGTTTTGGTGCTTAATTGTTTCTGGAGAATTGTACAGCTATTTTTATCTGCGATGATAGCTATTGTTGGTGCTTTTCTTAAAGAATGATGTTGATAATACCGCATTCACCGCTTTCGCTTCCAAAGGCGAGGTTGTGACCCGTTTGATCCCAGTTTAGAGCTGAGATGGCGCTTGTTCCACAACCTTTTAGAAGGACTTCTTTTCCATCGTGAAAATATGCACACAAAATCATTCCATCATTGAAGCCTATTGCTACAATTTCTTTATTTGGATGACATGCAACGGTGTTGACAAGCGCATTTGCTTGTGTGCCGAGTTCTAATGGTGCTTTCCCCATGGGACCATCTTTCGCATGAAAGGGCCAAACAATGGCCGCTGATGCACCTGATGTTGCTAGCCATTTTCCTTTTGCACTCCAAGACCATTTTTTGACTTTGCTCGGATAGCCACTCATGCGTAAATGTTGATTATCAATGAGACGCCAGCCATGGAGAGCGTTTTCTTGCATAGTAGAAATCACATAGCGGTTGTCTGGTGAGAAAGTGACACCAAAATGTGCTCCTTTCCATACCAGCGTAGTTGGTGTTGTTTGCGTTGATAACCAATGAAGGGTCACACCATTGTAATGGGCAACGGCAAGTCGTAAACCTTTTGGAGCGAAAGCAAGCCCTTCTACACACCGTTCATGGAGGAGTTCTTGTAGTCCGTTACCAACATTTGCCCATGTTCGACGTGAGGAGGAAAAGGCATAAATTTTCTGTGGTCCAAAAGCAACGTTATTTATCCATTTGCTTTCTTGTTTGCTTAGCAATTCTGTACGACCATCTGCTGTTGTTTGACAGACCTTTCCATCTTCTCCACCTGTGATGATAGCTGTGTTATCATGTGCAAAATGGCTTGAAATTATTCCTTGGTGAACTTTAATGGTTTTGGGGGGAGATTCTAAAAAAACAATTAAACCTTCTACGGAGACGAAGGTTGGTTTATTCTCAATAAAGCCACAGGAAAGGCAATAACTTTGGAGATCGTAATGGGTAATGCTTGGCATTGTCACTCACTTATGCACAATTTTCAAAACCAGTTTTAAGCTTGTCGGGATCAAGATTGCGACCAATGAAAACAAGTCGGCTTTCACGTTTTTCATTTTCACGCCATGGACGTTGATGTTGTCCTTCAAGGATCATATGTATGCCTTGAATGACATAACGGTCATCGTCTCCTTGAAATGCAATAATACCCTTTAAACGCAAAATATCAGGGCCTTGTTGCTGAGTTACTTGTTGGATCCAAGAGAAAAATTTTTCTGGATGAAGAGCACTTGTTTTTAAACTTATGGAACTTATCGTAATATCATGAATGGTGGCAGTATGGTGATGTACGTGATGATGATTGCAATCTGGACCACACACATGGTTTGAATGTTGGTGATCGAGGAAATGGGGATCGTTGTCTAGTGTGCGTTGTAGGTCAAATGAACCACGGTCTAGGAGTTTATTAAGTGGGATATTGGCGCGTTCTGTTGCATAAAGTATGGCTCGAGGATTAATTGCGAGAATAAGTGATTGCACATGTGCACATTCTTCTGCACTAACAAGATCAATTTTATTTAACAAAATGATGTCAGAGAAGGCAATTTGATCTTCAGCTTCACGGCTTTTTTTAAGTTGGAGTGGAAAATGTTTTGCATCAACGACTGCGATGACACTGTCGAGAGCAGTTTTTTCATGGACAGTATCATCCATAAAGAAAGTTTGCGCAACAGGAATGGGATCAGCAAGTCCTGTTGTTTCTAAAATAATGGCATCAAATCGATGAGAGCGTTGCATCAGACTTTCCAAAATACGAATAAGATCGCCACGCACGGTACAGCAAACACAACCATTATTCATTTCGTAAATTTCTTCGTCTGATTCAATAATAAGGTCATTGTCGATGCCAATTTCACCAAATTCATTGACAATGACGGCATAACGTTTTCCATGGTTTTCGCTGAGAATGCGATTGAGAAGAGTGGTTTTTCCTGAGCCAAGATAGCCTGTAAGAACCGTAACGGGGATTTTGTTGAGCGTTTTTTGTTTTTTTTCCATGGTTTACGCCTTTTATTGTAATGCATTTATTTTAAACCGGTTGATATCATCAAGTAAATCACGAAGTCCGCAAAGAACATGAGAAAAAATTGCTTCACCTGCTTGCGGTGTTGCTTCACTTGCATTGCCTACTGCTCCTTGTGTGTTCAGATCCCGCATTGTCCACCCAAAGGCATGAGGACCATAGGCGCGTAAATAGCGATAATTGGCAATCATATCAGATTGCTTATTATGGAAATTTTCTGCTTTTTCCATGTGTACTTTTTCTGGTGCTAAATAAAGCATTAAGGAGGTTTCAATAAATCCTCCATGGATATCAAGATGGTGTTGAGACGGTTTCATCAAGCCTTCTGGTAAGCCAAAACGAGTCCAACTTGTCGCTACTGCAAGCATTGAAAAACGTCTTCGTAGTTCGGTGATGACAATGCTCATTAAAGGTGAATTTCCTCCGTGCGCGTTAAGAAGGAGAATGCGTTTAATTCCTTTATGATAGCAGCTTTCACCTATGTTTATCCAGCGCTCTATTGCTTCAGAAAAGGTGAGGGTTTGTGTACCAGTGACGTCCATATGTTCCACCGAATAGCCAATTTTTTCCACCGGTAAGAGCGCTATATGAAATTGCTCTTGTGTTTGTAAAGTGAGTGCTTTTGCAAAAGCTTCAGCAATAATCCAATCGGTTTCAAAAGGAAGATGATTTCCGTGATATTCGTGCGCGCCCAAGGGCAAAAGAGCGAGGAAAGGCGTATCGGATATCATAAACTTATTTGTCAAAAAAGAAAAGTTAATCAATATGAAATTGTAAAGTCATTTTTCCCGATTTTAAGCTATATATAGGAAAAACGCAAACAAGAGCATTTTGCATCAAATATGTGTACAACACAAGTGAGGAATTTGTTAAAAACGGTGAAGATCTCATTGAGAAAAATGACCTCAATTTTTGATATAATATGAGGTTATAAATATTCAAAGAGTAGGTATATTTTGTGAGGTTTTCTGATGAATGCTGCTGTTTTTAAAAGTACATATTGAGAGATATTAAATACTCTATCACATCATGAAAATAAATCTTCTCACTTGTCTTTTAAAAATTCAAACTCATATGAAGCTACGAATATCCCTTTTTCTGTATAGCTAAGCAAGAGTGTTTATTTTGATTCTGTAGTATTTTGATAATATGAACTTGGTTTCTATGCTTGAGTTCTTTTCAATATAGGTCTTTTATGATGTTCTGATTTTTTCAAAAGAACTTGTTTTGTTTGCGCTTTTACTTAAGAAATCGAGTTTTTTAGTAGAGTTCTTCATAGTTTATAGTTAATTTTCTTTTTCTTTTAAAAATTATGTTTTTTGTATATTTACATGAAATACATAATGTATTATATAACATATCGTATTGTATTATATATGTTAAAATACATATAGCTTTGAATATTTTTTTACTTTTTCAGTAAAGAAAAGAGGAGCAAAGAAAGCTATGTTTAAATTATTTAAAAATCGCCTGTATTTATGTATTTTTACAGCGTTTATTCTTTGTTTTACACAAAGCATAGCGGGGAATGCGAGCATTATGGAAGCTCAACTTCGAGAGGAGATTCTTGTTATTGCACCAGTGAGGGATACAGTTTCTAAGGCTGTGAATATGGCCGTGATCCGAAATACTAGGGAACAAGGTGGGTTAGCTTTTGGGAAAGTTGAGAGGGTATCTTACTTCGATATGTTTTGGGGTGGCATTAGCGTTGTTTCACTATTAGCTTCTTTCGCTGTAGCCGATATACTTGGCGTTGTGGTATCTATTGTGGCGTTATTGTTTGATATTGCGTAGTTTTATCAATTTCATTAGCGAGGTTTATTCATCATTTTATTATTTTTGAAAGGCTTATGTTTGAAGGCGATTGGTGCAGCATTGGACAAGGGGACTGATAGGTTATCTTTTTGAAGGCAAGATAAGGTGTTATGCCGATATAGATCAGAAAAAGTTCAAAACCATTTTCTCGATATATCTTTTCAGCAAGCTAGGAACCTAAGCTCTCTTGTACAGTTTATAGCTATTTTATATAGTAAAAAGATAATAAGGCTTTTTTTATGCTTCAACAAGGGGGAGGCAATTAAGTAAAAGGTCTTGTTTTTTGCGAAGTTTTGCAATCCACTGGTCTTCTCGAATAGCAGTGTTATGTGCTGTTATGAGTTCATTCTTTTTGATTTTAGCTGTCACTGTCGCTTTTTCTAAAAGACCACAGGGAATAGCTTGATGAGCACGTGCTTCTGCAAGATTCATTATCCAAGCGCGATAACTGTAAAGACCAATAAAGTCCAACTGATCACCAGGATATAAATCTTTTTTAGCAACAGCACAGACTTCTACCACGGGGGTGTTAAGTGGAGCCATATCTTCTTTGCCATACAGCATAACACGCGCACAGGTTAAAGGAACTTCCATTGCTGTTAAATGATAGGGACGATGAAAGGTGAAGTAAGGTCCCTGACCAATTTTTAAATCTTCCATACGTTCGCGGAGACGTGGATGTGCTATTTCTGCAATGACAAAAACACCTGGGGAAACTCCTTGGCCTATTGAATAGTCTACAACGCCACATTTCTCCAAAATACCACCATCCTGTTTTGGAATAAGCACTTTGCTTAAATCTTGAAGTGCTGCTTGTGGACCATGCATTCCTGGGCAATCGGGGAGAAGCCCTGTTGCATTGGCAATGGCAGCCATTTCAACCATTGTTTTGGAACCATCAATAAATTCAACTAACATACGGACATTCATATTACGTCTTGATGCTTCTTCTTCGTAAGTGTCAGGTGTGGCATCAAAGATAAGAGGATTATTTTTTCCTTTACCAGCCGCAACAATCTTATGCCCAAGGGCTGAAACAAATTCGATGAGTTCCATGCAGGACGTAGGTTCATCACCGGCACCAAGTGTATAAACAAGACCTCGTTTTTCTGCTTCATGTTTTAGATAAGTGCCAATTGTAACATCTGCTTCAACATTCATCATGACAAGGTGTTTGTTGTTTTCAAGCGCTTTGAAACCAATTTCGGCTCCAGCTTCAGGATAGCCTGTTGCATCAACGATAATATCAATTTGTTCATGGCGTAAAACAAGATCAAGATCATCTGTCGCTGCAATCAGACCTTGTTCAATGCTTCGAGTTAGGAAATGAGTGTTTTCAACTTCTCGTACATGCCCATCTTCGCCGTAGGCTAGCGCGGCGGCATCAAAAATACGTGACGGTGTCCTGGTGGCAACGGCTGCGACTACTATGCCATCCATATGTGCAATACTTGATAGCAAATCTGTCCCCATTTCACCACAACCAATGAGTCCAACACGGATGGGTGGGTGGGTTTCTGCACGCTGCTTCAGATCCCGCGCTAAACCTGTTAAGCTCACATTGCTTGCCATTATTTTTTCCTATTTGAAAATTACCTTGTTAAAAGGGTGTTTTCTTATTCATAAGGCGCATTTGCTCTCTAAGATAGCTAATCTTTTCTTGATGCTCTAATCAATGGGTTTTATAAAAGCAAGAGGGTTGCGGTACTTTTATCAAATAAAATAGGAATAGTGTTATGCAGCAAAAAATAGCAGTACAAGATGTCGTCAATTTTATTGGGAAAGAGGTAGGATTATCTCAATGGCGTCTTGTTACGCAAGATATGATTAATCAATTTGCACAAGCGACAGATGATCATCAATGGATACACGTAGATGAGGAAAAGGCTAGAAACACACCTTTTGGTGGTACTATTGCACATGGTTTTTTAACCTTATCACTTTTGTCTACGTTAGCTTATGAGGCACTTCCAGAGTTGGAAGGTGCAACAATGGGTATTAATTATGGTTTTGATAAAGTGCGTTTTATGAGCCCTGTGAAAACAGGTGCACAGGTACGTGCTCGTTTTGTTTTAAATGATGCCGAGATTCGACCTTCTGGCCGAGTTGTTTTTCATTATGGCGTTACGGTGGAAATTGAAAACTTAAAAAAACCAGCTCTCATTGCTCAGTGGCTTATTGTTGCTATGGTTGGCGAAAAATCTGAGAATTTCTAAATTATTTTAGTACGTTATTTTATCAAGTTTCTACACAGTTTTATTAGAGGTCCCTTGATAATAATATAAGAACAAAAAAGTATGATGATACTTGTCATAATAGAGCTATTACAATGCTGATAATCATGGTGGTTTTTCATACCACCTAAATTATTTTCACTGTTCATTATGTTGGTTTGGAAAAACTCAAATTGTTAAATTTTAATGTCTTTTCTTATCTAATCTCTGCACAATTTTATCAGAAGACCACTGGGTAATAATATTAAGAATAATCAAAAGGATGATGACACTTGTCATGATAGAAGTATTATAGCGTTGATAGCCATAGCGGATTGCCATGTCGCCTAAACCGCCTCCGCCGAGATATCCGGCAAGCGAAGTGGCTCCTATAAGAGAAATAATCATGACTGTAAAACCTGTGATCAGGCTAGGGAGCGCTTCAGGAATAAGAACATGCCTAATAATTTGAAGACGGCTTGCTCCCATAGAACGAACAGCTTCAATTAGACCGTTTTCAACGGTTTTAAAAGAGAGTTCTGCCATTCGTGCATAAAAAGGAATAGCTGAGATGGTGAGTACAAAGATTACAGAAGGCATTCCTACACCTCTTCCTACAACTATACGGGTGACAGGAAGAAGATAAAATGCAAGAATAATAAAGGGAATGGCACGAATACTATCAATGAGGATACTCAAAGGGCGATTGATAAGACAGGAGGCAAAAATCCCTCCACGTGCGGTTGTGTAAAGGAGAAGACCAAGGGGAAGTCCTATAATAAGCGCCATCAAAGAAGCACTTATCGTCATCAAGATTGTATCAAAAACAGCGTTGGGGAGTTCATGAGAGAGAACATTAAACATAACCTAAAACCTCGCAATATCGTCCTTTTTCTGTCAACCACTGAACAGCTTTTTCTAAAGCTTCTTTATCTTCTGTTGGGAGACCTAAGAATAGTCGCCCGATGGTTTCTCCTTGGACTGTATCAATACCACCATGCAGAATACGTGCTCTTAAACCGATTTCATCTTCCAAAAGATTGAGAAAAGGTTGTTGGGCAATTTCACCTGCAATATTGATTTCAATAACAGCTTCTTGGCCTATTGGTTTAAGATTTTTTGCAAATTTTTCAGGAAGTTGTGGAGTAACAAGTTTGAGCATGGCAATGGTTGTTTCCTCTTGCGGAGAGGTGAAAATGTCTTTCACACGTCCTTGTTCCATAATGCGTCCTTGATTGAGGACAACAACGCGATGCGCAATAGTGCGTACAACTTCCATTTCGTGGGTAATGAGTACAATAGTGAGATTTAGACGATTGTTAATATCAGCAAGAAGTTCCAGAATAGATTGTGTTGTTTCAGGGTCCAGAGCAGAGGTTGCTTCATCTGATAACAATATTTTAGGATTAGCAGCTAAAGAGCGCGCAATGCCAACGCGTTGTTTTTGCCCTCCTGACAATTCTGCCGGATAACAGTGCTCTTTACCACATAAGCCGACCAATTCGATGAGTTCAAGAGCACGTTTGTAGCGCTGTTTTTTGTTTATACCACTTAATTTAAGTGGTAATGCGATGTTATTAAGAATATTTTGTGATGATAAAAGATTGAAATGTTGAAAAATCATTCCAATACGCTGCCGGTAAGGCGCCCATTGTGTTTCTGACAGATTTGAAACATCTACGCCTTCAAAAAAAATAGACCCTGCGTCAATTCTCTCTAGTCCATTTAAGCAGCGAATAAGTGTTGATTTTCCCGCTCCACTACGACCAATAATGCCAAGAATTTCACCTGCGTGGATATTGAGAGATAAATTGTCAACAGCCGGAATGCCAGCCGTTTTGTTAAAATAACGGCTGACGTTTTTTAAGGAGATCAGAGCGGGTTTTTCCATTCATAACTACCAATTTGGCGTAATTACCAAGATGTTTGCGCGGCTAGCCCGAAAATTTCTTTGATTTTCGCACGGACAGTCTCGTTATTGTAAGCAGAAACTAATTTTTTGACCCATGGCTCATCTTTATCGCTGGTGCGCACAACAATTATATTATTATAAGGATTATTCTCTGCTTTTTCCCATGCTATCGCGTCTTTTTGTAGGTCTAATCCAGAAACCAAAGCCCAGTTTGTGTTTACAATTGCAATATCAAAATCATCAACTGCTCGTCCTAACATACCGGCATCTAATTCACGAATTTGCAAGTTTTTAGGGTTTTCAATAATATCAAGCGGAGAAGCTAGAATATCGTGAGGATCTTTTAACTTAATGAGATTTAAAGAATTGAGAAGAAGTAAGGCTCTTCCACCATTTGATGGGTCGTTAGGAATGCCAACATGTGCGCCATCACGCAGTTCTTTTAAATCTTTGATTTTGTGTGAATAAACACCAATGGGAGCAATAAATGTGTACCCCACAGTTGAAAGTTTGTAGCCACGCTGTTCAATTTGATTTTTAAGATAAGGGGAGTGTTGAAAAGCATTCGCATCAATCTCTCCTGCATTAACCGCATCGTTAGGCAAAGTGTAATCAGAAAAATAAACAAGTTCAATCTCTAAACCCGCTTCTTTAGCTTGTTCGGCAGCAACTTTCCAAATAGTTGCTTCATGCCCTTCCATAACACCGAGTTTGATTTTTGATTTGTCTGCTGCCATGGAAAAGGGAACAGACAAGAAAAGTGCAAAGAGAGGAAGGAGGAATCCGATGGTGGCATTCCGAGATAATTTCTTTAATGTCATGGATGTTTATCCTTTTTTCTTTTCCAAGAGACTTGTTGAGGGAAGAAAATATAATTCTGCACTATTTTTAAGGGATTTTAAGCTTATAAAAGCTTTATAGAATATTCAATCATTTTTATTCAAAAAAATAATGTTATTTTTTCCTATACTGGTAAGCATTCTTTGTAAAACAACATAATGCGCTCGCGGTACTTTTTCTCAATTTAGATGATAATTCTTGTATCGCAGTTATTTGTTTGGGGAACCAATAGCACTTTCAAAACTTCTTTAAGTGATGATTGGCTGAATAGCCAAGCAATTAGATGATATTTTAGCAGTAAATCTACGCGTCGAATATTGCGCAATCAAAACAATAGCCCAGTGTATAGGGCGGTAGGGGACAAAGTAAGAGAGCTGTTCTCTAAATGTGATGGGTTTTTGATGGTGACACAAGAATTTATTACTATTTGACTGAAACGTGGCAAATTTTTGCAATGACAAATATTTTGCCTTTCATACTCTGGAGAGGAAGAAAAATAATGTTAAAAAAGAATTTTTTATCAACCACAATGATTTTGTTAGCTATAGGTGGATTGGGGCTTGGAATGACTGTTTCTCATGCGGTAGCTGGAACAGTTGCTCGCGTAGCATCAGGTAAGGCGGTTTTACGTACAGGACCAGCGAAAACTTACAAAGTTATTGCTACTGTTCCAAAGGGAGGAAAAGTGCAAATTCATGGGTGTCTCTCCAATAAAACTTGGTGTTCTCTTCGTTATAATGAAAGGGATGGTTGGGCTTCGGCACGTTATGTAAATGTTAACAATGTTCCTACGATTTCTTTTGCACATATGCGTATGAAGCCGCACTCTATGATAAAAACACAAAAAGGAGAAGTGAAGCAGGCTGCTCCTCATTCCAAATCTATGAGGGCGCCTCAAAAAACACGAAAAAACGTGCAAAAATTGTACAGAACAGATATACTTATCGATTCTACAGGTGTAAAAAAAAGGGATGAGCGTACAATTTTGAACCCATCACAAAAGGCACAAGGTGTATCTGTAAAGCACGTAACGGCTTATAACCCGTTTTTCCCCAATGATGTCAATTTCAAAAATTTTGAACGTAATGAAACACGCTACCGTGTTGTGACTTATCCTGCTCCATAAGGATAAAGAAAATTCACTGTTCTTGGAAGAGGGATAGGAAAAGTACGGCAGCATGAAGTGGAAAAAACGCTTCAGGCTGCCACTTTTTTAGGGTGCTGCCTTAGGCTTTACCAAATTACGAGAAATGAGCAATTCAGCAATTTGAATGGCATTCAATGCTGCTCCTTTTCTTAAATTGTCAGCAACAACCCAGAAAGCTAAACCATTTTCGACCGTAATATCTTCACGAATACGGCTAATAAAGGTATCATCTTCTCCAGTCCCTTCGTAGGGTGTTATATAGCCACCATCTTCATGTTTATCGATAACTTGGCAGCCAGGAGCATCGCGCAGAATGGCTTGTGCTTCATGGGCGCTTAGTGGTTTTTCAAATTCAACATTTACAGCTTCAGCATGACCGATAAAGACAGGTACTCGAACAGCAGTGGCTGTTAGTTTGATCTTAGGGTCAAGGATTTTCTTCGTCTCAACCGTCATTTTCCATTCTTCTTTGGTATAGCCATCTTCCATGAACACATCGATATGGGGAATGACGTTAAAGGCAATACGTTTGGTAAATTTTTTTGATGAGACTGGATCTGCAACAAAAACCGCTCGTGATTGTTCAAAGAGTTCATCCATTCCTTCTTTACCAGCTCCAGAAACCGATTGATAAGTGGATACAACAACGCGTTTAATGCTTGCAGCATCATGGAGAGGTTTTAAAGCTAAGACAAGTTGAATTGTTGAACAATTAGGATTTGCTATAATATTACGTTTGGAAAAACCATCAATAGCGTGTGCATTCACTTCAGGTACAATCAATGGGACATTTGCATCATAACGCCACGTGGATGAATTATCGATGACCACGCAGCCGGCAGCAGCGATTTTAGGAGCATATTCTTTAGAAATACTTCCTCCCGCTGACATGAGGCAAAGCTCTGTGTCAGAAAAATCATAAGTATCAAGTGCTTTTACTTTTAAAGTTTTGTCACCATAAGAAACATCTTGTCCTAATGAGCGTCGTGATGCTAAAGGGACCACTTCACGGGCAGGAAAACCACGTTCTTCGAGAATTGTGAGCATTTCACGACCAACGTTCCCAGTCGCGCCGACAACTGCAACTTTAAAACTCATTTTTCATACTCCTGTTCTTCTCTATTTTTTCCCTAGGCGAACCCTATGAAAGGGCGAGTTGTCCAGGAATATTAAATCATATTGTTGGTCTCAGAGGTCTCATTTTCATGTACACCAATCCTGACCTACAACAGTACGAGTCGGTTCACTTTTGAATGTACCATCCTCTTGGTCTTTAAGAGTTAAGAAAGCTTGAATATTTTATGCCAAGCCGTATGAATATCTCCTTGACAGAGGTCCAATCTAGTGAAGTGCTTATCTTCTGTCAATTGTTTCCCTTGAGATGTTTGCGTTTTGCAACAATTGCATCACGCATTGCTTGCACGGATGAAGTTTTTATATTTCATTAAAGGTTATTAAAGGCGTTCGTTTAAGAAATGCTCAGCAAAATTATAAAATAAGGTGGTGTTTTCACTTTAGTCAAAAATCAATCGCAAGATTGCTCTCTGTTTTCCAGAGGCAAGACTTCTAAAACCATTCAAAAGCAAGTATTCCGCTTTACTTGCTATTCTTTCATCATAATTATATAGGGCATCTTTTTTTGTTGAGATATCAGCGTAAAAGAAGGAAAGTGGAACATCCAGTATTTCGGCAATTTCTTGCAAAAGTCCTGCTCCAACGGGTTTTATTCCTTTCTCATATTTTTTTATTTGTTGGAAAGTTACGCCTAAATGGTCGCCCAATTGTTTTTGAGAAAGTCCTACAATATTTCTTCTGAAGCGAATTTTTTTGCCTACAGCAATGTCATTAAAATGTCGATTTTTAGCTTGCACTTTAGTCCCCCTCTGGGTGCGAGCGCCCTCGCATTAGTATTCCGTGGTCTGGCAACGCATTGATTTATAATTATAAGTAAATATTTTGCCTGATACAGATAAAAAATCCCATTACTTCGTTACTTTTGAAGACAAGACAACTGTTGTAAAATTTAGCAAATGAACACCACTCTACGTAAAATCATCAAAAAGCAGTTAGGAAGATAAATACTTTTGTTTCAAATATAATTAACTAACTGTCTTAAAAAAACAGCATGTAGATATCAAATACATCAATGATCGTCATCTACTGTAGTTTTAAGGGGTGTTATCTCTTTATTTTTCTTAATTTTTATAACGCCAATCATTCCAGTTGAAATAATTAATGCAGACATACCTAAAAAAGAGCTCACTAATCCCACGAGTGCAAAGAGTCCAGCAATAAAGCCAGACACTGCTTCAGCAGAGTTCGCTAAAGTTGAAAAAGTTCCAAAACTCTTACCAAAATCTTCACGACGAGAATATAATTGAATAGCTGAGACTAAACTAATATCCACAAATGCACCAATAAATCCTAAAACAAAGGCTAACATGAGAATTAGTTTTAAATAAAGGATTGCAGCTAAAGGCATAACAAACATAATAACCCCATACAGAAGCCAAAATACCATTAGCTTTAATGATGTAACATTTAATATAATTTTACTATATAACAAACCACCTACAATAGTTCCAACAGCAATGAGAGAAAATATATAACTAACAAAGCTTTCCTCTCCCCCTATAGAAAGAACAAAAGCTGGAATTAAAAATCTTAAAATTGCCCCTGTAAAGAGAATAGCAAACGATGAGCCAACGAGCGTAATAAATAAATTATTATTTTCTGTAGAAATATATTTAAGATAGGAAGCTGTTTCTCGATAAATTTTTATAAAATTGAATGGTTTATTCTTACTTGAATTTAAATTCATTAGATTACATAACAATATAATAGCTATAAAATAGGTAAAGAAATCAAAAATGAGGACTGCCGATTTATTTGCTAAAAAAAGCAGTAGGGAACAAACTAAAGGGCCAATTACGGATGCAGTTTCTTCTATAATTTGTGCAATGCTATTTGCCTTTGTAAGATCCTTTATTGAAAACATTCTGGGAATGGCAGCTTGAAAACTTGGTTGAAAAATACTTCTTCCTATCGTTGTACATATTGCTGCAAAAATAAGAACAATAATATGCGCAGTCCCTGTTATAGTGGTTATCAAAACGAATAATGAGGCTAATAATCTCACCAATTCACTTAAGATCATATTTTTCTTCAAAGAAAAATTATCAGCTAACCAACCTCCTATCGGGCCAAAAAAGAGAAAAGGGATAAATCGAAAAAAATACACAAGACCTGTAAAAAAGATGTTATCTGTTAATTCTAAGACCAGTAAAACAAAAACAACTTCATAAGCATAATCACCAACTTTAGAAATAAAGAGAGAGCAAAAAAGAGTTAATGGACTCTTTTTAAAAAATAAATTCATATAAACTATCCGATATTAACCTTTTCTACACTTAAAGTTATACTACATTTAATAAAATTTGTGATATGAACTTAAAAGTAATCGTATATTCTGATAAATCTCTTAATAATTTAGCTGTAGAAATATTTATCCTTTAGAAGGACAAATATATCAATGAACAGGCTACTATCATACATACATGAGCTCTTTTTTAGCTATAAATCTACCTGTTTCATCCAGTTTTTTTGCAATAAATGCCTTTAAAATACGTTGATCTTCTTCTGGCATCAGCCAAAACATAATATTAATATACCAATACCAGCCTAATTTCGTAAGTTGCCAAGAGTCATTATTTTCCACTATAAGGTTATTTGATAAAAGAACATCTAATTTAGCAAAAATACTGCTAGGCACAAAGTCCATTTTTATTAAAGATTTCCTCACTAAACCATGATAAGGTAGCCGTAGGATGATAGGCTTTATCTCATCTAGAATTGGAGAGTGTTTGCTAACATTTACTGGCATTTTTTCGCTATTAACGGCTGTAATATAAGCATTACGATTAGAAAAATTTGTTATCACGTGTTCACGTATTGATGATACGGCATTTACTCCAAAACCATGCAAATCATAATTTGAATATCCATAAACATGCTCATGATAAACAAAACTGTATTCATCCGTAACTATATCAGAGGTCACATTTGGGGTACGAATATAACCATGACCATTATGAGGCATAAATCCCTTACTTCTCATGTAAGCATCTATTAGCATATTCATAGAAAATTTTCTTGTTGCTGTAGTAAAACCTAAACCACGATTTTTGATAGCTTTATGCAATTTTACTTGTGTCACAACATTGTCAATTGGGTATATATCTATATTAGATGTACCAAGAGATACAGCCATTTCGAGATCTTTAATGATTTCTTCTTCATCTTGTCCGTTCATACCGTACAATATATCAAAAAGTACGTACTTAAAATTAGCATTTAATATACTAGCAGCAAATTTAATGTGTTCGTATGTAGATGTGAGATTAAAAAGTTTTCTCCATTCTTGATTAAAAGTTTGAAGACCAAAGCGTGGATGTGTAACCCCTATTTCTTTCATAGCAATTACTTTTTCCTCGGTAAGACTTTTTATCTCAATTTCAAAAGAAAACTCACAATTAGATGCTATTTTGAAATACTTATGTATAGCTGCTCCTATTTTTAAAATATTAGATGGAGATAATAAAGATGGAGTTCCTCCTCCAAAAAAAATCGCCCGAACTGGAACAGCCTGGTAATCAACAAAATTTGCTTTTAATTCTATTTCTTTAATTAAAGCGTCCGTGTAATTATTAATTACAGTTTCGCCTTTATAACCACCTTTAGTAAAAGGACAAAATGTACATATAGTTTCACAAAAAGGAATATGAAAATATAAAGCTCTCGAATTAATATCATTATTACTATTCACAATAACATCAGATAATGGCTTATCAATAAGACACTTTCCTTGACTTGGAAAAAAGAAATTGTATACAGGAATCTGATAATCAAACTTAAATAAGCCGTTATTTTTGATATTCATAGCTTCCTTCATTCTTATAGGTATCATACATTGGATGGATTTAAGTCATAAAACGAAGAGGCATTAATACTCAACAAATGCTTACCTCTTTTGAAAGATCTAATAGATAATTGTCCAGTGTACTCCCATTGAGTCTTAATAGATTCAATGGCATTGCCGTAATCTTGTCCACAAGTATACAAATCGATACTTATGTAATTACTCTCTGGATATGTATGAAATGATAAATGTGATTCACTCAATAAAAAAAAACCTGTCACACCTTGTCCATCTGTTGTAAATTTGTGTGACATGAATCCAAGAATATTCATTCTTGTTTTTTTTATTACTCTAAGGAAGAAAGAATATAAGGCCTTCTCATCTTTTAAGAACTCGAGATCATTTGTAACTCCATCCAGTAAATAATGATAACCCTCATCATCCATATTCAACTCCCCCATTAATTTATTTACTGGATTGGAAGAGGCTAAACACCTCTTCCAGCACAATTACCAGAGTATTAAGCCACAGCAAACATCTTCATATTCCGTTATAAATAATTCACGTGCACTTTCCATAATTACCTCCTAAATTTAATAGTTAGCTTATTTTATAAACAATATGAAGCACACTACATTAATGTAGATAAAATGCAACAAAAAATTATTTAATTTTACATATAAGTTTTGGCATACCTTTCCAAATAAAAATATGGGCTAAAATGATAGATTTATTCATATCAATGCGTAGACTTTCCAAAAGCACATCTATGGCAATTAAATGCGTTACGCTGTGATTAAATTATTGCTTGGGGTTTATTTCTTTAATGGGGGTGTATCTTTCCATTTAGAAGCAAAAAATGTTTTTCCCTGTCATAAGAGCGAAGCAATATGTGGATAAAAACGTTTTAAAAAGAAAGTAGTATGCTTTTTATGGACCGTCTATCATGCGATAGGTATAACATTGGGAGTTGGTAAATAGATGATGGTGCGAACTTTTTCCAGAACGACTTTACTGGAATAAGCGAATATTAAAAATTCGTGAATGAAGAATATCTCTTAACGGAGAATTAATTGATAACAAGTTGCTACAGAAAAAATTGAATGAAAGCTGTTTATTTTTTATGCAATGCTTTTTCATTGTGCTGCAAAGGACGGGCTTCTGAGGCAAGCATAATAGGAACGCCGTCGCGAATAGGATAGGCGAGTTTTGCTTTGTGTGAAATTAATTCTTGTGTTTCTCGGTTTAAAGAAAGCGATTCCCCTGTGAGTGGGCAGACGAGCAATTCAAGCATTTTAGGGTCGGTAGTCATTTTTTTCATGTTTCAACGTTTATTAGTTTAAATGGGTTTATTAGTTTAAATGGTAAAGTGCCCCTGTTTGTTTCATGAGGGAGCGTTCAGTTAAAGCCAGAAGAGTTTGGGCACGATTTCCAATATCTGGAGCTTCGAGTAGAGCTTGTTTTTCTTCTGGTGTAAAAGGGATGAGGGCTGAAAAAGCATTAACCAATAGAGGCGTGGGGGCTTGTATGATACTGCTCCAATTATATTCTATTTCATGTATGACGAGATATTGCTCAACAATGTTGAGGAGGTTTTCTCGATTAATGTTTTCTACCATATCAGGTTCTTGTAAGTCTTCTATGTTTGATCGGATGAGAGCAGTTCGATAAGGTTTTGCATTCACCAACTCCTGTTCTAAGGTGAAGCGACAAACGCCTTGTAGTATAATGAAAAGCTGCCCATTTCCCGTTTCGTTGTAGTTTGTAATGCGCCCTATACAGCCTATTTTATAAAGTGGTGAGGTGAAGCGGTCTGTATTCGATGAAAGTGGTTGAATTATTCCGAGCAAACGATTGGATATCATAACATTTTCAACCATTTCGAGTGCTTCTGGTTCAAAAATGTTGAGCGACAAAAAACCACCTGGCAATAAGAGTGCACCTTCTACGGGAAAAAGGGCAATTTGCTTTGGTAGATCATTTTCACAATTGTAATGGATATTACCAGCTTTCATGAGTATTTTATAACCTTTGTTCGATGAAGTTTGGTATATAATAGCTGTAATTTATGACACTATTGAGAGACAAAAAATTGATAAAGAAGAAAAATCAACCTTTTGTGTGTTAAGACTATATTTATAAAATATCTGAAATTTTTACTCTTAAAGGATATAAAACTCCGTAGTTTGGGTTGGATCGCGCAAGGGAAAATGTTGCTTTGTGATCCTTTTAAGCGCACGTTAAGCGCACGAAATTTTGTATTTTTTCAAAACGTGTTTCTGTTTATGGCCTTTGCAATTTTTCTCCTTATTTTTTAAGCAAGGCCACTTACGATTTTCATAATGTTCAAAAGACCCTCATTATAAGTCTTTTAAAACAGTTTATGCAAGTTTAAAAATATAGAGTGTTCTCATCACTTTACTAATGACAGTATGACAAAGATAGGATATAGACTGAAATATGTCGGAAAGGGCGTTATCGTTTCTTTCATTCTTTTGCGGGAGAGTGCAGACTGCAAACTTTCGCACCTGCCGCCGAAGGGGAAAATAGCCCATAATCTCTCAGGCTCTAAGGACCGTAAAAGGAGCAAGGCAGATCTGGAAAGTCGGAAAGGTCCGCGCCGAAGGTGTAAGCGAAAACTCTTTTCGCGAGTCTCTCAGGTTTGTAACAGAAGGGTGCAGAGACGTCCATATTCTGTGGGCGTTAGCGCAGCTTTGGAGATATTATGGGTACATCACAAGAATTTGAAACATCTTCTTTAAAAATGCTTCCTTTACACGAATTGCATGAAAAGGCTGGAGCGAAGTTTGGTGCTTTTGCTGGTTGGAAAATGCCGTTGACCTATCCTCTTGGAGTATTGAAGGAGCATCTTCATACGCGTGCACATGCAGGCCTTTTTGATATTTCTCATATGAAATTGATTACCGTTGAGGGTGCGCAAGCAGCAGAATATTTATCGTACGCTCTCCCTGTTGATGCAGCGTTGTTAAAGATTGGTCAATCACGGTATAATTATTTGCTTAATGAGCAGGCTGGTATCCTTGATGACCTTATCATTACTCGATTGGCAGAAAACCGTTTTATGCTGGTCGCCAATGCTGGAAATGCACAAGCCGATCTTGCGGAGCTTGAGAGGCGTGTTGTTGGTTTTGATTGCCAAGTCATTGCTCTTGAGAGGGTATTGCTTGCTCTCCAAGGTCCACAAGCGGCAGCTGTTATGGCTGATGCTGGGGTGCCTGGTAATGAACTGTTGTTTATGCAAGGATTTGAGCTACAACAAGATTGGTTTATAACGCGTTCTGGTTATACGGGAGAAGATGGTTTTGAAATTGCTCTTCCCATAGGGCAAGCCCATGCATTGGCTGAAAAATTATTGAGAGATTTTCGTGTTGAATGGGTTGGTCTTGCGGCGCGTGATAGTCTTCGGCTAGAAGCAGGATTGTGTTTACATGGAAATGATATTACGCCCGATACTACGCCTATTGATGCTGCATTGACATGGGCTGTTCCCAAAAATGTGCGAGAAAAAGCACAATTTTATGGAGCGAAGGCTTTTCTTGAAGCTCTTCAGAAAGGGCCTTCTCGTTGTCGTGTTGGATTAAAACCGCAAACCCGTCAGCCTATTCGTGCGGGTGCGGTACTTTTCGATGATGAGGGAAAGCAAATTGGCGTGGTGACGTCAGGTGGTTTTGGTCCTTCTTTTGATGGTCCTGTTGCGATGGGATATGTTCCTGTTGATTGGAAAGTGGAAGGAACGGAAGTCTTTACGGAGTTGCGTGGCAAAAAGATTGCACTGTCTGTCCATTCACTTCCTTTTGTTGAACAACGTTATTTTAAAGGATAATTTTTATGTCTAAAACTTATTTTACACAAGATCATGAATGGCTCAGTGTTGAAGGACAAGTGGTTACTGTTGGGATTACACATTATGCTCAAGAACAGTTAGGGGATTTGGTTTTTGTTGATTTACCAAAGAAGGGGACACAGCTTTCTAAGGGGGATTCTGCTGCTGTTGTAGAATCAGTGAAAGCGGCTTCAGATGTTTATGCTCCTCTTGATGGTGAAGTGGTTGAAATGAATGAGGCATTGGCAAATAATCCTGAACTGGTTAACCAAAAGGCTGAAAAAGAAGGTTGGCTCTGGAAAATGACATTGCAGGATGCAACGCAACTTGAAGGGTTGCTGGATGAGGCTGCTTATAAAGCACTGATTGGATGAGTGCTATGTTGGAGCGTCATTTTTTTTCTCGCCATATTGGACTTCGTTCTCATGAAACACAAAAAATGCTTGATGTTTTAGAGCTAGATTGTGTTGACACACTGGTTTCTCAAGCTGTTCCGCACTCTATCCATTTGGGGCGTTCGCTTAATCTCCCAAAGGCTGCAAGTGAAGGGCAAGCCTTGGAAGAATTATCCAAGATGATGGAACGTAACCATGTGCACAAAAGTTTTATTGGGCAGGGATATCATGGAACCTATGTGCCTCCCGTTATTTTGCGGAATCTTTTTGAAAATCCAGCTTGGTACACCGCTTATACACCCTATCAGGCAGAAATTAGCCAAGGTCGTTTGGAGCTTTTATTTTATTTTCAGACATTGGTGAGTGAACTCACTGGTTTGCCTGTTGCAGCTGCTTCACTTCTTGATGAAGCAACAGCTTTAGCTGAAGCCAACGCGCTGGCTGTGCGTTTTGCGCGTGAGAAAAAGACAAAAATTTCAGTTCAAAGTCTTTTGCATCCCCAGACATTAAGTGTTGCACAAACGCGTGCTGAAACACAAGGGATTCATATAAGCGAAAAGAGCGAAATTTGTTCTGATACAGCTGCGATTGTTTTGTCTTGGCCAGATACAAAAGGCTCTTTTAACGATTACACTGACGTCATTAAAGAGGCAAAGGCAAAAGGGGCTCTGGTGATCGTTGTTGCTGATCCTTTGGCACTTACCCTGATGGAACCACCAGCGCAATGGGGGGCTGATATTGTTGTAGGTTCCATGCAACGTTATGGCGTTCCTATGGGATTTGGTGGTCCCCATGCTGGTTATCTCGCGGTAAGCGAAGCTTTAACCCGCCTCATTCCAGGACGTATTGTAGGTCAATCCGTTGACACAAAAGGACGCGTTGGTTTTCGTTTGGCATTGCAGACACGTGAGCAACATATCCGGCGTGATAAAGCTACGTCGAATATTTGTACAGCACAGGCTTTGTTGGCAAATATGGCAACGGCTTATGCCGTTTGGCATGGACCGCAAGGCTTGCAGGAAATTGCTCAGCGAATTCATCATTTAACGTGTCGCTTTGTTGCTGGTTTAGAGGCAGCGGGTATTCTTTGTGAAGGAGAAGTTTTTTTTGATTGTGTAAGCATTGTTGTTAAGGGAAAATCTCGAGAGATTGCGCGTCAAGCGAAAGCAGGTGGGCGTCTTGTTCGTGTTCTCGATGATGATCGAGTTGTGATCAATTTTGATGAATTATCAACACAAGAAGATGCTTATGCTTTAGCGCAGCTTTTTGGTGCACAATTAGTTGATCAAGTTTCTCCAAGGCTTATGGGGAAAAGGCGTGATACTGCTTTTCTTTCACAGCCGTTTTTTCATGCAGTTCATTCAGAGACGGATATGATGCGCTTTTTGCGTCATTTGGCCGACAAAGATTTAGCATTAGATCGGGCAATGATTCCGCTTGGTTCTTGTACGATGAAACTTAATGCAGCAGCTGAGTTAATGCCTGTGAGTTGGCCTACGGTAGCCAATATACACCCCTTCACACCTAAAGAGGATGTGGTAGGGTATTTGGAAATGATTAACCAATTAAATGCGTGGTTGTGTGAAATCACAGGGTTTTCGCAAGTTTCTTTCCAGCCAAATTCTGGTGCACAAGGTGAATATGCGGGGCTTTTAGCGATCCGCCGATATCACCAATCACGGGGAGACCATCAACGCACACTTTGTCTCATTCCTGCTTCTGCTCACGGTACCAATCCAGCTTCAGCTCATATGGCGGGTATGGAAGTTATTGTGGTGAAATGCTTAAGTGATGGTGATGTTGATGTTGATGATCTCAAAATGAAGGCACAATTGCATAAGGATAAATTGGCAGCTCTCATGATCACCTATCCTTCAACTCATGGCGTTTATGAAGAAAACATTAAAGAGATTTGCTCTATTATCCACGAAAATGGTGGGCAAGTTTATTTTGATGGTGCTAATCTCAATGCGCTTGTTGGGCTTGCTCGTCCAGCAGATATTGGGGCGGATGTTTGTCATATGAATCTTCACAAAACATTCGCCATTCCCCATGGTGGTGGTGGTCCTGGTATGGGGCCAATTGGTGTGGCAACACATTTGAAGCCCTTTTTACCAGGTCATGAAGAAGATGGGTCAACACATGCGGTTTCAGCAGCTCCTTATGGAAGTGCATCTATTCTTGTTATTACGTGGATGTATATTCGGATGATGGGCGCCGATGGCTTGAAATATGCAACACAAACAGCAATTTTGAATGCCAATTATATCGCTGCGCGTCTTTCAAAAGCTTATTCCATTCTTTATCGGGGCAAGTATGGGCGTGTTGCACATGAGTGTATTGTGGATACTCGCGTGCTGAAAGAGCAGTATGGGGTGAGTGTTGATGATATTGCAAAACGTTTGATTGATTACGGGTTTCATGCGCCGACGATGTCGTTTCCTGTTGCTGGAACTTTGATGATTGAACCAACGGAATCAGAACCAAAAGCAGAAATTGATCGTTTTTGTGATGCTTTGCTTTCTATTGCTGAAGAAGCTCAGAAAGTCGGTAGCGGTGTTTGGCCTAAAGAAGATAATCCTTTGGTAAATGCACCGCATACATTGGTGGATACTTTAGATGATGCTTGGATGCGACCTTATTCACGACAAGAGGCGGCTTTTCCCAATCCTCATCTTGATCCAGCAAATAAATATTGGCCTCCTGTTTCGCGTATTGATAATGTTTCGGGAGATAGAATGCTTATTTGTTCTTGCCCACCATTGGGGAATACGTATTAAATTTATTTACATGAAGGAAAAAGCCTACACGTTTTGTGTGGGCTTTTTCCTTGTCCATATGATTAGTAATCCATATGATTAGTAATAATGAGTGATATTGCTTTCTTCTAGTTCGTATTGTTTTTCTGTTGTACCGAAAGCCATTGATGATTTTTATCACTTTGTTTCTTTAGAGAGTTTTAGATGTAAATGCGTTTATAGCGCTTCCCTAGAGATGTCAGAATTTCGTTAGGAATGGTGTTGGCATCTGTCGATACTTTTTCAAGTGTTTGATGGGGGCCAATAAGCTCCACCCAATCGCCTCTTTGAGGTTTTTTATCAAGATCGGTAGCATCCACGATAGTGGAATCCATAGAAATGCGTCCAACAATAGGAAGTTTTTGCCCATTGAAATAAACGGCACTCTTATTCGAAAGAATACGTGGCCAACCATCTGCATAGCCGATAGAAATGGTTGCAAGAGTGCTCGGTCTGCGGGTAATGAAGCTTCCTCCATAACCAATAGGTACTCCTGCGTCAATAAAGCGGCTTTGTAAAACTTGGGCTTCAAGTTTTAAAACAGGTTTAAGAGGTGTTGGGTATTTTCCGTGAGGGTCGACACCGTAAAGTGCAATGCCTGGGCGAACAAGGTCAAAATAGAAATCGTTCCCAAGAAAAATGCCTCCAGAATTGGCAAATGAAACTTTACAGGTAGGCAATTGTGCAAGTATGGTTTTGAAAGTAGCCAATTGTGTATAATTGTATGAATGTGTAGCATTATCTCCATTTGCAAGGTGACTGAGAATATATTTTATTTCTGCTTTTTCAAAAATTGTAGGTTTTTTGATAAGTTTTTGTAATTCTTTTTTATCAAGTCCTAATCGGTTCATACTAGTATCGATTTGAACAATTGCGGGAAACTTTTTATCCTTTTTTTGACAAAGTGTTTGCCAGCTTTCAAGTGTATCCCAAGAGTTTAGAACAGGAATAATTCCTGTTTTAGCTATAAGCTCTTCTGTATTGTGTGGAAGTTCGTTAAGAAGAGCAAGTGTGACATTTTCTGGTAAAATATTTTTTAATTGGAGTGCTTCTTCGATTTGAGCTACAAAAAAAGTGCGGCAACCAGCTTGATAGAGTGCAGGGGCAATTTTGTCAGCACCTAACCCATAGGCATCCGCTTTTACAACCGCAGAACATTCAATGGGAGCAACACGTTTTGTTAAAGCTGTGTAATTTGCAACAATAGCACGCACATCGATGGTTGCTACAGCTGTATAAGGAAGTAATGCGTTTGCTTCATCATTAACGGATTTGTTCATTTTAAATCCTCTCTCGAGTCAGTGAGACACGAAGTTCCCTTTGGTGATTTCATATAGGTTTCTATGATATATGGAAAGGATGTGTGTATGGTTTGTTATTGTTAACATTATTAACAATTTATATTGGATTATGTGTCATGAAAGCAATCTTTTGAGGTAAAATGCTTTACTCTAGATACAATGAGGAAAGTTGTTTTCTAGGGGAGGTTAAATGTCTGTTAAATAAAGGTTTATGTTTTAAGAGAAATATTGGCAGATGATTGCACAAGCATTATATCATTTTGGGAATCTTGAGTCCATGTTCAAGAAAGAGATAAGGAAGAGTTTTATGAATACGTCTGCCATAAAGGATCAGTTGAACATTAACAATGTTGCATCAAACTTTCCAATTCCTGAAAATGTATTCGCGCTTACCGTCCAAAAAGTTTATCATTATACAGACCGTTTGTTTAAATTTCGTCTGAATCGTCCAGAAAGTTTTCGTTTTCGTTCCGGTGAATTTGTTATGATTGGTTTGCCAAACGCAGAAAAGCCAATTTATCGTGCTTATTCGATAGCAAGTCCATTTTGGGATGAACAGCTTGAGTTTTTTTCGATCAAAGTTCCGGGAGGGCCATTAACCGAACATCTCCAAAAAATTAAAATTGGTGATACTGTTCTCATGCGTAAGAAATCTACTGGAACATTGGTTCTTGATGCTCTTATTCCTGGAAAACGTCTTTATCTGCTTTCAACAGGGACGGGGGTTGCTCCCTTTGCAAGCCTTATTCGTGATCCTGAAACTTATGAAAAATTTTCAGAAGTGGTTCTTATTCAAACAACCCGTGTGCGAGATGAGCTTGCTTATGCAAAAGATCTTATTATTTCTTTACAACAAGATCCGTTGATTAGTGAATATATACAACAGTTGAAATTTTATCCTATGACCACTCGTGAACCTTCCGAACATATGGGTCGCATTACGACGGTTATGGAAAGTGGCACTTTTTTTAAAACGACAGGTTTGCCAAGAATTCATCCTGATGAAGATCGTGTGATGATTTGTGGTTCGATGGCAATGCTGAAAGATTGTGCAAGGATGTGTGAATCCTTTGGTCTTGTTGAAGGTGCAAATAATGCACCAGCGACTTATGTTGTGGAACGTGCTTTTGTCGGATAAGAGGGGAGCTGTGCTGCTATATGTGCTAATGCGCTGATTGCATCCCAATCATTTGCTGTAATAAGCTGTTTGGGAGCTATCCAAGAACCGCCAACGCAGAAGACGTTAGAAAGTTGGAGCCATTGAGCTGCATTTTTTTGTGTAATGCCGCCTGTTGGGCAAAATCTGATTTCAGAGAAAGGGGCTGCTAAGGCTTGGATAAAATCCATGCCTCCTCCCGCTTCAGCAGGGAAAAATTTAAAATATGAATAGCCTTTATTCCATGCTTGCATTAATTCACTTGGTGTTATTGCACCGGGGAGAAGGGGGATTTCACTGTTTTTTGCACAATCGATCAATTCGTCTGATAATCCAGGGCTTACGATAAATTTTGCTCCTGCGCGTTCGGCTTGTTCATAATGTATAGTGTTGAGAATTGTTCCTGCTCCAACAATTGCTTGCGGCACTTCTTGTGTAATTGCGTTTATTGCATCGTATGCATTGGATGTTCGCAATGTGATCTCCATTCTTTTCAATCCACCTTTAACAAGAGCGCGTGCTAAGGGTACAGCAATTTGAAGATCGTCAATGTGCAAAACAGGTATGACAGTTTGTGCTTGGAGAAGTGTTAAAAGGTGATTTATTTTTTGGCACATGGTTTTTTTCTCTAGGAGTGTGTTGTTAGTATAGTGTGATTAAGCACAATATGTTAAAGAGTAGATGAATAGATCTTGAAATTGAATGAAACGCGCGTTATGGCGAGACTTATGGAAAAGAATTTTAAAGTTGCTGCACTTTATTGCTTCGCTGATTTGAAGCATTATTGTCAATTACAGAAACCTTTGCTAGATTTGTGTCAAGCAAAGGGTATCAAAGGGTCACTGCTTTTAGCACAAGAAGGAATCAATGGAACTGTTGCAGGATCTTGTGCTGCGATTGAAGCGTTGGTCAGTTTTATTATAGCTGAGCCCGCATTCCAAACGCCGGAGATTAAATATTCATGGGCATCAAAAATGCCTTTTCATCGCATGAAAGTGCGGTTGAAAAAAGAGATTGTCACAATGGGGGTTGAAGGCGTTAATCCGTTAAAGGCTGTTGGTACTTATGTCGATCCTGAAGATTGGAATGCCCTTATTCAAGATGAAGAGACAATCCTCATTGATACGCGTAATGATTATGAATATGCGCTCGGAAGTTTTCAAGGAGCGATTGATCCGCGTATTAAGACATTTCGGGAATTTCCTGAGTGGGTGCTCAAGCACGAAGCTGATTTAAAGAAGAAAAAGAAAATTGCCATGTTCTGTACAGGTGGGATTCGTTGTGAAAAATCAACAGCTTATGTGCGTGATCTTGGTTATGATCAGGTTTACCATTTAAAAGGTGGGATTCTGAAATATTTGGAAAAAATTCCAAAGGAAAAAAGTTTGTGGTGGGGCGAGTGTTTTGTTTTTGATGAGCGTGTTTCTGTTAAACATGGTCTTGAGGAATGCGGGCGCGAATTATGTCATGCATGTCGTTCTCCTCTTAATGCTGAAAGCAAATTATCGGTTCATTATGAGGAGGGTGTTTCGTGTGATGCTTGTTATAATACGAAAAGTGACGCTGATAGGCAGCGTTTTCGCGAACGTCATAAGCAGTTTCAATTAACAAAATTGCGTGCGATTGATTCTCATCAAGAGTCTTAAAGGCATTGTATTTTAGGGCTTAAAACTTTAGTTTTCTCTTGTTAAGAGAGAAAAGTTTTCGGAGGCGGTGGGAAAGTATTTTATAAAGCTGATTTTTGCTTGGTTTTTTGTTTTGTGTAAAAAATTAAGCAATTTATTTATAAATATATTAGCACTATGCGTTTTGAGCCGATATTCTTGATGTTATAATACTCAGTTATTTCAAATACTTTTAATTCTGAAACAGTAAAAACAGTACTATGGTAGTCCAATAGGGGAGATAGCCTCAAGGCGAACGTGTGATTTTAAAAGCTGTTTTAAAATAGACTGAAACATACGATTAATGTGCTATGTTAATGTAAGAGAAAATGCGTTAGTGATGTAGATAAATATAATGATGCTACTGATTTCATAACGTAAAGATTGTCATATTTCATAGATCTTGCGTTATATTTTCTAGGTGGTGTTGGCGGGAACAAGGGCACTCAAGTAAAGAGATTCTTTTAAAGTAAGATTGTGAATTAGTAACATAATGGTGTGGGGATTTCGTGAAGGTTACACCCCGTTAAAGCGGATAAGGTGACTTATTTGCATGAGGGCATTGTTGCTTTTTTACATCATCTTATCGTTAAAAATTAAAAAATGTTTAAAATAAAAAAAATGATTGAAATGAATAAGAATTCGTTTTATATGAAGCCTTGCCCAAAGTCGCACGTGCCTGTGGGTGTCCGCTGGTTCTCAAATGGTGAGATTAACCGGTACGGTACCTGGAACTAACCGCTCCAGTCATTCTTACGGCCAACCGAAAGAGTGAGGACATCTTGAAGCAACGACGGTGCGGGCCTTTCTGGTGTCTTCCAGCTGTCCAAATGCTGGGATAACTATAGAGGCACACCTCATTGCCTTCAGTGCGGAAGTGGTTTCTCAACTCCAATCAAAAAGGCAGATAAAGTAAAGCAACGCGGTTTGCGCGCTGTTTTTTCGCTGTATGCAATGCTAATTTCTGGTTATTTCAGTAATCAGAATGGGGATGGTCATTGTGTGTATTTTGTACTTTGGCTGTTGGCGGCTCTATGCTGTCTAGGCGTAGGGTAGGGATTTTTTTCCCTAGGAGAATTGATAGATGGCGACGCAACGTATTCGCGATTTTCTTGCAACACATTGTTTTGATGGTCCATGCTTGGTTGTTGACCTTGATGTTGTCCGTGAAAATTATTTAAATTTTGAAAAAGCTCTTCCACAGTCTCGTATTTTCTACGCGATAAAGGCAAATCCAGCTTCTGAGATTTTAAGTTTGCTTGCTTCTTTAGGCTCGTCTTTTGATGCGGCTTCTGTTGCAGAAATTGAAATGGCTTTAAAAGCGGGGGCAACGTGTGATCGTATTTCTTTTGGGAATACTATTAAAAAAGAGCGTGATATTGCGCATGCATACGCATTGGGTATTTCACTTTATGCGGTTGATTGTGTTGAAGAAGTAGAAAAAATTGCGCGTGCTGCTCCAGGAGCTCGTGTTTTTTGCCGCGTTCTTACCGATGGAAAAGGTGCAGAGTGGCCATTGTCACGCAAATTTGGCTGTGTTCCTGCTATGGCGGTTGATGTTTTACGTCGGGCACATCAATTAGGCTTGCAAGCGTATGGCGTTTCTTTTCATGTAGGGTCTCAGCAGACAGATCTTAGCGCATGGGATCGTGCTTTATCGGACGCGGCTACAGTTTTTAGGCATTTGGAGCAAGAGGGAATTTCATTGAAGTTGGTTAATATGGGGGGTGGTTTTCCAACGCGTTATTTGAAAGATGTTCCTACAGAACAAGCTTATGGTACGGCTGTTTTTGATTCATTAAAGAAATATTTTGGCAATCGTATTCCTGAGACCATTATCGAACCTGGGCGTGGGATGGTCGGTAATGCTGGCGTTATTCGTGCAGAAGTTGTTCTGATATCTAAAAAAGCAGACAATGATAATGTCCGATGGGTTTATCTTGATGTTGGAAAATTTAATGGTCTTGCTGAGACTATGGATGAAGCAATTCGCTATCCTATTGAAACACCTCATGGTGATAAGGCAATGGAGCCTTGTATTTTAGCGGGGCCAACATGCGATTCAGCAGATGTTCTTTATGAAAAAACACCTTATATGTTACCTTTGTCTCTTACGATAGGGGATGAGTTGTTGATCCATGGTACTGGTGCTTACACGGCAACTTATGCATCTGTTGCCTTTAATGGTTTTGAGCCTTTGCGCTCCTACGTGATTTGAATTTTTCTTTATGATGAAGATAGAGTGGGGCGTGTGATAAAGATGAATATGATACATTTTCAAACCAAAGATGGCGCATTTTTTACACTTTTAGGTGAACAAAACATTGATAAAACACATCGCGAACGCTTACTTGATTTAGCTCTAGGGAAGGGGCGTAAGCGTAAGTCTTCAGAAACTTTGCGTCGTGGACAGTTGGCTGCGTGTGGACTCTCTTTTGTTGTCAAAAATGCGCTTGGAGAGCTTGTGGGCAGTGTACGTCTTTGGCATGTTCGATTTAACAAAGGGAAAAATGGAACACAGCAGGCTTTGCTTTTGGGGCCTCTGGCTGTTTCAGCGAAGTGTTCCGGTATGGGAATAGGATCGTTTCTTATGCAGCATGCAATTGAAACGGCAAAAAAACAGGGTTACGGCGCTATCTTACTTGTCGGTGATACTGAGTTTTATCAGCGTTTTGGTTTTTCAAACAGCTTAACAGAAAATTTGGCGATGCCCGGTCCTTATGAAAAACATCGTTTTCAAGCGTTGGAATTGATACCAAAGTATCTTTCCGAATGTCATGGTGTTTTGGCCCCTAGTGGAGAGCGGGAAGGTTTGAGCCGTTTTCAGTGTCATAAAGTGGCTTAAAGCTCTCTTCTCTTCGTTCTTTTTTCAAAAATTGAAGGCTTTACACATCATCTTTGCTGGTGGGCAGGTGTTTTTATACGATATAAGGTTTTAGAATAGATTTATATCGTAGTATGGTTTCTCTTTTATCTTGAATTTATTTTCTGTAATAATTTTTGTTATCCACTGAGAGTACCAATAACTTTCTTAATTTTAAAACGATTTTGATAAAATTTATGATGGGTATTATCGGAAGTATAGCAAGTTTTGCATTTTGCAAGATTTCGTTTAGAGACAATGATTCAATGTAAAGTTTTGTTCTAACATGTTTAGGGGATACGGAACGTTTGAAAAGAAAAATACTCCTCGACTTTCATACAGTTAAGCTCAGTGGTTTGCCGGAGCATCGGTGAGAGGTGGTGTTTTTTTGAGAAAAACAGTCAGGGATGTCAAGACGCCAAAGATAATGGTTATTATAAAGAAAATATCGCTAAAAGCCATAACCATTGCTTGGACGCGTGCCATATTAAAAAGTTGGAAGAGAGCAAGAGTATGCGGATCAAAAGTTGTGGAGTTAAAGTACATAGTAAGGCTTGAAAGCATTTCGGTTGCTTGGTTATTTCCGTGTTGGACTGTTTCAGTTATTCGTTCATAATGCAGGTCTGTGCGTTTTGTCATAAGGGTGCTGATAATAGCAAGTCCCACGGCACCGCCAAGATTACGTGTAAGATTAAAAAGTCCAGAGGCATTTTGCATTCGGTCTGGTGGCAGTGATCCGAGTGCAATGTTATTAACAGGGACCATGCATAACATAATAGAAGCGCCACGGAAAACTTGAGGCCAAAAGAGCTCCCAAAAACCCCAGTTGTCTGTGATAGAGCTAGCCATCCAAGTTCCTAATGCAAAGCCAAAAAGTCCTATCGCCATCATCAAACGTGCATCAATTCGTGCTGAAAGAAATCCGGCAAGGGGTGCAGTTAATAGCATGGCGAACCCTGAAAGAAACAATGTTTCTCCAATCATGAGTGCATCATAATGACGGACTTGGCTCAAATAGACAGGATAAAGATATGTGAGTCCATAAAGACCGATTCCAAGCATAAAAGAAAAAACTGCTGCGGTTGAAAAATTGAAATTAGAAAAAGCTGAGAGATCAACGATGGGTTCTTTAGCAGTAAAAGCGCGCCAGAAGAATAAGCTTGCAGAAAAGATCATGATAACGAACAAAGTTAGAATGAGATTGTCATTTAACCAATCATGACGCGCACCTTCTTCTAGAATATACTCCAAAGTCCCCAGAAAAACAGCCATAGAAATGAGGCCTAGCCAGTCAAATTTAGCCATTAAAGAGGGATTAGCTTTATCAAAATCAATCAATTTCCAAGCGAGAATTGAGATAATAATCCCGCAGGGTACATTGATGAGAAAGAGCCAGTGCCATGATAAGATATGACAAAGATAGCCTCCCACTGTTGGACCAATAGTGGGCGCTAACGTTGCTACCAGTCCTACGATAGGCGTAACAATTGGGCGTTTGGAAGGAGGAAAAAGTATATAAGAGGCGACAAAAACGCTGGGGATAATTCCTCCTCCAATAAAACCTTGGAGTGCTCGGTACACAATCATCTCTTCAATAGATGTTGCTGTTGCACAAAGGACAGAGGTAATCGTAAACCCTACAGCTGATATGCTAAAGAAAACGCGTGTTGAGAGCAATCTTCCTAAGAAGCCAGAAAGGGGCAACATGATGACTTCAGCGATGAGATAGGAGGTTTGAACCCATGAAATCTCTTCAGAGCTTGCTGAAAGACCAGCCTGAATTTCCGCTAAAGAAGAAG
>NZ_CP083693.1:1765000-1939282 GCF_023920105.1 Bartonella taylorii
CTTCAAAAGCGAATGAATGAAATGAAAAGTGATGCTGTGATAGATCATTTCCTTGAGATGATGAGCGCGGAGCGAGGGGCTTCTTCTCATACGCTTGCGGCTTATCAGCATGATTTGCAGTGGGCACGAGATGAATTGTCTTCGCATTCTGTTTCGCTTCTTTCAGCACAAAAAGAAGATTTAATTGCTCTTTTATCGCTTATGCATACTCTTGGTTTTGCAGCATCTTCACAAGCACGCCGTTTATCGACTTTGCGTCAATTTTATCAATTTCTTTATGCAGAAGGGTTGAGAGCAGATGATCCTTCTCATGATATTGACGTGCCTCGACAGGGGCGTCCTTTGCCTGAAATCATCAGTGAAGATGGGGTAACAAAATTACTTGATTTGGCACAGTTGGAAGTGAATCAAGCAAATTATGGGACTAAGGATTATCTTCGCGCATTGCGTCTTCAGGTGTTGATTGAAATGCTTTACGCAACAGGGCTCCGTATTAGTGAGTTGGTGAGTCTTCCCGTGCAGGCTGTTCGAGGGAAGGAGGCTTATATTTTTGTGTGCGGTAAAGGTAAAAAAGAGCGAATGGTGCTGTTATCAAAAAAGGCATGTCAAGTTCTTTCACAGTGGTTAGACTTGCGTGATCAAGGAAAGGATGCGGCAAGTCTTTATCTTTTTCCTGCGCGTTCAGAAACAGGGTATATTGCTCGTCAAGTTGTTGCGCGGGAGTTAAAAAAACTCGCCAGAAGGGCAGGAATAAAAGATGACAGCTTGTCTCCCCATGTGTTGCGCCATGCTTTTGCTAGCCATCTTTTGCAGAATGGTGCTGATTTACGTGCAGTTCAACATTTGTTAGGTCACTCTGACATTGCTACCACCCAGATTTATACTCATGTGTTGGAAGCAGGACTTTATCGTTTAGTCAATGAGCATCATCCACTTGCCGATGAGCAGAAGGCTAAGTAAAGAAAAGGGGATGTTTTTGAAAAATACTTTATAAAGCGAATTATAAGTGTATAAGTGACACCAAATAAGTTAGGTACAATGTATAATTATCTTGATTTTGAAAAACCAGTTGCTGATCTCGATGGGAAAATTCTTGAATTAAAACAGATTTCTCAAGAAGAAGGCAGTCTTGATATGAGCGACGAGATTGCGCGTCTTGAAATGCGTTCCCAGACGGCATTGCGTGATATTTACAAAAAATTATCGCCATGGCAAAAAACACAAGTGGCTCGTCATCCTGATCGGCCTCATTTTTTGGACTATTCTGCACGTTTGTTGAGTGATGTTACACCTTTGGCAGGAGATCGCAAGTTTGCTGAAGATGAGGCGATTCAAGCAGGGTTCGCCCGCTTTAAAGGTGAAGCAGTTGCATACATAGGTCAAGAGAAAGGTCACGATACGCAAACACGTTTGCGTTATAATTTTGGTTCTGCACGTCCAGAAGGGTATCGCAAAGCTGTACGTATTATGGAAATGGCTGATCGTTTTGGTTTGCCATTACTCACTTTTGTCGATACAGCAGGGGCGTATCCTGGTGTGAGTGCTGAAGAGCGCGGTCAAGCAGAAGCAATTGCTCAATCAACAGCAGCGACTTTGCGTTTAAAGGTTCCTGTTGTTTCGGTTGTTATTGGAGAAGGCGGTTCAGGAGGAGCGATAGCAATTGCTGCGGCCAACAAAGTGTATATGCTAGAACATGCGATTTATTCTGTTATTTCTCCAGAAGGCGCAGCTTCTATTTTATGGCGTGATCCTAGCCGTGCGAAAGATGCGGCAATGAATATGCGTATTACTGCTCAAGATTTGTATCGCTTAAAGATTATTGATGGCATTATTCCAGAGCCTTTGGGAGGTGCACATCGAGGAAAAGAGACTGTTATTGATGAAACAGGTGATGTTATTTCAGAGGCTTTAAAGGCTATGGCTGGCAAAGATGGGGAAGCTCTTAAACAAGACCGTTGGGAAAAATATCTTCAAATTGGTAGGTCTCTTGCATAAATGATTTTTGTGAGGGGATAAATTGGAGTTTTATTTGATGACATTCAACAGATTCCTCACAGTGTGTGTTTTGTTTGCAATGGGAATATTGATGGCATGTGGAGTAAGATTGCCAGCTTCTATCCGTGCTAAAGTTGAGCAACCGCTTCCACAAGAAATTCAAAATAGAATGGCTTTGCATAATATCGATCCCTATGCGCCGATTATGATGCGGTTTTTTAAGGAAGAAAATATTGCCGAAGTTTGGAAACAGTCCCGTTCAGGACCTTTTGTGCTCATGGCGCGCTATGGCATTTGCAAATGGTCCGGTCAGCTTGGACCTAAATATAAGGAAGGAGATTTTCAGACGCCGGAAGGTTTTTACACTGTTAGTGCAAATCAAATGAATCCCTATTCTAAATATTATCTTTCTTTTAATATAGGATTTCCTAACCTTTATGATCAGGTCCATGGCCGAACAGGAAGCAATCTGATGGTGCATGGTTCTTGTTTTTCTGCTGGTTGTTATTCCATGAGTGATAAGAATATGGCACAGATTTATGCTTTTGCACGTGATGCTTTCAGAGGTGGACAGAGAGAATTTCAGTTGCAGGCTTTTCCTTTTCGCATGACTGATGCCAATATGACGCGTCATAGAGATGATCCTCATTATCAATTTTGGGTTATGCTTAAAGAAGGTTATGATTTCTTTGAGGAGAATCGTAAACCTCCAAAGGTTTATGTGTACGAAAAACGTTATGTTTTCAATCATAACACTGATCAAATTTCAGCTGCTCTAACGCAGTGAATGCCGGTTTTATCGTAAAATGGGAGCTCCCTTTGATTTTTTTCAGAATGCTTTATTCTTTATATCTGTAATGTCGAGTGTTGTCTTTCAGTATGGGTGATATAAGGCACTTTCATGCATATTGAAAATACAAAGTCATTTCTGACTGGTTGTAGTTTTTTGCATTAACCAAGTATAAAAGTGTGTAGTTGAACGGAATATTCAGAGCCGAATTTGTTCGGTGAGCTTATGAAATGAATCATATAAATGGCTAGAAGGTAGTATCCATTTAAGAGAAATCAATCTGATTAAAGATTGGTGAGGATTAAGAATCTTCATTTTTTAGGGTGATGGGAGGGGATAAAATGATGTGTTAGCGTTTGTGGTGATATATTATGGAGCATATTCAAAAATCCACGGTATTGTTATTAAAGATTTTTGTTCAAAAGAGTGAAGAAGTTAAAATTTCATCCCTGGGATAATCAGAGGGTTATCCAATATAGCAGTTTTATCTGCAGTATCTATTGCTGGTTTGTTTAAAAAAGCATCAAGGAGTTTTTGTATTGTTTCTTTTTCAACACCATCGGCAATGATGACAAAACGCGTTTTTGTGATTCCTTTTGGCCATGCTGGAAGTCTTATTGGTGGGTGGAAGAATGTCTGTACGCCGTGTAATACAAGTGGGCGATGCGGGTCATCACGTAATGCAATAATTGCTTTAATACGTAATAATTTTGCGCCATAAAGGTTGTTTAGGAGATCTAAAAAAGCCTCGATAGTGGCATAGTCCATTGGTTCTTCACACTCTAATGAAAAAGCGCGAATGGTCAAATGATGAGCGTGATTGTGGGGAGCAAGCGTGAGCCACTGTTTCAGTTGTGTATTTTCTCCTTTTTCATCCCATAATGTTTTATTGATTAATACACTTGGGCAGCATTGATCAGAATGGACATCGATGATTTGCGCTGTAGGGTTAATCGCTTTGAGTGTGTTGATGAGCGTATTTAAAAGCACTTTTGGGGCAGTAAGGTCTGTTTTTGTGAGGATAATTTTGTCAGCAAGTACTAATTGTTTGTGTATTTCAGGATAGCTCTCAAATATGGAAAGCGTGCTTAATGTATCAAATGTTGCAAGAATAGAATCGATAGATACTGTTTGGATTAAAGTAGGATGGGTTAGAAGAACTTGTATAATAGGGGCTGGATCAGCTATTCCTGTCGTTTCAATGATAATGCGATTTAGTTGTTTGATATTTCCTGTATGAACACGATCAATCAAATCAATCAGTGTATCAATGAGATCACTGCGTAAATCGCAGCATAAGCAACCATTGGTGAGTTCAATAATTCCTTCTGTTGCCTTTTCAACCAGAAGATGGTCAATACTCACTTCACCAAATTCATTGATGATAACAGCACTCTCAGCCAAAAGAGGATCGCGGAGCATGCGGTTGAGTAAAGTTGTTTTGCCAGAGCCTAAGAAACCAGTAATAAGTGTAAGAGGGATGCGTTTTGTTTTCATATTCATTATCGGTTGTGGCTTGTGGCTTTTGTTATAGGATAGTTTGCTTGTTTTTTATACGAAGTGTGGAATTTTTTTAGCGGATTTGCTTTTGCTTTACGCGTTGGTGGTGTATAAATGAGGCGCACTGGTAAAGGAAGAGTGGAAGAAGGCAAAGCAGTAATAAAAGGTGAGGTGAGGATAATATTTCCTTGATCATCATAAGATTTTGCATGCATTTTTGCGGCTTCAATAGTGCATGTTTGTTGTTTCATGTTGGTCGCTTGTGCTATTTTAGTTCCATAGGGCTCTAGTGTTACCAATGTTAATTGCGACGATCCTTGGTGCAAAAAACCTGTTTCAAGCAGTTGTGCGGCTTTTTCTTCTCTTTCACTCACATTGTTAGAACCTAAAATGACAGCAATAATCGTGCGTTTATTGCGGGTTGCTGAGGCAACAAGATTAAAGCCAGAGGCACAGATAAAGCCTGTTTTCATGCCGTCTATGCCGTTAAAACGACCAATGAGGTTGTTTGAATTTGGTTGGATTTTTCGTCTGTCACCAAAATCAATGGCTGGTATAGAAAAATAATGAGCATATTGAGGAAATTCTCGACGAATTTGAACCGCTAAAAGAGCAATATCGCGTGCTGTGGAATAATTGTATGGGTTTGGTAATCCACTTGCATTAGAAAAATGCGTTCCAAACATTCCTAAGCGTTGAGCCTCACTATTCATTCGTTGCACAAAAGCTTCTTCTGAACCTGCAACCGCTTCACTCATGGCAATAGCCAAGTCATTGGTGGAGTTAACCAGAGTAATGCTTAAGGCTGTATCAAGTGTGAGAACAGAACCAGCTTTGTAACCTGAACGGTGCGCGGGAGCTTTCGCCGCATATTCGCTGATGGTGATGTGTTTGTTGGGTGAAATTTCCCCTGTGCTCATGGTGCGAAAAATGACATAAGCGGTCATTAATTTTGTTAAGGAGGCAGGATACCAGCGTTCAAAGGCTTGATTGTGCTCTAAGATGCGGCCAGTTGCAACGTCAACAGAGATAAAGGGTTGAGCTAGAACAAGGGTATTTATCAAACTCAAAAAGAAAGATAAAAACAGATGATGAACAAGTCGTTGCATTAAGTCCAATACCTTCTTATCATTTATTTAGAATTATTTTAATGTAGTACATAAAATTTTTGAGTCCATGATTATAGAGAGCAGATAGTTAATACCCTATGAGTTTTTTTCAGGGGTAAAACCAACGCGTATCTTTATTTTTCTCCTTGAATTCGGTTTTGCTAATTGCAAAATTCTTTAAAGTAATATCGTTTCATTAACGAAGGCTGTACAATGTTTAACATTCTCTGATAGTATTATGCTTGTAGGAGCATCCATTGTGCTGTTCATTTACGTACTTGCTTTAAAAAAGCATCTCACTTTGCCTTCTACCCTAGTTACTGCTCATGAAGAGTGTAACATAAAGTGTCTTTGATATCAGCATCTTTATGCTTATGCAGGTGTATATTGGCGTTATATACTCTCAATGTTATAATTTTTTTGTATTTGAGAGCGTTCATAAGAGGTATATTCACCTCTTTTTCAATTTTTCTATATTCTGCTTTCTCTTATAATGGATAATCAAACTTTTTGATAATCCGTTATAAAAGAGAAAATAAGATATCCTGTATTTGGTACTTTTAAATCAATATGAGAGGCAATAAATTATTGTTTATAAATCAATCTGTTGATTCATAGTGATTCAGTTTTTGAAGCTTTTTAACAGCGTAGGGGGGCATAGGTGGAGGGCTAGGATCTTGGGCTGCTAATAAGAGCAATTCATCACAGGCTTTTTCTGTTTTTTGGACGAGTTGGTCCAAAAAATCACGTTTGCTTAAACCAGCTTCTATGGGGGGGAGAATGCGAACACGGATTGTTCCAGGATAGCGGCGAAAATTGCCTCGTGGCCAATATAAACCAGCATTGTGTGCAATGGGAACAACTTGAAGTCCCAATTCATTGTAGAGAGCAATAATCCCTGATTTATAATCTGGTTCCTGTCCTGGCTGTCGGCGTGTTCCTTCGGGAAAGATCAAAATTTGGCGCCCTTGTTTTGCTTTTTCTTTTGCTTTTTGTATGATGGTTTTTAAAGCTTTAATGGGCGTTGTTCGGTTTATGGGAATAATTTGTGTTTTTGCCATGTACCAGCCAAAAAATGGAATCCACGTCAGTTCACGCTTTAGGATGAGAGCGGGATCATCAAAATAGGGGACAAGGCTGAAAGTTTCCCACGCAGATTGATGTTTGGGAGCGATAATATAGGCTCCTTTAGGGAGATTTTCTAATCCTTCAATTTCATAGTTTGTACCCGCAATATATTTTTGCAAAAAAAGTGTGACGCGCGCCCATGTTTTAGGCACAATCCACGCTTTTTTGCGTGGCATGAGAAAATAGATGGGAGCGTAAAGAATCATTTGTATAAAAGTTGTTGTATAAAAAGCGAACGTAAAAAGAAGAGAACGAAGGATAAGCACTATATTTTCCATTTTATATCTACGAAGAGAGTGTATATATAACCTACTTTACACGAGAAAACATCTTTCTTTATGTTTTTTCAAAAGTCTATTTTTAGCTATTTTCTGTTATTTAAAAATATGAGGAAAACAGATTAATGAGGTTGCAGGGGAGCCAAAACACTTTTTTTATTCCACGGATTTTATCTATTGCGGGGACTGATCCTTCTGGTGGCGCTGGAATGCAAGCGGATTTGAAGGTTTTTTCAGCCATGAAAACCTATGGTATGAGTGTGGTTACAGCTGTTGTTGCACAAAATACACAAGGTGTACGTGCTTTTCAGGCGTTGGATGCTTCTTTTGTCGCTGATCAAATTGATTCTGTTTTTGAGGATATCCATGTTGATGCTGTTAAAATTGGTATGGTAGCAAATGCTCAGATTGCGCAGATTATAGCAGAGCGTCTTGCTTATCACAAAGCGCGCTTTATTGTTTTTGATCCCGTTATGGTCGCAAAAAGTGGTGATGTTCTTTTAAAGCCTGATACAATTGAAATTATGCGTAATGTTCTTGTGCCGATGTCAACAATTATTACACCTAATTTGCCTGAGGCTGCTATGTTGTTGGGATGTGAAGTGCAATGGTCGTTAAACGCTATGTACCAATATGGTCCTCGGCTTTTGACTTTAGGTTGTAATGCAGTTTTGTTGAAGGGGGGACATTTGAGCACTCTTGCTTGCAAGGGTACAGCAAATTACGATTGTTCTAGTCCAGACCTTTATTGTGATTGTGAAGGGATCGTGACGCTTGAAGCTTCACGTATCATAACTACCAATGATCACGGTACAGGTTGTACCATTTCAGCTGCAATTGCAGCTTTATTGCCTACACAGCCTTTGGTTTGCGCAGTTAAACAAGCAAAAGACTATTTGCATGGGGCTTTATCTGCTTCAAGCGTTTTGCAAGTAGGGAAAGGTCGGGGACCACTTCACCATTTTTATGAACTATGGGATAAAAGATAAAGGAGAACCTTATTGAATATTGCTATTATTTTGGGGTCTATACGTCAACCATCGCTAACAAGAATCTTAGCCAACTACTTGGCTGATTGTCTATTGATGCGTGGTGCATCTCTTCATTGGGTTGATTTACGTGAACAGCCTTTGCCGATTACTGATCCAGATTATCATAACCATGTAGAGTCTAATCCAAGTGCTGCCGTTCGTCAGTTTGTTAAAACAATTGCGGCGGCTGATGGTGTTGTACTCGCTAGTCCTCTTTATCAAGGGTCTTATTCGGGTGTTTTAAAAAATGCTCTTGATAGTTTGGCTTATGATGCTTTTTTAAAGAAACCGGTTGGGCTTATCTCACATGGTAGTGCAACCAAAAAATGCGCACAACCATGTGAGCATTTATTGTCGGTGGTGCGCACGCTTTATGGCTATGTGCTACAATGTCAAGTTGCTTCATCCAAGCAAGATTTTGCATCGGATGATGAAGGTCGTACATGGAAAATCATAAGTGAAGAGGTACGGGTACGTTGTGAGCGGCTTGCTAATGAAATGTGCACATTTTTAAAACAAAAGAGTGGGGGATATGATAAAAAATGATGAGCAATATCCTTATTTAGTGGTGGGTGGCACAGAGATGCTTGCACCCTTGTGTCAGTTGCTAGAGCCGCAAGAAGTGATTATTGCAGCGCACTTTTTCTTATCAGGTTCAGTTTGAAGCATTGCGAAAAAACTATATATGTGTGCCGTTGGATTATTATTGTACGGTTTTGTAGACACAATTTTTAGAAGCTGTGACCCAATGGCATGGGCTAAAATATTGCATATTGTTAGGTTCATTCGTTCGCACACCCATTTTCTTGCACGTTGATTGAGCGGTTAGCTTTTTTGGCTAAACCACAGTGTATTCTTCATGCTTTTTCCTCTTAAAGATTTTGCATTTACTTATTTTATGACAACAAATCGAATGCTGTATATGAAAAGGATGGAATCACAAATCTTTGCTTTAGATTAAAGCCGTATGTGCAATTTTAAAGAAGTTTTAATGAACTTTGAAAGACCTTTGAAGACCCTTTGAGAACCCCTTAAAAATCTTTTGAAAAAAAATAAATTGGTACAAAACCTAGTGGCAAAATATACAAAACCTGCTGGCAAGCTACATACACAAAATCTGCTGATAAGCTACATACAATAACAAATGCAAAATTCATATGGAGCGGGCGATGGGATTCGAACCCACGACCCCAACCTTGGCAAGGTTGTGCTCTACCCCTGAGCTACACCCGCTCACCGATTCGAAACATATTTCGCTTCAAGTGTTGCTTGTATGGCGTAGGCTTTTGCGAATTGCAACAAAAAAATAACATTTCAGTTTGATTTATTTACTCATGTTTCAAAAAGGGAAATAAAGATTGATTTTGGAAGATTCTTCAGTAATAAATTATCTCCTTTACCGATTGTTGCAAAAAAAAGGGGCGGAGTGAAATGTTGAGAAGAGTAAATGTATTATGGATTGCAGTGGCAGCTGTTTTTATCATCAATAGTTTTGCAAAAGCGGGTGATCACGTTAAACACGTTAAAGTTGCACTTACACAAATTATGGCACATCCTGCTGCAGATACAGTTCGTAAAGGTGTGGAAGATGTGCTTGCAGAAAATGGTTATAAGCAAGGTGAAAATTTAGAACTCACTTTTTTATCAGCGCAGGGCAATATTTCTACAGCAACGCAAATTGCGCGTAAATTTGTTGGTGATAAACCTGATGTAATTGTTGCAATTAGTACGCCTTCAGCACAGACGATGTTCGCGGCAACGAAAACAATTCCTATTGTCTTTGCTGCAATTTCTGATCCTATGGGAGCGAAAATAGTGTCTTCGCTTACCAAACCTGGTGGCAATGTGACGGGGGCTTCTGATCATATAGATGTTGCAGAAAGTCTTAAGCTTTTGCAAGAGGTGAAACCAGATTTGAAAAAACTTGGTTATCTTTATAATGCTTCTGAGGCCAATTCTGTTTCAACACTTAAGGTGTTAAAAGATGCAGCGAACAAAGTGGGAATTGAAATCATTCCTTCATCGGCGTCTAAACCTTCTGATGTTCAGGCGGCGACACGCGCTTTAGTTGGTAAGGTGGATCTTATTTTTATTCCCGCTGACAATACGGTTCTTTCTGTTTTAGAGGGAGCGTCAAAAGTTACACAGGAAACGAACACTCCTTTATTTACTGTCGATGCTAACTCTATTGGACGCGGACCTTTTATGACTCAGGGCGTAAATTTCTATGATGTAGGAGTTGATGCTGGCAAGTTGGTTGTGCGTATTTTGAAGGGTGAAAAGCCCGGCGATATTGATATTGTGCAGGGAGCTAATAATGATATCCGCATTGATATGAAAGCGGCTAAAAAAGCTGGTATCATCATTCCACAAGCGGTTCTTGAACGTGCAACAAAGGTTATTCAGTAGATTTCCATTGACACGATAAAAGTACATTAAGTTTTCATGGAGTGAATTTCCGGATGAATATATTTGCGTTTTCTGGTGCTGTAGAATTAGGTCTTATTTATGCATTTGTTGCAATTGGGGTTTATCTTTCGTTTCGCGTTTTAGATTTTCCTGATTTAACTGTCGATGGTTCTTTTCTTCTCGGGTCGTGTGTTTGTGGTGTTTTGATTCTTTTAGGTTTTAATCCATGGACGGCTATGGTATGCGCTTTTTGTGCAGGTATGGTAGCTGGATTATTAACAGCTTTGCTGAATTTACATTTTAGTATTTTAAATCTTTTGGCTTCCATTTTAACGATGTCAGCGCTTTATACGATTAATCTTCGTATTATGGGGATTATGGGAGGATCTAATGTTAATTTAGCACGTGCTGATACTGCTTTAACACCCTTTTATGATTTGTTTGGTTTGTCTGATATTTTTGTGCGTCCTCTTTTTGTTGGTGCTGTATTGTTAGTTGTGGCATTTTTGATTTGGCGCTTTTTGGAAAGTGAAATCGGTCTTGCTATGAGGGCGATGGGTGCTAATCCACGGATGGCTACGGCGCAAGGGGTTCATACGTCAGCGTTGATTTATTTTGGTATGGGTCTTTCAAATGCATGCGTTGCGCTTGGAGGTTCCCTTTATATTCAAACCGCGATTGCTACCGATATTACCGGTGGAATTGGTACGATTGTTTTCGGTTTAGCAGCAGTTATTATTGGTGAAACTCTCTTTCGTACGCGCAATATTTTCTGGATTATTATCAGTTGTATTGTGGGATCTGTGCTTTATCGCGTTGCAGTGCAGTTTGCTTTTGAAGCACAGGGGATCGGTATTGATACGTCGACCGATCTTCAATTGATCACTGCGCTTTTGGTTGTTTTAACACTTATTGTACCACGCTATTTGGGGAGGCGTAAACATGATTGAGTTTTCTCATGTTGGGGTTACTTTTAAACCGCAAACGCCTTTAGAAAAACAGGCATTAATTGATATTAATCTCAAGATTGATCGTGGCAGTTTTGTTACGATTATTGGTTCAAATGGCGCTGGTAAATCAACTTTGCTTAGTGTTTTAGCGGGCGCAACCCTTCCTACGACAGGAAAAGTGGTGATTAATGGACAAAATGTTTCTAGGCAATCTGTAAGTGAGCGCGCTGGGAGGGTTGCTTGTGTTTTTCAGGATTCATTAATAGGAAGCTGTGGTTCTTTAACAATTGAAGAAAACTTGGCTCTTGCTGCTCTTCGTGGGAGCCGCCGTGGTTTGCGTTCAGCCTTAAATCATGAAAAACGGCAATTTTTCCGAGATGAAATTGCTCAATTAGGTATTGGTCTTGAAGCGTATATCCATAATCCTATGGACAGTTTATCGGGTGGACAACGTCAAGCAGTTTGTCTTGTGATGGCTACTTTAGCGCATGCGGATGTTTTATTGCTTGATGAGCACACTTCAGCATTAGATCCAGGAATGGCTGATTTTGTGATGCGGTTAACCGAAAAAATCGTTGAAGAGAAAAAATTAACAACTATTATGGTGACGCATTCTATGCGTCAGGCCCTTGATCATGGAGATCGGACGCTGATGTTGCATGGTGGTAAAGTGATTTTTGATGTGTCTCAAGAAGAGCGGAAGGGTTTGAATGTAAATGATTTAATTGGTATGTTTCAGAAAGTTCGCGGGGAAGCTCTTGATGATGATGAACTGTTAATGGATTAATATTTTGGCTGAGAAAAAAGCGCATGAAGTTGACTCTTTTCTAACGCGTCTTTCACGTTCTTTCCCTATCGTTCTCATTTATGGACCAGATCGTGGTCTGGTTTGTGAACGTGCACAGCGTTTTGCGAAGCTTACACGGGTGGCCATAGAAGATCCATTTTCAATGATTCGTTTGGATGCTGCTGAGATTGATAAAGATCCTGCTCGTTTGGGAAATGAAGCGCGTACTTTATCGCTTTTTGGCGGAGATCGTTTGATATGGGTATCTAACAGTGCTAACCAAAAAGGCTTTCTTAAAGCCTTGAAGTTTTTAATTGAGGAACCACCGAAGGCATGTTTTATTCTCATTGAAGCGGGGGATTTAAAAAAAGGAACAGGCTTACGCAATGTTGTTGAAACGGCATCAAAAGCGATGGCCCTTCCCTGTTTTGCCGATGATGCTCGTTCTCTTGATGGCTTGATTGATGAGGTTTTAGGTCATTTTAAGAAGACCCTTTCTTTGGATGCGCGCAAGTGGTTGCACGAAAGTTTGGGAGGGGATCGTCTCGTATCACGGAGTGAATTGGAGAAGCTTTGTCTTTATGCTTCAAATGTCCATATTACTCTTGAAGATGTGAAGGCTGTTGTGAGCGATGTGAGTGCTCTTTCTCTAGATGAAGTGATTGATGCTCTTTTATTGGGTGATATAACAGGTTTTGAAGCTCATTTTAGTAGACATGCAGCACTGCATGGTGCGCTTTTTTTTATTTTGAGTACGGCACAGAGGCATTTTCAGCAATTACAGCTTTTGCGTTATCAAGTCGAGGTTGAAGGGAAAGCACCCTTTACAGTGATTTCTCAAGCGCGACCACCGATTTTTTTTCAACGGAAAAAAATAGTTGAACAGGCTTTAAGATATTGGAAACTGGAACATATTTCTTACGCAATGGAAAGAATTCAAAGCGCTGTTTTAGATAGTCGTAAGAATCCGCTTTTGGGTGAAGCTATCATTCGTCAAGTTTTGCTAGGGCTTACAATTGTTGCGCGGCGCCAAATGGCTGGTTAAAATATTCAGTTGTGTTTTTGGTGGCTTATTGACTTGATTTATGGCGTTGGCGGAAGAGAAAATGCTTTTAGAATTACGGTATCTTTTTGCACAATTTGTTTAGCTGAATTTTCAATATTTGAAAAAGTTATATTGATTGTTGCTACCAGAGGGTTTGGCACAATGTAATCTCACTATACGAAGAATTGTTATCTGTTTAGTAATGCATGTTTGTAAGCAATGGATTGTCAAGTTTTAGGGCTTGATGTTATGTTTTCTATCATTTATTTGTTGTGCGTTTTCCTGGTAAAAATAATCTGTTAGTAGTTTGTGCGGGTAATTATTGAGCTGCACCTGACTTTATTTATTCTTTTATCGGTTGTGGTTTTTTAAATGTTTGGTACATAAATCTTGAACAAACAGAGAGACAAATCGTAGTTATGTTACCGTTTTCAAAGAGTTTTTAAAGGTGAAAGATGCTCCATATTCAGTTTGAAAAAATAGCACTCATTGGGATCGGTCTTATTGGTTCTTCTTTGGCAAGAGTGATTAAAAAGAAAAATATCGCGGTTCAAATTTCTATTGCAACGCGACGGCAAGAAACCTTGAAAAGGGCACGTGAATTGGAACTTGGGGATTTTTATACAACCGATAATGCGGAAGCTGTTGAAGGAGCAGATTTAGTGATTGTCTCTGTTCCTGTTGGAGCGAGTGCGGAGGTGGCAAAAACCATTCGTGATCATTTAAAGTCGGGAGCGATTGTGACTGATGTTGGCTCTACAAAAGCTTTGGTTATTGAGGAAATGGCGCCTTTATTACCCAAAACCGTTCATTTTATTCCTGGTCATCCGATTGCGGGAACTGAATATTCAGGACCAGATGCTGGTTTTGCTGATTTATTTATGAATCGCTGGTGTATTTTGACCCCTTTTGCTGAAAGTGATGCTGTAGCTGTCGCGCAATTGACAGCGTTTTGGGAGGCTTGTGGTGCGCGTGTCGAGAAGATGACTCCTACACATCATGATCTTGTTTTGGCGATTGTTTCGCATTTGCCGCATTTGATTGCTTATAATACTGTTGGGACAGCGAGTGATTTAGAAAAAGTGACGAATTCAGAAGTGATTGCTTATTCTGCTTCGGGTTTTCGTGATTTTACGCGTTTGGCATCTTCTGATCCTGTTATGTGGCGAGATATTTGTTTGCATAATAAGGATGCTATTTTAGAAATGTTGAGCCGTTTTAATGAAGGACTTGCTTCTCTAGAACGGGCAATTCATTTGGGAGATGGTGAAACATTGCTTAACTTTTTTACCCGTACGCGTGCTGTACGCCGTAATATTATTGCTGCGGGTCAGGAAATTGATGCTCCTGATTTTGGACGTCATAATCTTTCTAAAGAGAGGGGATGAAAACAAAGCTTTTTCTAGAAATCTATATTCTTTTAAGTTGTGGATTGCCATAAAGAGAAGGTAAGCAATTGATCGGATAGAGATGACTAGGGTTTTAAAAAGTCATTTGGTGTATGTCAAATCTTGTAATATCATAGATTGCTTTGGATAGGTTTTTGTAGATGCCTTATCTGCTTTTCTGACAATATCAACGGTTGATATGTATAGATTTTTATAGTCTTTGGCTCTTGAAGCATTCTTTGTGGTTTTGATACAAAGTGAGGCTTGACCATATTGATCATTGCCCTTTATATTGGCAAAGATTGTTTTTAGGCTTTGATGATTTTTATAAAGCTTGAATAGATTGGGAAGAGTGTTACCAGAAAGTATTAAGATTTGTTAAGAGGTATCTTTTGGTATAGCTATCGTATCCTTGTTGATGCAGTAAGTCATTATTGGCGTGGGAATGGGAGTGCTTTTGCCAGTCATGTCGCGCTGTCGGGGCTTTTAGCATTTTTCCCTTTCGTTATTTTTGGGACATCTCTTGCTAGTTTTATCGGTGCTTTTACTTATACGCCGCAAAAAATAAAAGCGCTTGTGCAGTTGCTGCCAGATGTCATTGCAGAGCCTTTATCTCAGGAAATTATCAATGTTTTAACTGTTCAACGAGGGGGTGTGTTAACAGTTTCTGTCATTGGGGCAGCCTATTTTGCCTCTAATGGGATAGAGGCTTTGCGTACAGCTTTAAATAAGGCTTATCGTGTTGTTGATCGACGTAGTTTGTTGTTTTGTCGTTTTCAAAGTTTGTTTTTTGTAATTCTTGGCACCGTTGGTCTTGTTGTGATCAGCTTTTTATTGGTTTTGGCACCTTTACTGATCAAAATTATGCAAAATCATTCTTTTTTCATTATCGAATATATTGGTATAATTCGTCTATGGCGTTACATAATTGCAGCAGTTGTTCTCTTTGTAAGTCTTTTGATTGTTCATAAATGGCTCCCAGCAGAGCGACGGAAATTTATAGATATCTTACCAGGAATCGTGGTGACAATGTCAGTGTGGTTTATGGCTTCTATTGCTTTTGCGCAATATTTGACAATGTTTGATTATATTTCTACCTACGCGGGGTTAGCATCTATTATGGTTGCGATTATTTTTCTTTATATGTTAAGTGCAATTTTTATTTTGGGAGGTGAAATAAACGCAGCGATAATGTTTTATCGCAAGCATTTACGATCTTTAGATGAATGAAAGAACCTCTATCATTGCGTGAAAGCCAAGAAACGAATACACGAGTAAAACCTGCCATCACCTTGTTGATTGATGCGGATGCTTGTCCTGTAAAAGCTGAAATTTATCGTGTTATGAATCGTTATCAGCTAAAAACCTTTATTGTAGCAAATCGTTTTTTCTCTCTTCCAGATGAAACCCTCATTGAAAGAGTGGTCGTTTCTGGTGGACTTGATTGCGCGGATGATTGGATTGTAGAACATGTACATGAGGCTAGTATCGTGGTTACTAGTGATATCCCTTTAGCAGCACGCGTTGTGCGGGGTGGGGGTGTTTGTCTTTCGCCATCGGGGCGTGTTTTTGATGCAAGTTCAATCGGTCAAGCTCTGGCGATGCGTAATTTGATGGAAGATTTGCGAGGACAAGGGCATATAACAGGAGGGCCTCGTCCTTTGTCTCCTAAAGATCGTTCTTCTTTCTTGTCAGCACTAGATCTCGTTATACAACGTTTAAAAAGGCGCGGTTATTAAGTTATTGAGCTTCTTTCATGACAGCTTTTATAAGTGTTTTAGCATCGTCATTGGCCCATGGAGCAGCACCATTGAATGAAGCAATAAGATACCCCTCTTTATTGATGAGAAGTGTGACGGGTAATCCTAAAGCGAGTCCTTGTTTTCTAATGTTGTTGAAAATATTCATTGTTTCATCGCGATAATAAAGCAAATTATCAGCGTGAATATCTTGTAAAAATTGCTGAATTTTTTCAGAAGAAGCTGTTTGGTCTATATTAATAGCTATGACATCGAAATTTTCTCCACCCATCTCACGTTTTAATTGCGCCAGTTCGGGCATTTCTGTGCGGCAGGGAGCACACCAAATAGCCCATAGATTGATCAACAGCGGTTTTCCAGTAAATTCAGCGAGTTTGTGGTCTTTTCCTTGAATATCCTTGAAAGAAAGTTGATTCATATCTGCGGGCGTATCAACAAATCGCATGTGGGTAAAAAAGCCTTTTGCTGCTTTTCTGATCGCCGTTATTTTTTCTTCTTGTATTTTTTCGGTATTTTTTCCTGAAATAAAGTCGGTGAAAAAGGACACTATCTTGTCATAAGGGCTTTTTATTGCGTATAAACTGACAGTAGCTAAGATCACGACAACAAAAAATGATGCGATGAAGAACCCCTTTTTATTCTTCTTTTTTTGCGTTTTAGGAATCATAATTTTTATCCTTTTTATGGGTGGTTTCAGAGTATGACAGATGAGAAGTTAAAGAACCAAATGTGGGGTGGCCGTTTTATAGCAGGACCTGCTGCAATTATGGAAGAAATTAATGCTTCAATTGATTTTGATCAAAAACTTTATCGGCAAGATATTGAAGGTTCACTTGCTCATGCCGCGATGTTAGTGCAAACGGAGATTATTTCACAATCAGATTATGAAAAAATTGTTCATGGTTTAAAGCTTATTCGTCAAGAAATTGAGGACGGTCGGTTTATTTTTTCACGAAGACTTGAAGATATTCATATGAATATTGAAGCGCGACTTTGCGAGTTGATTGGTTCTGTAGCAGGGCGTTTGCATACGGCGCGTTCACGCAATGATCAAGTTGCTGTTGATTTTCGTTTGTGGGTACGTGAGGCGTCACAGAGGATAGCGCAAGCTTTAAAAAGATTGATAGAGAAATTGCTTGTTCGAGCAGAACAGCATATCGATACATTTATGCCAGGCTTTACGCATTTGCAATCGGCGCAGCCTGTAACATTTGGTCATTATATGATGGCTTATGTTGAAATGTTTGGTCGAGATTTATCGCGGATACGTGATGCAGTTGAGCGAATGAATGAATCACCCTTAGGGGCTGCAGCCTTGGCAGGTACTAGCTTTCCAATTGATCGTTTTATGACAGCAAAAGCGTTAGGTTTTCGAGAACCAACACGCAATTCGATTGATAGTGTTTCTGATCGTGATTTTGCGTTGGAATTTTTAAGCGTTGGTGCTCTTTGTGCAATGCATCTTTCGCGTTTAGCGGAAGAAATTGTCCTTTGGTCAAGTGAACAATTTCATTTTATTCGTTTATCAGACGCTTTTTCAACTGGTTCATCCATTATGCCACAAAAAAGAAATCCAGATGCTGCAGAACTTGTGCGTGCAAAAACTGGGCGACTGAATGGAGCTCTGATTGGGTTGTTAACGGTGATGAAAGGTTTGCCCCTTGCCTATTCAAAAGATATGCAGGAAGATAAAGAATATGTGTTTGATGGAGCTTTGAGTCTAGAATTAGCGCTGGCAGCAATGACAGGGATTATAGGTGATTTGCAAGTTAATAAAGAAGCTATGAAACAAGCAGCTGATTCTGGTTATGCAACTGCAACGGATTTTGCCGATTGGCTTGTGCGTGAATTAGGGCTTCCTTTTCGTGAAGCACATCATATTACCGGGCGTGCTGTAGCATTGGCAGAAAAGAAACAATGTGCTTTGAATGATTTGCCATTGGTTGAACTTCAAGCGATATATCCAGATATTAATGCAGCGCTTTTTGATTTTTTAACGGTTGAAAAATCAGTTGAAAGTCGTAAAAGTTTTGGTGGAACGGCGCCTTCAGAAATACTTTGTCAAATTGCTTATTGGAAAAAACGCCTTGTAACTGCCTGAATGGTTGGATCGTAAATCCAAAAAATGAAAAAGCCTTGATAGGAGAGAGAAGGGCGTATGAAAATCATTTTAAAGAGTTTAACAATTGTCCTTGTGGGGTGTGTTTTTATTGTTGGGTGCGGCCGTAAAGGGCCATTAGAAATGCCTTATTCAACTACGGAAAAACCTGTGCGAGGAGCATCTTCACTTAAAAGTAAAGAAGATAAATCTTTTGTGCTTGATCGTTTGATACAGTAAGGGGGAAATATGCATTTTTTTACCTATCATCAAGGCATGCTTCATGCTGAAGGGCTTTCGCTTTCTGCTCTTGCACAGGATGTGGGAACACCTTTTTATTGTTATTCGGCTAGTGCATTGGTTGGACGTTTTCAAGAGTATCAAAAGGTATTTCAAGAGATACCGAGTTTGATTGCTTATGCGGTTAAAGCCAATTCTAATCAAGCTGTTTTGCGGCTTCTTAGCTTGAATGGATCGGGAGCTGATGTTGTTTCAGAAGGTGAATTGCGGCGTGCTCTTGCTGTTGGGATTCCTGCGCATCGTATTGTTTATTCTGGAGTTGGTAAAACAGTGCGGGAGATAGATTTTGCTCTTTCTCAAGATATTTACTGTTTTAATGTTGAGTCAGAGCAGGAACTTGAACAATTGTCAGCCCGTGCTGTTGCGCTTTCAAAAACAGCACGGGTTTCACTACGCATTAATCCAGATGTTGATGCAAAGACTCATGAGAAAATTACAACGGGAAAATCTGAGAATAAATTCGGTATTCCACTGTTGTTAGCAAGAGAGGCCTATAAAAAAGCGGATTCTTTACCTGGATTACATGTTTGTGGTGTCGATATGCATATTGGTAGTCAGATTTGTGATTTAAAACCGTTTGAGGAGGCATTTTTTATTATCGCAGATTTTGTGCGTCAATTGTGGAGCGATGGTTATGCGATAACGCATATAGATATTGGTGGTGGGCTTGGTATTGCATACGGTAATGAACAATATAACATACCTTCTCTTTTTGATTATGCAGTGCTTGTAAAGAAGCATATTGCACCTTTAGGGATCAATATTATCGTGGAGCCGGGGCGTAGCATTGTGGGAGAAGCTGGTGTGTTGGTGACTTCTGTTCTCTATTTAAAAAGAGGAGAAGGGCGGAATTTTGTTATTGTTGATGCTGCGATGAATGATCTTATACGTCCAACGCTTTATGAGGCTTGGCAGAATGTAGTGCTTGTGAAACAAACATCAAGTGATGCATCGCTTATTCAGGCAGATATTGTTGGTTCAGTTTGTGAAACCGGCGATTATTTAGCATTAGATCGCTGTGTGCCGATCTTAGCACCAGGTGATCTTTTGGCGATTACGGGAGCAGGTGCTTACGGTGCGGTGATGGCGAGTACCTATAATAGCCGGCTTTTGGTGCCAGAAGTTCTTGTTCAGGATACGCGTTACGCGGTCATTCGTCCGCGTCTTGATTATGCGCAATTGATAGGCTGTGACCATATTCCAGATTGGCTCTAGCGTTGTTAGGTATTTGTGGTCTTATTTTTACTAAACTTTGATGAAACAATTTATTTTCTGGAAATAGTCTTGTATGGATTTTATGATCGCAATTCGCCATTGTAAAAGGGGGCAAATGTTTGTCTATGAAAAATGAAAACATCAAAAGTTTTGCAAGAATAAAGCTTTTGTATGTGCGCATTTTAATGTGGTTTATCCTCTCATTCGAGCGGATATGGGTACGTTTGTTGCCGTTTTTCTTAGTTCTTAGTCTCTTTTGTTCGCTTAGTTGGTTTGGTATTTTTGGTATTCTAGGTTATTGGCTACATTTACTCTTACTTGGGCTTATACTTTTTTTTGCTGTGGGGAGTTTATTTTTCCTTATTCATTTTCGGTTTCCTACAACGAGGGAAATTAATCAGCGTCTTGAACAAGAAAACAGCCTTAAAAATCAGCCTTTAAGTGCTCAAACCGATCATGTGTGTTTCGAAAATAGTGAAGATATTAGTGTAATTATTTGGCGTGAACATCAACGCCGCATGGCGAAACAATTATGCCATTTAAAAACTGGTTTTATCTATCCTAATAGTGTAGTTCATGATCCTCTGGCTCTGAGGACTTTATGTATTCTCCTTTGTGTGTGTGCTTTTAGTTTTTCTTTTGGTTCGCTTGGGGGACGTTTGGCAGATGCGTTTGATTTTCGTCCTATTGTTGATGAAACAACCATGCGGATTGATGCTTGGATTACCCCGCCTGCTTATACCGGTGTTGCACCTATTTATTTAACAAAAGATGAGAAAAAACAGCTTGCAGTTCCTGAAGGGAGTGACGTCGTTGTACGTGTTGTCAATGGTGCTGGTATTACAGTAAAAGCAAAATCTGAAGACGATGGGCGCGAAGTTTTGTTTTCAAAAAAAAACGAAAAAGGGACTTTGAATGATTCCATTGTTCATTTTGAAACACATTTAAAACATTCAATAGGTTTGTTTGTTTCATCACGTCACAAGCAACAGCAGTGGCATTTGCAGGTGATTAAAGATCAGCCCCCAACAATTCGTTGGCTGGAAAAACCAGGGCGGATTTTGACTGGTTCGTTAGAACTTCAGTATGAGCTGGATGATGATTATAGTGTGACAAAAGCTTTTGTTGAAATAGAGCCTTTTTTTAATCAGTACAAAAGTGCGTCTTCTCTTTATAACGCACCTGAAATAAAGCTTCTTCTTCCACGTGGTGGAAAGGGTAAAATGAGGACGGTACAAGATGTATCAGCGCATCCGTGGGCTGGTTCAGAAGTTAAAATAACTCTTGTGGCAGAAGATGGCGCGGGGCAACAAGGCCGTAGCAAAACTTTTGTTATGACATTACCACAGCGTGTTTTTTCAAATCCTGTTGCGCGCGCAGTGATTGAATTGCGTCGTTTACTGGTTCTTGATGCTTCTGCAAAAGAGCGTGTACTCGATATGCTTTCTGCTTTGCTTGTGCGTCCAGAAGAGGGGCTGAAAAATATCACACATTTTCTTGTTCTACAGAGTGCATGGACAAGGCTTTCTATGGCAGAAACAGAGGATGATTTGCGTAGTGTGGTTGATTATTTATGGCAGATAGCTTTGGGTATTGAAGGCAATCAGTTCGAATCTGTTCAGAAAAATTTAAAACAAGCACAAGCTGCTTTACGTGATGCACTTCGTTATGGTGCTCCAGCTACAGAAATTGAACGCCTTATGGCAGATTTACGCCAAGCTATGGATAATTATATTCACGCTTTGGCTGAAAATGCACAAGACAAGAGCAGTCCTAACAATGGCAATTTTAGCCGTCCTAATCTTTCTGAAGATTCATTACAAAAAAAGCTCAATTTAATTGAAGAAATGGCCAAAATGGGTTCTTCTTTAGCAGCTGAACAGCTGTTGGCTGAAGTTGAACAGACTCTTGATCATTTGCAAGTGCAAAAAGGTACTCAAAGTGAGGAGAAGGGTCAGAGTAAATCTGCACAAATGAAAGAAAAAATGGATCAGCTTGGAGATTTGATGCATCGTCAGCAAGAAATTCTCAATGAAACACATCAATTAGAAATGGAACAACAGCGTGGAGAAAGTATACCGGAAAAGCAAAGAGAATCTTTAAAAAAACGTCAAGCTGAGTTGCAGTCTGAATTATCAATGTTAGAAAAAGAATTATTAGCTCAAGGGTTTGGACCAAATAGTGCCTTCAAAAGGGCAGAAGAAAAAATGAATTCTGCAGAAAATGCTCTTGAACACGGAAATAATCAAATATCCATACAAAATCAGTCAGATGCTTTAGAAGCTTTGCGGCAAGGTGCACAAAATGTTTTAGAAAAAATGCGTGAAGTGCTTAAAGAAGCCGGAGAAAATCAAAATGCTGTTCCTAGTCCTGAAGATCCGCTGGGACGCTCACTTTCTTCAAAAACGGATCAAGAAGGGCAGGAAGGTGCCATTATACCACAAGAAAGTAATCAAATGCGTGCGCGACAAATTTTGGAAGAAATTCGCAAGCGGCTTGGTAAAGAGCATATTCTGGAAGCAGAAAAAAACTATCTTGAAAGGTTGCTTCGTTTTAATTAATCGCTTTGTATTTCTTTTAACTGATGTCAAAAAGAATGCGTTGGAAACTTTTGTAAGATGTGAAGTTCAAGGATAAAAAGCATGGTAAAAGTGTTTGTCATGAAGTGGTCCTAAAAATGCTCTGTAGAGTTATTTTGGTTTAAAATATGAAATGTTACAGCTTTAGTCATTGCGCAGAGAAGGCAGGAGTCCATATAAGTGGGATATATGAGAACCTGTGATGTTTGAAGTTTTTTCCTACACGGTATATTGAATTGGATATAATTACACTGAGAGATTTTTATGCTTCGGCACTTGGACTGCGTGTTCAGGCGACATTGTGTGACCAATTAAATTTATGGTGGCCCGATCTTACTGATAAACGGGTTATGGGTTTGGGGTATGCGCTTCCTTATCTTTCTGTGTTGCGTACACGTGCACAACAATGTTTCGCTTTTATGCCGGCTGCTCAGGGTGCTTCACCTTGGCCTTGTGCTGAGAAAGTTGCTACAGCACTCGTTTTTGAAGAAGATTTGCCGCTTCCTGATGCTTCTGTTGATTGTATTTTACTGGTACATGCACTTGAATATACAGAAAATTCATGTGAAACACTGAATGAAATATGGCGTGTTTTAGCTCCCAATGGCAACTTGATTGTTATTGTCCCTAATCGCCCTGGTTTTTGGGCGCGCAACGCTTGTACACCTTTTGGTTACGGTGAACCTTATAGTCGGCAACAGATCGCTCGTTTGTTTGAAAAAACAAATTTTATTTCTGAGTCAGTGCAAGAAATTGTACATTATACGCCCTCTTCAGGTTGTGTTTCGCGGTTGTTCTCATTTTTTTATGAGCCGTTTGCACGCTATCTTTTGCCTTATTTTGGTGGCCTCTTAATATGTCAGGCACAGAAACGTATTTATCAAGGCTTGCTTGTACAGCGTCGTCAATCGCGGCGTATTTTTATTCCTGCGTTATCTCCACAAGCTTACGAAAACTCTTCTCTCCTTGCTCCAAAGCCTATTTCACGACGGCAACCGTGAAGGGTTAACACAAAACTCATTGGGTTCTACTATTTTTACTTATGCAAGGTGCAAGCCGGTGCTATCATCAAAAGCGTTTTTGAAGCTGTCAATGTTCGATAAGTTTTAAAGGTTTAAGCGATAGCCATTTTGATCTGTGATGAGAATCTGTGCATTAGAGGGGTCTTTTTCGATTTTTTGTCGTAAACGATAAATATGGGTTTCTAAGGTATGAGTGACAATGTTTTCATTGTAACCCCAAACTTGTTCTAACAGTGTTTCACGACTTACGGTTTTGTCATTGGTGTCATAGAGATATTTAAGAATCGCTGTTTCTTTTTCTGTGAGGTGTATTTTGTTGTTGTGTTGGTCAATGAGAAGTTTTTGTCCTGGTTTAAAAGTATAGGGACCGATGTAAGAGACTGTATCGTTATTTTGCTCATATTGACGCAATTGGGCGCGGATTCGTGCCAATAACACTGCAAAGCGAAAGGGTTTTGTCACATAATCATTAGCGCCTGCTTCAAGATCTAAGATAGTATCGCAGTCTGTATCATGATTTGTGATCATGATAATGGGAGCGCGAAATCCTTCGGCGCGTAATTTCTTAATGGCTTTACAGCCATCAAGATCAGACAGTTCAATACCAAAAATAGCGAGATCAACATTTTTCGCTTGGGTTATTGTTATTCCTGCTTCAGCCGTTTTTGCTTGGAATACTTCAAATTCCTTATGCATTTGCAATTGTTCTACCAAAATAGGGCGTAGATCATCATTTTCTTCAACGATTAAAAGGGTATAGCGGTTCATTTTTTTCCTTATAAGATCTATTCATGATGCAATAAAAATCATTCGCTTGTATGTCACAAGTGGAGTTGACGTGTAGATAAAACCGTTTAAGAAAGGAGAAAATATGGCTCTCATGAACTACCTCAATGTAAGAGTAGTCGTAACACTTTGAGTTTGTAAAGAGAATAAAGGCGTCGGCTTAATCCTTGCATAAGTAAAAATAGTGTTGCCCAATGGATTATGCGTTATACTCTTCATGGGCTTTGTTGTACAATGGGTTTGGAAGTAACGAGAGATGTTTCTTTAAGGTTGCCCATCAAACAGACTTCTCTCCATTCATCTTCTGTCACGGGTTGTACTGATAAGCGACTGGCATTGACTAGCACCATATTTTCCAGTTTTGGATTTGCTTTAATCTGTTTTAATGAAACAGGTGTTGGCATATCACAGAGTGCACGGATATCCACACATTCCCAGCGTGGATCAGAGGTGGTAGAATCAGGATGAGCTTCAGCACAGACTTCTACAATGCCTACGATTTCTAGTCCTGTATTTGAATGATAAAAAAAACCTTTATCACCATATTTCATGGCACGCATATTGTTACGGGCTTGATAATTGCGTATACCATCCCATTGTTCGCCATCAGCACCTTTTTGCTTTTGCATGTCCCATGACCATTTATGGGGTTCAGATTTAAAAAGCCAATAAGCCATGCGCTCTCCTTTTCATAGACTGTCTTGTATTTCATAAGTCATGTGTGTTTTTTATAAGCATCTATATAACACCATCAAGTATGATTTTTAAAATGGAGTAAAGAGTGCATATTATCGATTTGATTCTTCTTTGTTGGAAATAATTGAGGTGTGGTAGAAAAATGAGCTATATATTTTATATGGTTTATGGAGATGTCTTATCTTCTCTCGCTCATTTCCGGTAGAAAAGATATGCGTGTAGTTGAAAAATAGGCTTAAAGTAAAGCGTTAAATATGAGAAGTTTAGGCGTTTTTTAACTTTGGTCTGGAAAAGCTCGTTAATACGGCGTTTTGAGTTGAAAAAATGGTGCAAGAAGATTGGTTCCAAAAGCTTAAAATACACAGTGATAATAGCAATGGGGATAATGGCAACAGGTAGATGTTCAATAATGGTGTTCCATATTGTTCTTCGTGGATGATATAAGTGTACCGCTCTATTTTTCTTATGCTTTTGTTCCACGGCGTCCCATCCCGATTAAGGGGGCAGCTTTTTCGTCTAAAGGCCAGCGTGAGCGGGGGGCAATATCAAGAGGGCTTGTTTCTCCTCGTGCGAGTTTTTGTGCACCAGCAAAAGCAATCATTGCAGCATTATCCGTACACAAGGAAAGAGGGGGAGCTATAAATTCAAAACCGTGTTGGTGTGCGAGTTCTTGCAACGTGGATCGAATGGTTTGGTTGGCGGCAACTCCGCCTGCGACAACTAAAGCAGGAGGACGGCGGTTTTGATAGTGAGAGAGGGGATATTCATGGGTAAAGTGTTGAAGAGCCAGATGAACGCGTTCATGTACTGTATCGGTAACTGCTGCTTGAAAACTTGCCGCAATGTCGGCAACATCACTTTCTGTAAGGGGAGCCATGGCTGTTGCTGCTTGCCGAACGGCGGTTTTGAGACCAGAAAAAGAGAAATCTAGCCGTTTTTCACCTTTTAAAGGTCGTGGAAGAGGGATCCGATTTTTATCACCCAATAAAGCTGCTTTTTCAAGTGCTGGACCGCCTGGATAAGAAAGACCTAAAAGTTTTGCTGTTTTATCAAAAGCTTCTCCCAACGCGTCATCAATAGTGGTTCCTAAACGCTGGTAGTTGCCTATTCCGTGAACAAGAATTGTTTGTGTATGACCACCTGAAACCAACAGCAATAAATAGGGAAACGCGACATTATGCGTTAGCACGGCTGTTAAAGCATGCCCTTCCAGATGATTGACGGCAATAAAAGGTTTTCCAGTGGCAAGAGAGAGTGCTTTTGCACTCATAACGCCTACCAACAACCCTCCTATCAAACCAGGGCCACTTGTGGCTGCAATGGCATCAATCTCTTTTAATTTTGTATTCGCTTCTGTTAGTGCTTTCAGAATTAAACTATCGAGAATTTCAACATGGGCACGGGCAGCAATTTCAGGAACAACACCGCCGTAGGGTGCATGATGATCAATTTGGCTCCAAACAATATTGGAAAGAATTTTGCTGCTTCCTTCATTGTTGTACTCTACGACAGCTGCTGCTGTTTCATCGCAACTTGTTTCTATTCCCAACAGGCGCATTTCAAATAAAACCTTATGTTGAAGATTCTTTCCTGTGTGCGTACCACGGACAGGCAAAGATGCAAAGACTTTCTCTTGGGGGAACTTCTTTTGGAGTTTGTTTCTCTATGAAAAAATGTGTTTTAGCACTTTCTCTAAATATAACGGCTTTGGTTAAAAATGAAGTTGTATCTTTCAGTATAGAATGCTGATGTGTTTTCAAAAGTCTATTTATTTAAGTATACAATTATAACTGTTCCTGATAAAAGTGCAGAGTTGGAAATTTCGGGGAAGTTATACTCTTTGTAAAAAGAGTGTAAAATAAGTTATGATATTTGAGAAAATCTTAATTTTTAAAACTTTTTTCATTCTATTATTTTATCGTTAAAAGAAATTATGCACAAAAAGTGACAAAGATGGTAGACTCTTCGAAACCAAAAGTTAAACCACATTATGCTGGTGATCGCCGTAAAAAGCCTGTGATTGAACATGAAGTTGTGAACTCTGATTCAGAGAAAATCATACAAAACTCTGTGGAAACGAGTACAATAGAGAAACAAACTATGCAGAGTAAACACGTGTCTGGTTTAACTTGGCTGTTCTCGCTTATTTCAGGAATTTTGGGTGGTCTCGTTTTTTTAGGTCTTTTTATAGTGTTTCAATTGGCGGGCTTGCTTCCTTCTTCTTTAGCTGAAAATCATATGGGTGAGGAAAAAGCTTTACAGATTGCCGAAACTGCAAAAAGTCAAGGAGAAGAAATAAGAGAGCAATTGGGGCAAGTGTTTCAAGAAATTGATGCGTTGAAAACAGAGTTTTCCTCTTTTTCATCACGACAGGTTGAAACAACGCGAAATGATGAAGCATCGCAAGAAGAAAATAGAAAAGCTTTTGTGGTTTTAGAGGAAAAAGTGAGAGGTCTTGAAGAATCTGCGCAAACTTTAGCAGGTGTCTCAAAAGAGATAGAAACAGCTTTGTCCGCTGGACAAAGCAATGCAAATGATCTTGCTGTGTTAAAGCAACAATTAAAGATTATGCAGGAAGAAATGGCTGCAAAAAATGATGAGCAGAAAATAAATACGGCACTCTTTATTGCAATCAGTTCTCTAAAAAACGCTGTAGAGCGTGGTGGATCTTATAGTAATGAATTAAAACTGTTACAGCAATTATCACCTTCAATTGATGGACTTGATCTGTTGCAAAAGAGAGCCATGGTCGGTCTTCCAAGTTCAGCGCAACTTTCAGCTGATTTTGCTCGTGTTGCGGACGCAATTGTTGGTACGCAAAATAATGTTGCGTCAGATGTTGGTTTTTTTGGGCGGATTTTGGCATGGGTAAAAGGTCTCATTGTTTCGCGGCCGATTGGCAATGTTGAAGGTATGACATTGGGGGCAATTGCGGCACGGATGGAAGTTGCTATTCAAGCGGGTGATTATGAAAAGGCTTTGAGTGAATGGCAAATTTTGCCCCAAAATGCAAAAGATGTTTCGGTGGATTTTGTTCATCAGCTTGAAACGCATATTGCTGTTCATCATTTCCTTCAACAGTTGCTGGTGTCCGTGCAACAAGGATCTTTTAAGGCAACAAAGATGTAAATAGGCTCAAGATGATACGTGTTTTTATTTATAGTTTTGTTGTATGTGTGCTCGGTCTTGCTTTTGGGTGGGTAGCTAATCACAATAGTATTTTTGTTATAACATTTTTGCACTTTCGGTTTTCTTTTTCATTGCTAACAGCTTTAAGTGCGCTCATTTTACTGTTCGGAATTCTGGCGTTTTTATGGTGGCTTTTATCTGTATTTTTTTCTCTACCTCGTGCTCTCTCCAATTACTTTTATAAACGTCACCAAAAGCGTGGTTATGAAGCTCTTTCACAGGGGCTTCTTGCAGTTTTTGCTGGAGATGGTATTTTGGCACAAGAAATGGAAGCTCAAGTTATAAAATATCTTGCAGGCAAACATGAGCCGTTGGTAAAGCTTTTACAAGCTCAAACCTTATCTTTGCAAAATAATTCTCTGCGCGCTATTGGTCTTTATGAGGAGATGAGAAAAGAAGCGCCGACAAAATTGGCAGGGCTATACGGTTTGTTTCGTGAAGCTATGAAGAGCAAAGCTTATGAAGCAGCACAGCAATATGCAGAAGAAGCGTTGGCTTTATCGCCAGCACTTTTATGGGCTCATCAAGCAGTACTTGATCAGCTCAGTGTGAGTGGGCAATGGGACAAAGCACTCGGTATCTTTGAGCGGGCACAAAAAGCTTTACCGCGCTCTGTCCGCTCAACTCCAGAGCGTCAACATACACAGGCCTTGCTGTTAAGTGGGCAGGCTCTTCATCTGTTTGAGACTCACCCTGCTGAAGCACGTAGTGCTATTTTAAAAGCACATAAATTGGCACCTGATTTCGTTCCAATAACAGTCATTGCCGCTGATATTCTTTATAAATTAAATGAAACGCGTAAAGCGGATAAGATGATTATTACAGCTTGGCAGAAAGAACCTCATCCTGATTTAGGGGCGCTTTATCTTAAAAGAGAAGAAGGGGCTATTGGGCGATTGAAAAAGGCTAAGACACTTGCTTCTTATAATAAAGATACATTTGAATCGGCTTTCCTGATTGCCAAAGCTGCTTTGGATTCTGGTGAAATGGTACTCGCAAGGGAGCAAGCTCAAAAAGCACTGCAATATTATCCGCGAGAAAGTGTTTATTTGTTGTTGGCGGATATTGAAGAGGCACAGGGAAATAATCAGGGGGCAGTGCGTCAATGGCTTTCTTTGGCACTTCGTGCTGAACGCGATCCGGTGTGGATTTGTGATGAGACCATTTTTTCTTCTTGGTTGCCGGTTTCTCCAATAAGTGGACGTCTAGGTTGCTTTGAATGGAAAGCGCCTTCCCGCATGCCTCCTCTCACATTAGAGGCTGCCGATATTGTGCCAAAAAAACAAAATAAAGAAGATATTGTGGGAGAAAGTTCTGGTGTTGAAACTAAAATGCTTGAAGAATTACCTCCTGTAGAGGATTCTTTTTTGCATAATATGCAGGTAGAGAAACAAGTTACAAAAAAGCAAGCTGTTAAAGCTTTCAGCCAAACTCACTTAAATGTTGATGATCCTGGGATTAAAACAGAAGAAGAGGCGGTTCCTTTGCCAAAGAAGAAATTTCGTTTATTTTAAAAAAGAGGATTATAGTGAATATTGTTCGCCAAAATTATTCTTTTGTGCTTAAAAAATAAAACTTTACTTGGTTGTAAAAGTGAGTGGTTAAAAAATGTTTTTAAGTCAAAGGTGTCTTGATAAAAAGCCAAGAAAGAGCAAACCAAGAATTGCAGTCGTTATGCATCGTCGATCTACATATACTGGTCGTTTGGGGAAATTTTTGCAACAAAGCGGTTTTGTTCTTGATGTTTATCGTCCTATTTTAGGACAAAAGCTCCCCGATACATTGGAGCACTATGCTGGTGTCGTTATTTTGGGGGGACCGATGAGTGTGAATGACACGGAAGCGTATATTAGTGAAGAAATTGATTGGATTTCTTTGTCATTGAAAGAGAATAAGCCTTTTTTGGGTATTTGTCTTGGGGCACAAATGTTAGCACAAAATCTAGGGGGGCGTGTTGGTACAAGAAGCGATGGAACTGTTGAAGTTGGCTGGTATCCTTTAGAAGCTACTCCACAAGGAAAGGCGTTGATGAATTGGCCAGAAATGGTCTACCATTTTCATGATGAAGGTATTTATGATTTACCTAAAGAGGCAGTGCTTTTAGCAACAGGCCACACATACCCTACACAAGCTTTTCGTTATGGAAACAATGCATGGGGCTTGCAATTTCATGCTGAATTCACGCGTGCTATGATGCGGCGTTTGGTGATTCGATCGGCGCATAAATTGACCGAAAAAGGTGCTCAACCCGCTTCTGCACATTTGAAAGGTCGTTTAATCTACGATCAGGCTTTAAGCCAATGGTTTGAAAATGCATTGCAACAAATTTTTTGTACACCCGTCGTAGGTGTGTGAGAGTTAACATCATCGTGAGATAAGGAAAGTTTTTATTTTGTCTATGTTGTCTCCATTGAAATCAATACGGAAAAGCTTTTCTTTAAGCTATTTGCTTTGTGGGATATTTTGCTTTATTCTGATACTCATTTATAGCTCATTCTGGTTTTTTTTTCACGTAAAATAGAAGACCGCGTTTCTGATTTATTTGTAAAGGCATCTGCCCGAGATATGACGGTCGTATGCGAGCATCTCAGCAAGAATGGTTATCCGTTACGTATTGGTGTTGTTTGTGATCAGTTTCAGTTTGCTTGGCCTTTGCGCGGGTTTTCTTTATCAACGGGGCGTTTGACGGTTGGTGCACCAATTTATGCACCTCATTGGGTAGAATTTAATATTCATTCTCCCGCATCAATTCTTTTTGCTGGAAAAACTCCTATAGTGTCACACTGGCACAATCTGGTGATTGAAACTGAACCTTATTGGAGGGTGGGGAAAACATTGAAGCTTATGGCTGAAGGGCTTGAAGTTTCTATCCTTACCACATCTGGTGAAGATCAAAAATTACAAAGTAAATTAGAATCGCAGACGGCTGATAAAAAAACAACACAAGAAAATGTTGAAGATCAAGTCTCTTTGAGAGATGCTGATGACACAGTTGTATATCCGTTAGATCAAAAACGTGAGCCCCCAAAAATAACGGCAGAATTCGTACGGCTTTATGTTAAGCACGAGAAGAATCGCTTATCAGGGCATGTTACCTTTGATAGTTTGGATTCTTCCATGTTTCTTGCACCTTACCTTGTTGATTTTCCAAAAATTGATGGCAATTTAACATGGGCGCTTAATGATCTGCCTCATCTGTTTGAAAAGGGAGGAGACAGTTGGAAACAGCATTTGTATGGCAAAAGCGGCATTTTAAAGCGTGGTGAATTGGTTTTCCATACAGGTGGTGTATTGGGTATAAGTGGACCCTTTTCCTTTGATAATGAAGGATATTTGACAGCAAAATTTGAACTTGTCTTTGTGAAGCATATGGATCTTCTTACCACTATGCAGCGCTTGTTTCCTGAGCAAGCTAATAATCTACAAGCTTTATTTTTTGTTTTGGGTGCTATGCCTAAAAATGCAGATGGCTATCCTGTTATCCCTTTGTTGGTTAGTCATGGATGGGCAAAATTAGGTTTTTTAAAGCTTGGCCGTCTCGCACCGCTTTAAGTTTGAAAGGTAGTTTTTTGCAGTTGAGCAATCATCCCTGCTGCAAAGGTAAAACGAGAAATGTTGAGATCGTTTTCAATGAGGGTACCAATGCGGTTGGTTACATTATGAATTTGCTCTTCATTTGTTTTTTTCCAAGCAGCAAAGGAAGTTCCTTTTGCTCCATAATTTTTCAAGATTTTCGTAACAATTTTTCGTAAGCTTTCGGCAATATTTTCTTTGGCTTGGCTTAAAGCCATACTATCATAATAATCCAGTACAGGAATTGTTCGACTTGCTTCATTAATGCGGTTTATACGAATGATTTGAGCTAGTGAAAAATAGATTTCTGCTGTTTTAATAAGGTCGCTGTTGCTTTGTTTTGCAATCAAAGAAATGTCACAAATTATTGGAGCAGCTTCTAACAGAGCCAATTGTTTTGCTAAAGATTTTGGTGCTCCTTCTTCACTATAATGGAGCGTTTTTTCTTTAATTTTTTGATTAATATCTTTATCGTTGGAGTGTGTCAGTTGTTCTTCAATAACGCTACGAGCTTGTTTCATTGTTTTTACAAGTTCTTCTAATGGAGTCGAAAGGTCCGTATTGCGCAAACCCCAGTTTGTTGTCTCAAAGAGCATCGAAGTAATAGTTGCGTAGAATTTGTTTTGGACAAGACCGGGTATCTTATTATCAAGCTTATCAATTTGATTAGATAATTGGGGTATTTCAAAACCGTCACGGATTGCAATGAAAACACGGATAATATTTTCAACCTTTTGTTCTGTTGCATCTTGTAGTTGATTAACAAAAGTAGGTCCTCCACGATTCACAATATCGTTTGCAATCAGTGTTGCAATAATATTACGACGCAACTGATGATTAATGATTTCTTTCTCAAAGCTTGTTTGAATTTGAGTTGGGAAATAGTTCAACAAGATTGCATCAAAATAACAATCATCAATAATGGGGCTGTGGACGATTTCTTCTTTTAGAGTTAATTTGGCATATGCCAAAATAACGGCGAGTTCTGGACGTATAAGGCCTTGACCTTGTGTTATTCGTTGCCGCAAAATTTGCTCATCAGGGAGAATTTCAACTCTACGATCTAGAAGCTTTTTTTGTTCCAAATCATGCATAAAGCGTATCTGATAAGGCAAGTCAGCAATACTTTGGCTTTCAGCCAAAGAAAGAGCAAGAGGTTGCAAATAATTGTTGCGTAGGACTAATTGTTCAACTTGCGGAGTCATTTTTTTCAAGAGTTCGTTGCGTGCTTCTTTTGTAAGTGTTTTTGCACGGAGCGCCGATGCGAGAACAATTTTGATATTGACTTCAACATCTGAACAGTTAACACCTGCAGAGTTATCAATGGCGTCCGTATTGCATCGTCCACCGTTTAAGACATATTCAATTCGACCACGTTGTGTAACGCCAAGATTAGCGCCCTCACCAATAACTTTTGCACGAACTTGTTCACCGGTAATGCGGAGTGCGTCATTCGCACGATCCCCTACTTGTGCATCAGTTTCTGTTGTTGCACGGATATAGGTACCAATGCCGCCAAACCATAGAAGATCAACAGGTGCTTTGAGAAGTGCAGAGATAATTTCAAAGGGTGTTCCCGTTTGTTGTTCAAAGCCAATGGCTTGTGCTGCTTCGGGTGAGAGAGTAATTGTCTTTGCTGTGCGTGAAAAAATGCCACCACCCTTTGATAATTTTGTATGGTCGTAATCTTGCCAGCTTGAGCGAGGAAGTTGAAAGAGGCGCATACGTTCTGCATAGCTTTCAGCTATGTTTGGATCTGGGTCAATAAAGATATCGCGGTGGTCAAAGGCAGCAATAAGTTTTGTTTGTTTGGAAAGGAGCATTCCATTGCCAAAAACATCGCCAGACATGTCACCAACGCCGATACAGGTGAAGGGAGTTGTTTGAATATCGTGATTAAAAGATTCTCGAAAATGTCTTTTAACTGCTTCCCATGCACCTTTAGCTGTAATCCCAATGGCTTTGTGGTCATAGCCTGCTGAACCTCCAGAGGCAAAAGCATCATCGAGCCAAAAGTGGTTTGCTTGGCTGATGCTGTTTGCTGTATCAGAAAAGGTTGCTGTGCCTTTGTCGGCAGCTACAACAAAATAAGGATCATGGTCATCATGACAGATGATGTTGTGAGGAGTTTTTATTTTACCGTTAACCAGATTATCGGTGATGGAAAGTAAAGCCGTGATAAAGTCAATATAAGCTTGACGTGCGGCTTCTATGATTACGCCGCGGTCATTGGTTTGGGGAAGGCGATGAGGATAAAATCCACCTTTTGCACCAACAGGAACGATGACTGCATTTTTAACCTGTTGAGCTTTGACTAGGCTGAGCACTTCAGTGCGATAATCCAATGCACGATCAGACCAACGAATTCCACCACGTGCGATAGGACCAAAGCGCAAATGCACCCCTTCAACTTCTGGTCCATAAACAAAAATTTCTCGATAAGGACGCGGTTCAGGTAAGCCTTCAATTTGGCGTGGATCCAACTTGGTTGCTAAAATACGCCGTGGGTTACCATTTTCTAGAGGAGTATAGGCATTTGTGCGTAAACTCGCATCGATAAGATTACGATAACGACGTAAGATGAGATCATCATCTAAACCTGATACTTTTTGCAACTTTTCTTCAATGCGTTGTTGAATGTCCTGTTGGTTTTTTTCTCGTTCTTTTTCTGTATGACTTTGATGAAATTTCAAATAAAACAGAGCATAAAGATCTTGGGTAATGTCTGGATAGGCGTTTAAGGTTTGAGCAACGCGGTCTTGTGAATAAGGGATTCCAGCTTGTTGGAGATAGCGTCCATAATGGCGCAAAATGACAATTTCATGCCAATCAAGTTGAGCTGTTTGGGTTAAAGCATTAAAAGCATCATTATCAGCATTGTGGGACCAAATAGCTTCAAATGTTTCGGCGTGCTTTTGACCGTTTTTGTCGAAATCGATACAAAGTTGGAAGGCGCTTTCTAGTTGCATATCATGAAGATACACAGAGTGTCCATTGCCATCTGGTAATTCAAGTGTTTGTTCAGCTATGACCCGAAACCCCATATTTTCAAGGAGCGGTACGCGCTTGGAAAGGGCTAGTGCTTCATGGCGGTGAAAAAGTCGAAGAGAAATGCTTTGTTTTTCTTTGTTGTGTGTATGATAAAAAGTAACGAAAAGCGGTTTTTTATCATGAAGACTTAAAATATTTCCGGCATCTTCAATTGCATCTTCAGCTGAGAATAAATCACGATAGCTATTGGGAAATTGGCTAGCTAAACGCATTTGTTGGTCTGTTGCTTTGCGGGTAAGAGCTATGGTTTGAACACTGTCTTCCCAGCTGCGTGCTATGGAACGAACATTTTGTTCAAGCACTGTGCGCTCAACGACAGGGGCGCTTTCGCTCCCTTTGCGATGGATGATATAATGAACGCGGATGAGAGTGCTTTCTAAGAAGAGAGGATAGGATTCGAAAAAATCACCTTTGTAGAGCTCAACAAAGTATTCACCAATTTTTTCGCGAATATTGCTGCTATATTGGTCACGAGGAACATAGACAAGTATAGAAACAAAGCGCCCAAAAGAATCAATATGGGCGAGTACTCGTAGACGTGGGCGTTCGTCTAATTGCAGGATAAGTTTGGCATTTTCTGTCAATGTATCAACGTCAGAGCGAAACATTTCATCTCTTGGATATGTTTCTAAAACACTGATGAGTGCTTTTCCAGAATAGTCAGCCCGATTGTATCCAAGGCGTTGAATAATGGTTTTTGCTTTTTCCTTTAAGAAAGGGATTTGCGAGATAGAGCGCGTATAAGCTGAGGAAGTAAATAACCCTACAATGCGCAATTCTCCACATAACTTGCCTTCTTTATCAAAGATTTTAAGACCAATATAATCGAGCCAAACAGGACGATGAATTTTTGAACGGCTGTTGGCTTTCGTCACAATAAGCAGGTTATCGCTTTCCATAAAAGAGAGGATTTCTTGGGGAGGTTCTTCCACCCGTGCATCGCCAATAATACGAATAGAGGCATCGGTGAGAATACCCAATTCAATGTCGCTGGCTGTAAAGGCTTTTGTAGGTTCTTGGTTTTTGGTGAAGTTATAAGTGCGCATGCCAAGGAAGATGAAATTATGGTCCATCAACCAGTTAAGAAATTCAATGGCTTTTTCGCCTTCTTGTTTGTAGTGGGCTGGGAGATTTGTTTGATAGGCATGGATATGCTTTTCGACTTCTTTAAGCATAGCTTTCCAGTCTTGCACAGCTGCATTAACTTGTTCAAGAACTAAGGCGATCTCATCTTGGAGCTTTTGTATCTGCTGTTCGTTTAATGGCTCGATATGAATTTGCATAAGGCTGATGCGTTGTCCGGAGGCACAATCAAGGACGGGGTGCGCAATCAAATAAATATGATTTTTGTGCTGATTAAAGACATTTAAAATCGAATCAAGCAAGAAGGGTTTATTATCGTTGACAAGTGTGATAACGGTTATAGGTTTTTTGTTGCGGGTCAAATTTTGTTCAAAGCAGATGGTACTTTTTCCTGCCTTATGGAGATTAAAAGCGTCAATGGCGATGCTCGCAGCTTTTTGGAGTTCCTTGTTCTCGTAACAGGCGACATCTTCTTTATCGGTATGAGCAAAAAGGATTTGTTCTATTTTATCTTGATTGTTTTTTATCTCAGATGTTTTTTGTTTTGTCACAATATTGTTCCCTTTTTTGCTTTTAGTGGTTCCTTTTTCATAAGAATAGGCCGTTACACTATTCTTCGCACTGTAGCATCTTCTTTTTGTAGGGAATAGTTATTTATGTTGAAGATAATGAAATTATTTCTTCCATTTTATAGTAATAATTTTGCGTTTTAAGAAAATGTTTTATATCGATGACAGGACATTTTTAGTATTTTTTTGTGTTAATAGTTTGTTTGTTAAAATATACAAAATGAAAGTAAATAGAGAATGATGTTGCCAGAAAGACTTTTAAGTGGTTACCGATCCTTTATAAAAGACCATTTTTCATATAAAACAGCGCATTATCAACAATTAGCGCTTGAGGGGCAAAAACCTGAGGTTTTGGTCATTGCGTGTTGTGATTCGCGTGCAGTACCAGAAACAGTTTTTGATACTAAACCAGGTGAAATTTTTACGCTACGTAATGTAGCAAATTTGGTTCCTCCTTTTTCTCCTGATGACCAATATCACGCAACATCAGCAGCTATTGAATATGCAGTGCAATTGCTTGAAGTTAAGCATATTGTTGTTTTTGGTCATGCGCATTGTGGGGGGATTAGCACTGCTCTTAAGGGGGCGTGTAAGTCTCTATCGTCAAATGATTTTATTGGTCAATGGATAAGCCTTTTGGCGCCAGCAGCACAAGCAGTTATTGGCAATAAGTCGCTGTCCGCGTTAGAACAGCAGATTGCATTAGAGCAACTTTCTATTCGTGATTCATTGAAGAATTTAGAAACATTTCCGTGGATAAAGGCGAGAAAAGATCAGGGTATTTTAACGTTGCATGGGGTTTGGTTTAATATTTCAAGCGGTGAATTATGGAATATGGAACAGGAAACAGGTTGTTTTATGCCTGTTGAGGTTGAGAGTTTTGAAGTATAGTTTTTGCTCTCTTTAAAGGTATTGTATGATAAATCTTGACAAAGGTAGGGTTTTATTGTTTGAAAGAACGAGCTTTCGGTACAAAATTAACTTGGAGCCACTGACTGAGACCCCGTTTTAAGGGTATAAAGAGATCTCAGAGGTCAACATCCGACAACGCGATGCGTCCTCGGATGCCACTTTGGTTTGTGTGTTATGCAGCAATGAGGTAGATAATGTTTGAATCCTTACAAGAGCGCCTTGGCTCCATACTGTCTCATTTGACAGGGCGTGGAGCTTTGTCGGATCAGGATGTAGCAGAGGCTCTGCGCGAAATTCGTCGCGCTTTATTGGAAGCTGATGTTGCACTTGATGTCGCGCGTTCTTTTACCGATAGGGTTCGTGAAAAAGCTGTTGGGGCTGCAATTGTTAAATCAATTAAACCTGGACAGATGGTTGTCAAAATTGTTCATGATGAATTGGTTAATGTTCTTGGAAATGAAGGCGTTCTGAGTGATTTAAATGCACCGGCACCTGTTGTTATCATGATGATTGGTTTACAAGGTTCGGGAAAAACAACAACAACAGCAAAGCTCGCAAAGCGATTCACGGACAAAAATAATAAAAAAGTTCTCATGGCGTCATTAGATACACGCCGTCCTGCAGCACAGGAACAACTCCGCCAATTAGGAGAGCAGGCACAACTTGCAAGTTTGCCTATTATTGCGGGTCAGTCTCCCGTCGATATTGCAACACGTGCGGTACAAGCAGCTAAACTAGGCGGTTATGATGTGTTGATTCTTGATACAGCAGGCCGTAACCATATTGATGAAGCTTTAATGCTTGAATTGGCTGCGATTAAAGCATGTTCTCTGCCTCATGAAATTATGTTGGTTGCTGATAGTCTTACTGGTCAAGACGCTGTTCATCTTGCACGTTCTTTTGATGAGCGTGTAGGAATTACAGGAATTATTTTAACACGTATGGATAGTGATGGTCGTGGTGGTGCGGCTCTTTCAATGCGTGCTGTTACAGGGAAGCCGATTAAAGCAATTGGAACTGGTGAAAAAATAGATGCTTTGGAAGAGTTCCATCCCAGCCGCATCGCTGATCGTATTCTCGGAATGGGTGATATTGTTTCTTTAGTTGAAAAAGCTGCTGAAACAATGGATCATGAGAAAGCGGCCGCTTTTGCAAAGAAAATGCAGGCTGGAAAATTCGATCTCAATGATCTTGCAGAACAATTGCAGAAAATGAAAAAGCTTGGGGGAATGGGCGGCATTATGGGAATGTTGCCTGGTTTTGGTAAGGTAAAAGATCAGATTGCTGCTGCGGGACTTGATGATCGTTTGTTTAATCGTCAATTGGCTATTATTTCGTCAATGACCCCCATAGAGCGTGCTCATCCTGAAATTTTGAAACATAGTCGTAAACAACGGATTGCTAGGGGTTCTGGTACAAGTGCTGCTGATATTAATAAGCTTTTGAAAATGCATCGTCAAATGGCTGATATGATCAAAGCTATGGGAGGTAAGGGCAAAGGCGGTTTGATGGGAAAAATGTTAGGAGGGCTTGGTGCTAAGATGGGGCTTGGTAGTATGGGAGCTGTTGGTAGCGATTCAGAAGTTCTGCCTGATTTATCGGGGTTTGATCCAAAGCAGCTCTCAACACTTCAAAAACAGATTGAAAGTAGTAATGGAGGGAAGGCTTTACCTGGTCTTCCAGGGCGTGGCGGGCTTACTTTTCCTAGTCTTTCCAATAACACTGCCGATAAGGGGATGTTTCCTCAGCATCTCAAGAAAAAATAAGATGTAAAGAAAGAAGGAAATATCATGCAGGAGAAAATATTGAATGAATTAGCCCATTTGCGTGCCTCTATTGATAATTTTGATGCAGCGTTGGTTCATATTTTGGCAGAGCGTTTTCGTTGTACGCAAGCTGTTGGGCAGTTAAAAGCCCGTTATGATTTGCCTAAAGTCGATGCTTTGCGTGAGCAGCGTCAAGTTGAGCGGTTACGGCAATTGGCTATAGACAGCCATCTCGATCCTGATTTTGCTGAAAGATTTTTGAAGTTTATCATTAAAGAGGTTGTGCATCATCATGAGTTGATTGCTGAAGAACAAAAACAAAACAAGTAAATTTAAACGAAAGCCAGAGCTGAAAATAGGAGATAAAATATGGCATTAAAAATTCGTTTGTCCCGTGGAGGCTCTAAAAAGCGTCCTTACTATCACATTGTGGTTGCGGATGTTCGTAGTCCGCGTGATGGGCGGTTTCTTGAGCGTGTTGGTGCATGGGATCCCATGTTGCCTAAAGATGGACCACGTGTGAAGCTGAACGAAGAACGTATTCAATATTGGCTTGGTCAAGGTGCACAGCCAACAGATCGCGTTTTACGGTTTTTGGATGCGGCTGGTTTAAAAAAGCGTCCAGCCCGCAATAATCCGCACAAAGGTGAACCTGGCAAAAAGGCACAAGAGCGCATTGCAGCAGCAAAGCAAGCTGCTGAAGAAGCGGCTGCTGCAGTAGCAGAAGAAGCGTGATCGCTCTTAAAAGTAATAAACTGTACTTTTAAAACTTTTGTAGATTTGTAGAGAAGAATAACTATTATCCGTTTTTGGCAGGCAAAAACGGATTTTCTTTAAGAGGGTGTTTGTTTTTTAAGTCAATATGATTCTTTTAAAAATCAATGGCGCGGCCTTTAATTTCCCAGTCTCCATAGCGTGAAGGGTCTTTGCCACCGCGTCCACCATTTTCTAAAGGTCTTTCTTCCTTTATTTTATGCTTACGTCTTTCTTCAGCTTCGTTTAGGGCGCGTTGTGCTGCGGGAGAGAGGGATTGCTGTTTATCCGTGGTTGCATTTTGCTTGCTTATTTTCTTATCTTTTTTATCCATTTTACACCTATTCCATTGAAGAAGCAGAAAGAAAACCCCATCATATAGAAATGATTGTCTTTTATCATGGAGTTTTTTGAGTAATGAATATAATGCGCACGGCAATGCTTTTGGCTTTTATGACCGCTCTTTTTATGGGAGTTGGTTATCTTGTTGGAGGGGGCAGTGGTATGATCATTGCTCTCTTGATGGCAAGTGGTTTGAATTTTTTTTCTTATTGGAATTCGGATAAAATCGTTTTACGCATGTATGGTGCGCGTGAAGTTGATCAGCATTCGTCACCAGTTTATTATAAGATTGTGAGCGATTTAGCACAAAAAGCTTCTCTTCCTCAACCAAAAGTTTATGTTATTGAGAGTGCGCAGCCAAATGCTTTTGCTACGGGACGTAATCCTCAAAATGCAGCTGTTGCTGCGAGTACTGGGTTGTTAGAACAATTGAGTGTGGAAGAAATTGCGGGTGTTATGGCGCATGAGCTAGCACATATTGAGCACCGTGATACGTTAACAATGACTCTGACTGCAACGATTGCGGGAGCGATTTCTATGCTTGGGAATTTTGCTTTTTTTATGGGGGGGCCGCGTAATTCTTCAGAAAATTCTCATGGTGGAGGGCTTGGGGGCATTATTGCTTTGCTTGTGGCGCCTTTTGCGGCAATGTTGGTGCAAATGGCTATTAGTCGTACGCGTGAATATGCTGCTGATCGGCGGGGAGCTGAAATATGTGGTAATCCTTTATGGTTGGCTTCGGCATTGCGTAAAATTGCCGATGGTGGACGTGGAATATACAATGAGGAAGCAGAGCATAATCCGGCAACAGCACATATGTTTATTATCAATCCGTTGAGCGGAGAAGGAGCTGATAGCCTTTTTTCTACCCATCCGGCGACTGCGAATCGTATTGCGGCTCTTCGTCGACAAGCAGAGGAGATGAAGGGGGCTATACGCAAAGGTATGGGATGGAATAAAGAAGGTGATTGGCATGAAAAAAGCAAGGGATTAGATTATGAAGATTTGGAGCATAATGTGCAAACCCGTGTATCAGATAATCAGGAAAATGGTACTGTTCAACGCGTTACAAAACGTCCTTCTTGGCTTCGTTATGAAGATTCAAAAAGAACTCGATCATAGAGCTTTTAAGAGAACAAAAGCATAAAGGTGTTGTTTTGAAGCACGAGAAAGCGGGGCAGGTGTCCGAAAAAAATGTTCCGGGGTTAGCTGTTCGGCAGGTGTGTGTTCGTCTTTTAGGGGCGGTGCTTGATAAGCATGCGTCTCTTTCGGGTTTAACGGATAATGAACATGGACATCCACAATATTTAAGTTTTTCACATCGAGATCGTTTACTGTGTCGTGCTATTTTGGCAGCGGCGTTGCGTCATCGGGGACAAATTACAGTTGTTTTATCACGCTTTTTGGTGCGGTCTTTGCCTTCGCAAGCATTTTCATTGCAACATCTTTTGCATATCAGTGTGGCACAGATTCTTTACCTTGATATTCCTGATCATGCTGCGATTGATTTAGCGGTGCGTGTAGCTAAACTTGATCCTCGTATGCACCGTTTTTCAGGGATGGTTAATGCTCTTTTACGCAATGTTGCACGTGAGGCAGATGTGTTGCGCCAACAGCTTCCTACCGTTGAAGGAATTCCGGTGTGGTTTGGGGAGCTGTTAATGTCAGCTTATGGAAAAGAAAAGGCTGAACAGATTTTAGAAATTCAAAGTACTCCGCCCCCTCTCGATTTGACAGTTAAATCCGACAGTGTTGGATGGGCTAAGCGGCTTGGCGGTGTTGTTTTACCCAATGGTTCGGTTCGGTTAAGCCATGTGGATTGTTCTGTTTCTGATTTACCAGGCTATAGGCAAGGGGCTTGGTGGGTGCAAGATTTTGCTGCAGCATTGCCTGCTTGTTTACTTGGAAATATTCAGGGCAAAAATGTTGCTGATCTTTGTGCGAGTCCAGGAGGAAAAACAGCACAATTAGCTTTGCAGGGGGCTGATGTGACAGCTGTTGATATGTCTGCTAATCGAGTAAAGCGCTTAAAAGAAAATATGGAGCGGCTTCATTTTTCAGTTCGCACTTGGCGGGGGGATGTGAGAAATTTTCATCCCGAACAGCTTTTTGATGCTGTTCTTCTTGATGCTCCTTGTTCTTCTACAGGAACAATACGGCGTCATCCGGATATTTTATGGACGAAATCGATAGACGATGTCATTAAATTAGCGGCGTTGCAATATGATTTACTTTCGGCGGCAATTGCTTTGGTAAAGAAGGGGGGACGCATTGTTTTTTCCAATTGTTCATTGGCGAGAGAAGAAGGTGAAGATCTCATTGAGAAAGTTTTATCGGCACGTGGTGACATTGTTTTAGAACCTATTTGTGCAGAGGAAATGGGCGCACTGGCGCATTTGCTCACTTTTGCGGGGACTTTGCGAACAACGCCTGCTGATTTTTGTCACAAAAATTTTACTGATGAGAAAAAAGTGTTTTTAGGAATGGATGGTTTTTTTGCAGCGCGCTTGCGGAAAGTATCTTAATTAACGGTTCATTTACTAAAATGGCCGAAATTGTACATGATTCAGCATGTATGGAGATAGATTGTGGCAATTGCGGTAAGAGGACCTCAGGTAAAAACGTCCGATTTAGTATATGGGGCACACCAATTTATGCGGCGTTTATGGGTAGGACCGCTGTTTCGTTGGCGATTTTCAGGGTTTCGTCCCCATAAAATTTTAGCACATCCCGTTGATTTGCATTTAGCTGATCCGGTAATGGCACACGAATTTTATCACGGTCGTTTTGCTTTTGCCGGCCATATTGTTCATTCTGGTGCTGCTTCCCCTTTTTCATTAGTTCCACCAACACCGGAATGGGAAGCAGCTCTTCATGATTTTCATTGGTTGCGGCATATGGCGGCAGCACAGAGTGATTTAGCTGCGGCACATGCGCGTTCTCTCTTAGAAGATTGGCTTCATCATGGTGGCAAAAAAGTAACGGGGCTTGCTTGGAGTGCACCGGTTGTGGCACGGCGTTTAATTTCGTGGATCTGTCATTCGAAAATGCTCTTGCAAGGAGCAAGTGAGCGGTTTGAAAAACATTTTTTGCGTGCGCTTGGTTTCCAATTTCGTTATTTGCGTGTCACGATTTCTAGTATGGAAAACAATGATCAACGTTTACAAGCAGCAGCAGCTTTGACATTTGCATCTCTTGCTTTACCTGTTTCTACGACAATGAAAAAAAAGGTGCAAACCTTCCTCATCGAAGAGCTTTCACACCAAATCTTGGTTGATGGTGGACATATTTCGCGTAGTCCTATCATTTTACTCAATTTGTTATCGGATTTATTGTCTTTACGTCATCTTTTTATGCACAGCAATGAAACAGCACCGCGTGTTTTGATTGATTCTGTTGAGCGTATGTTGCCAGCTTTACGATTTTTTATTCATGAAGACCAAACATTAGCGCATTTTAATGGGGTTGGCCCCCTTGTTCCCGAACGCTTATTGGCAATTTTGCAGCTTGATGAGACTGCGGGGCATCCTTTTAGTTATGCACGCCATTCAGGGTTTCAGCGTTTACAAGCCAATAAAACGACAGTGCTTGCGGATACAGGAAAGTTTCCCCCACGCTCTGCTGCGGAGCACGCTTGTTCAGGGTGTTTGTCTTTTGAAATGTCTTCACAGGGGAGCCGCTTTATTATCAACACGGGTGTTAATCCTTATGGGCGTGAGGAATATCGACATTTAGGGCGTGTCACAGCAGCACATTCAACAGCAACGATTAATGATTGTTCGGTAGGAATTTTTCATAAAAAAAAGAGAAGTGGCGTTTCATTTTTGCTTGAGGGACCAACGGATGTTAAAGTGCGTCGTATAGAGGATTCAGAGAAAACGGGTTTTATTGCGAGTCATAATGGTTATGTGCGGCCTTTTAATCTTGTTCATGAACGTGGTCTTATTTTAGCGACAAATGGGGAAATGATCGAGGGTTTTGATCGCTTTTTTATGCCAAACAAGGAGCCTTCCAAGAGACATAAGGTAGATCAAAGTGAACAAAATAATGTTGCCGTTCGCTTTCATCTTCACCCGCAAGTTCAAGTCAACTACGATGGCAAGCGTGTGCGTTTAGCTGTGGGGGATGAGCACGTGTGGTATTTTATATCACCTGACGCTGATATTTGTCTTGAAGATTCAATTGATTTTGCTGCATTAACAGGTCCGCAACGCACACAACAGATTGTTTTATATTTTCGTCCTGCATTTCAGGAAAAGGTTCGTTGGCGTTTTATCCGCCGTTCGTTAGAACAATGATTTGCTTTTTTATAACATTGATAAAGAAAGTTATTTTCTAGTGTGTTAAAAAAAGCGTTCTATCCTTTCAGTGTATTTTGATAAAGGCATGTGCTATGAATGTGTAAACTGATTTTATGCATATAAGTCAGTTCTGTTAGAATTTTAACCATTTCATTTTTAGGGTTCCTGTTATGGGTGTTGTTGCAAAAAATTTTCCCATACCTGATCTTCATCGGGTTCGCCGTGTTCTTTTTTCTGTGTCTGATAAAACGGGTGTGGTTGCATTTGCACAAGCGCTTCACGCTTATGGTGTTGAATTGATTTCAACAGGAGGAACAGCTAAAGCCTTAATGACTGCTGGTTTACCGGTAAAAGATGTTGCTGAAGTTACAGGGTTTCCGGAAATAATGGATGGACGTGTCAAAACACTCCATCCCTTAATTCATGGTGCTCTCTTAGGGGTAAGAGAAAATCCTAACCATGCAGATGCGATGGAGAAATATGGTATCAATGGAATCGATCTTCTGGTAGTGAATCTTTATCCTTTTGAAGAAACTTCACAATCTGGAGCGGATAGGCAAACAATTCTTGAAAATATTGATATCGGTGGACCGGCAATGATCCGCGCTGCGGCAAAGAATCATGCTTATACAGGTGTTGTAACAGCGGTGCGTGATTATGAGTTGGTTCTCACTGAATTAAATAAGCATGATGGGTGTTTAAGCTTGTCCATACGACGTCAATTAGCAATGCGTGCTTATGAACACACTGCTGCTTATGATGCGGCGATAGCGGCATGGTTTGCACAGGATTTAAAAATTGAAACACCATCTTGGCAAAGTTTTTCTGGTCATCTTGAAAGCGTTATGCGTTATGGGGAAAATCCGCATCAACAGGCGGCATTTTATCGCAATAGTGACAAACGTTATGGTGTTGCAACAGCTGAACTTTTGCAAGGCAAAGCACTCTCTTATAACAATATGAATGATACAGATGCGGCATTTGAGCTTGTGGCAGAATTTGATCCCAAAAGGACTGCTGCTGTTGCTCTTATTAAACATGCAAACCCTTGTGGCGTTGCAGAAGGGCGGAGTTTGAAAGAGGCTTATTTGAAAGCTCTACGGTGTGATAATGTCTCAGCGTTTGGTGGAATTATTGCGTTAAATCAACCTCTTGATGAAGAATGTGCGGAAGAGATTGTTAAAATTTTCACGGAAGTGATTATTGCTCCTGATGCGACAATGGCGGCACGTGAAATTATTGCGAGGAAAAAAAATCTTCGTTTTCTGGTAACAGGTGGTGTCCCTAATCCCCGTTGTGGAGGGTTGATTGCCAAAACGCTTGCGGGCGGGATTTTAGTGCAGTCACGTGATAATGTGGTAGTTGATGATCTCAAACTGCAAGTGGTAACAAAGCGAGTGCCAAGTCAAGATGAAATGCGTGATCTTCATTTTGCTTTTCGGGTGGTGAAGCACGTCAAATCAAATGCTATCGTTTATGCAAAAAACAGCGCAACAGTTGGAATTGGTGCGGGCCAAATGAGCCGCATTGATTCAGCAAAAATCGCTGCGTATAAAGCTGAAGAAAGTGCAAGGAGAGCAGGCTTAACAGAATCTCCTGCGAAAGGGTCTGTGGTTGCATCGGATGCTTTTTTTCCTTTTGCAGATGGCTTATTAGCAGCTGCTGAAGCTGGTGCAACAGCAGTTATTCAACCGGGGGGATCAATGCGTGATGAAGAGGTGATTGCCGCTGCTGATGCGCATGGTTTAGCCATGGTTTTTACAGGTGTACGCCATTTTCGTCATTAACGGTTTTTGTGGGTGATCTTTTCGGATGAGATAAAGTTTTAGTTAAGCCTATCGTGTTATAGGCGCATATCTGTTATGAAGTTATAGCACAACTCTTTTTTGTAATTTGCTCTACTTTATACTCTAAAGAAAGCAATTATAGGGTTTGAGTAAAAGATATGAGTATTCTGCGGTTTTATAATAATTGGCGTCGTTATCGTCGGACAGTTAATGCGTTAAGTCATCTTTCAACATATGAACTTAATGATCTTGGTATTCATCGTGGCAATATTGATTCAATTGCGCGGCTTTATTCTCATAAGTCTTTCTAAAATTTGTGAGGGCATTTGAGAGAGTACTTTATTGTAAGGAGAGGAATGTCTTTTGGGTGGGTATTTTTTCTCTTCGTTTTTGTTGCAATAAAGAGGGTACGTGCAAGGGTGATTTTTATGTATTTACCTTTGTGTGTGCTGTTTCTTGAAAAAGCAAAGGGAATGGTGTGTAAAATTCTCAACACAATGGTGTGTGGGTGTATTCTACTATGGAATATATGATTTTAATGCAGAGCCATTGAACAGCTATGTTTTATGAGGTGTTGCTTTTTATCTTTTTTAGCTTTTTTGCCGTAGTACAAAAAAAAAGAGGCTCCTAGAACGCCTGCAGCTAAAGTAAACCACGTAATAGCATAGACAAGATGATTGTTCCGAAAGTGTACAATGGTCAAACCAGCTATGGGAAGAGTTGCTTGTGTGGCTGTTTTTTTCCCAGCATCGATAAAATAAGGGGCAACAGTGGGTAGACCAAGCTTTTGTGCCATAGCGGGAAGATCGCGTGTATACCATAAGTTCGTGTCAGGATTATTTTTGCGTGGAAAAAAACCATTTTTTTCGCTCATGCGTAACAGACCTATGATTGTAGTTTGTTTTATCTGTGTGGCAGAATGTAGGGTATTCGTGTGTGATTGCTCTGAGTTTTGAAAGTCATGGCGTGCGTCCATGGGGATAAAACCACGATTCACAAAGGTCAGTGTGTTTTCAGCTGTTTGTAAAGGAGTCAAAACCCAATAACCTGTGGTATCTTGAGCAACGGCAGTGACAAAAATATTTTTATCTGTCAGAAATTTTCCTGTGATGATGACAGGTCGATACTCGTCTTTTTCGAAAGTGATATGCGCCCATTGATTTTGCGATGGTGCTTTTATGGGAGGCAAATGAACACGTTGATTGGCGCTGATGATGAGGTTTGTTTTCCAATTTAACCGTTGTACTTGCCACACACCTAGTGCACTAAAGAGAAGGAAAAAACATATACATAAAATGCCGAACAGAAGTGAAGAAAAACCGATGTGCTTTTGTTGAAGCTCTGTTATGGAAGGATCTGTTTGGGTCATGATTGATGCTTCCTTTTAATATGGTAAGCATTCTTTTAGCACGGTGAGCATTAAAAAAAAACATTTTGTATATCTTTATATGGGAAATGAAGAAAGAATGAGCCGATAACGGATGCAAAAGGCTTTACAAAAGACTTGACCTTTTGTTGTCGACACCCTATTAGAAAAACAGTTTCCCAATAATGCCCGTTCAAGGTAGTGTTGTGCTCCTTTTCTGTTCATTCTATTTTGTAGGTGTTGGGATTGAAGAGTTTTTTAGAGTTTAAAGGTGAAGTTTATGTCTCGTGCCTGCGAATTGACAGGAAAAACGGTTCTGTATGGTAATAATGTTAGCCATGCAAACAATAAAACCCGTCGTCGTTTTTTACCAAATCTTTGCAATGTGACATTGATTTCGGAAGTGTTACAGCAAAGTTATCGTTTGCGTGTTTCAGCAAGTGCTTTGCGTTCTGTTGAGCACCGCGGTGGTCTTGATGATTTTTTGGTTAAAGCGGATGATAAAGAGTTATCGCAACGTGCGCGCTTGTTAAAGCGCCAAATTGTTAAGAAAAAAGCTGAACAAAAGGCTGAGCAAGCAGCGTAATTGTCTTTGATATATTACGCTGCTGGGTTATTTGTTTCCTTTTTATGGGGGCATGTTCTTTTAGTTTTCTACGGTTTGATTGGTTCCATTACCCAAGTTAAAAAAATGTCTTCAGCGCGCGATTCTTTATTAGCACAGCAAGAGAGAAGGTTTATTGCTTTTTCTATCTTTGCAATGTGTCTTACTGTGACTGCTTCTAATGTTTTGGTTCAGTATCCTGTCTATTGGTTTGGGTTGAATGAACTTCTGACCTATGGCGCTTTTACCTATCCAATTGCTTTTTTGATTAATGATTTAACTAATCGTTTTTATGGTCCATCTGCTGCACGGCGTGTGGTTTATGCTGGTTTTTTTGCTGGTTTTTTTGTTTCTTGGATCCTAGCTACGCCGCGGCTTGCAATTGCTTCCAGTTTAGCATTTTTATTTGGGCAACTCCTCGATATTGTTGTTTTTACTCCTTTGCGACGTAAAACGTGGTGGAAAGCGCCGTTAGCAGCAGCGTTAGTTGGATCAGCTTTGGATACTGTTGTGTTTTTTGCTCTTGCTTTTTCTAACTTTTTTACCTTCATTGATCAGATGACAGGGTATGCTAATGGTTCACTTATGGAAAGCGTTGTTTTTTTGGGGTTTGAGCTTCCAGTATGGCTCTCACTTGCTTTTGGCGATTTTTTGGTAAAAATTGTTATGAGTCTTCTTATGTTGATTCCTTATGGAACAATCCTTAGCGCTGTTGGAATTCCTCTTTATCAAAATTCAAAGGATGATTCATCTTTTGTTGGTCGTAAATAACAATCTTATTTTCTTGTTTTCCTGAAGCTAAGAAGATTATACGTTGTGTTTTGTAAGAGCAGCGTTTTAGAGCCATGTTTGGTAAACATATTTCTGTAATAACACATCGATTTATAAGGATAACTTATCCTTTTACAACTTGAATGAGAGTTTCAAATACAATAAGCTTTGTCTCTTTTAAGTCCTCTTATTATGATCATCATTCATTTGCATGTTATGAGTGGGGATTAATATGTGGATAAAAAATCATTTGAGAAAAGACTCAAAGTGCCTTTCATGGATGGCCTAAATGTGAGAGCAGTTGTAACTTTTAGGGGCAAATAGAGTGATGACTCTGGTTTTTATAGATGCGTATTTTGACGTCAAAATATAACCTCACTGATTGAGGATTTTTTTTAAAATTTCTTATGAGAATAAAGTTTTTTATCGCTAAAAAGTGTTTCTAATTGTTTTGTTATAGCATTGGCGAGTTCTTCGGCATTCATAATTGTTACAGCGCGTTGATAATAGCGTGTGACGTCATGACCAATTCCAATGGCAATGAGTTCTATAGGCGAATGTGTTTGGATTTCTTGAATCACGGCGCGTAAATGCCTTTCAAGATAATTGCTGGAATTAACGGACAGTGTTGAATCGTCAACAGGAGCTCCGTCAGAAATAACCATGAGAATACGACGCTGTTCGCGCCGTGATAAAAGGCGTTGATGCGCCCAAATCAATGCTTCACCATCAATATTTTCTTTCAGCAATCCCTCCTGCATCATTAAACCTAAATTACGCCGTGCACGACGCCATGGTGTATCAGCACTTTTATAGATGATATGACATAAATCATTAAGGCGCCCTGGGTTATGGGGTTTGTTTTGGTTAAGCCACTGTTCGCGCGATTTTCCCCCTTTCCAAGTTTTGGTGGTAAAGCCTAAAATTTCAGTTTTAACGCCACAACGTTCAAGAGTTTGTGCCAAAATATCCGCACAACTTGCTGCAACAGTAATTGGTCGTCCTCGCATTGAGCCTGAATTATCAATGAGGAGTGAAACAACAGTATCTCGAAATTGCGTATTACTTTCCATTTTGAAAGAAAGCGGTTGTGTGGGATCAATGATAAGGCGTGGGAGTCGTGCTGTATCGAGGTATCCTTCCTCAAGGTCAAAATTCCAATTACGATTTTGTTGTGCCATAAGGCGGCGCTGTAGGCGGTTTGCTAAGCGTCCAACGATGTTTTGGAGATGATTGATTTGTTTATCAAGATAATGGCGCAAGCGATCCAATTCGCTTTCAGAACAAAAATCTGTTGCTTCCAAAACTTCATCAAATTGACGGGTAAAAACTTTATAATTGCCAAGTCTTTCCATTTGTTCTGAATCGGCGAGAAAGCGTTTAGATTTGTTTGATTTTCCTTGCCAAGGGCTTCTTTCTTGTTCTTCCTCGAATTTATCATTGTCGTGTGATTGTGTTGCTTGCGTTTTCCCTTTGTCTTGCACATCGCTTTCTTGTTCAGTTGTTGCTTTTTCTTTGTTCTGGGTGTGTTTTTTGTTTTGGCTTTCTTCTTCTGTTTGGCTTTGTGGTTCACAGTCGTTTTTTAATTTTTTATTGTTTTCACTGTCAGAAGTTTCTTCTAGTTTTTCTGCCATTTTGAGTGTGGCAAGCATTTGACGAACAATCTGTGCAAAAGCATGTTGATTATGAATATAATGTGTCAGTTTGTTCAGTTCTGTTGCGGCTTTTTGTTCGATTTCTTGACGCCATAACTCCAAGACAGGTCCTGCTTCTTTTGGAGGAGAACGTTTTGTTGTTTTTTCGCGCAGTAAAAGTGCAATTGCTTCTTGTATGGGCGCTTCACTTTGGCTGCTAATCTTTTGATAATGGGCTCTTTGATATTTATCGGCGAGCATTACATCAAGATTTTGTGCAATTCCCTCCATGGCTAAAGTGCCGATTGTTTCAACACGTGTTTGCTCAAGAGCGTCAAAGATAGCGCGTGCTTCTGATTCTGGTGGTGCAAATTGTGTGTGGATGTTGTTGTCGTGCCATGCTTTGCGTAGAGCCATAGAATCGCCTAATCCGCGGGTAATTTTTATATCTTTATCTGTTGCATGCTGTGGTAATTCTGGTAAGCGTGCGTCGTTTCCACTTAAGGAGGGTCTGTTATGACTAAAGGAAACTTCAAGGTTAGGTGTGCCGGCAATTGCACGAATACAGGTTGAAAGTGCTTTTTTAAAAGCCTCAGCATCAAGAGTGTTGTTGGGAGAATTGTTTGTGAGATTTTCGCTCTTGTTGCCAGTGTCGGTAGCCATGATTGACATATCCCTTAAGGCAAAACACCATGAATGAGTGATTCGGGAAGTTCTTGCCCAAAGGCACGTTGATAAAATTCTGCGACAGTAGCGCGTTCGAGTTCATCACATTTATTGAGAAAGGTTAGCCTAAAGGCAAAGCCAACATTTCGAAAAATTGTTGTATTTTCTGCCCAAGTAATGACAGTGCGTGGACTCATGACTGTTGAAAGATCTCCATTAATAAAAGATTGGCGTACCATATCAGCAACATGAACCATTTGTGAAATTGTCTTTTTCCCTTCTGTTGTCTGAAAAGATTTGACTTTTGAACAAACGATATCAATCTCTTTATTATGGGGCAAATAATTTAGTATCGTCACGATAGACCAACGGTCCATTTGCGCTTGATTAATTTGTTGTGTACCATGATAAAGTCCTGTCGTATCGCCAAGGCCAATGGTATTTGCAGTTGCAAAAAGACGAAATGCTGGATGAGGTGTGATGACACGGCTTTGATCAAGCAAGCTTAACCGTCCAGAGGCTTCAAGGACGCGTTGGATAACAAACATAACATCGGGACGGCCTGCATCATATTCATCGAAAACAAGGGCAATATTGTTTTGATAAGCCCATGGCAAAATACCTTCTTTAAATTCAGTGATTTGTAAGCCATCTTTTAAAACAATGGCATCTTTTCCTACCAGATCAATGCGGCTAACATGACTGTCGAGATTAATTCGGATACAAGGCCAGTTAAGACGTGCAGCAATTTGTTCAATATGTGTTGATTTACCTGTACCGTGATAGCCAGAAACCATAACACGGCGGTTAAATGCAAAACCTGCTAAAATCGCTAAAGTTGTTTGTTGATCAAAAAGATAATCGGGATCTACATCGGGAACGTGGGGGCTTTTTGTGCTAAAAGCAGGCACTTTCATATCCGTATCAATATTAAACAGATCACGAGCGCAGAGCGTAATATCGGGCACATTTTCGACGGGAAGTTTTGTTTTTTTCATTGTTTTTCTGGAAGGAAGGATGCCATTTATTTTCGTTCGTTGAGAACGATACAAGAGTTAGAACACTTATGCAATGCTTTACAATGAGAGTCTTGGATAGGAAAGAAACACTTTAGAAGATATTTTAACCTGCTTCTGAAAAATAATAAACCAACTTATCATTTTGCAACTTAAACGAGAATTTCGAATACAGGAATATTCTCTCCATTTCAAATCTGTTTATGGTGAATCAATAAAAATGACTCACTTGCACGCATAAGTTGGATTGGCGTATGGACCAAGCCTTTTAAGGCAGCAGAAAATATGCCTCTCATGTATTGTCTAAATATGAGAGTAATTGCAAAGTTATCAGTTGGCAAAGAGGAATAATGGTGCTGGCTTGACTCTTGCATAAGTTAAGGTGGGTGTACAATGGGAACAAGATGGTTCAGAAGAAAATTCCTTTGGGTGTGTGCCGCTGTTTGTTAGCATAAACCAGCTTTCTTGAGCAAATTATAGGCATGCAAAACATCGCGAAAACGCTCTTCTGAAGAACGATTGCCACCGTTGGAATCAGGATGGTGCTTCTTTACCAGTTCTTTATATTTTGTTTTGATATCTTCAGCTGAAGCATTTGCTGGTAATCCCAATGTATCAAAAGCTTTGGCTTCTAAAGGTTTTAATTTTCGTGAAAAACTATTGGCTGAATGACGCCCAGTAAACAGTGTAAGTGGGTCGCGCATACGATTTTGATAGGCAGCTGTACCAGAGCGAATTTGTGCATAATTGGCTGCTGTTTTTTTCGACGTGCTATTGCTAAAATCGGTAGGCCATGTTGGACGATGTCCTGTGAGGGCATCCTTTTGGAACTTTGCAATATCTTTATCGCTAAGACCAGAGAAGTAATTAAAATTTTTATTATAGGCACGTACATGATCAATACAAAAGTATAGATATTGCCCTTCGTGATTTCGACCTGCTGGTGCTTTATGGATTCCTGTTTTTTCACAACCTTCCCATTGACACTGTTGTGCTTCTGATTCAGCTTTTTGCTTTTTATTAGAGCTGATTCGAATTGAGTCGAATAATTTAGATGTTATTGTCATATCTTTAGGTTTATGCAAAATCGGTTGATTTGACAAGAATTGACTTTTGAAAAATTTATTTTCACACTCATTTAGTATTGAAAAAGGTGCATTACACCGTTCATTTTATGAAGGAATAAAAAATGTCTACCGCAATCCAGACAACAATTCAGATGAAGCTCCAAGACGCTTTTCATCCACAAAAACTTGAGGTAATTAACGAGAGTCATCTTCATGAGGGGCATCCTCATGATGAGCATGCTTTTGATGGTAAAGGGGAGACGCATTTTCGGGTGAAAATTCTGTCTTCTTCTTTTTCTGGTATGAAGCGTGTGGAGGTACATCGAGCGATTTATCAAGTTTTACAGAAAGAATTAGCAACTTGTGTTCATGCTTTGGCACTTGAGGTTGAATCTGTTTAATTTTCCTCGTTGTTTAAAATTTTTTCAAGAGCGGGGGTGTGCTTTTCGATAAATTTCCAGCAAGTGGTCTGTATCAACATGGGTGTAGGCTTGTGTAGTCGAGAGGCAGGCATGGCCTAGGAGTTCTTGAATAGTGCGCAAATCTCCTCCTCGTGACAAAAGGTGGGTGGCAAAAGAATGACGTAGTGTATGGGGGGTAGCAGTTTCTGGTAAACCAAGGTTTACACGTAAATTTCGAACGGCTCGTTGAATAATGGCTGGCTGTAAGACACCACCTCGGGCGCCGCGGAACATTGGTTGATTGTCCACTAAAGGATACGGGCAGCATTTGAGATAATTTTGTACAGTTTCGTAAACGACTTTGATGAGGGGGACAAGACGTGTTTTTCCACCTTTTCCCTTTACAAATAGGCTTGTTCTTTGGGGATCGGAAAATTGTTCTGGTGTGAGGCTTAAGGCTTCAGATATGCGCATTCCACAGCCGTAAAGAAGCATTAAAACAGCAGCGTTACGGGCGGTGATCCATGGTTCATTTTCCTGTTGATTTTCTTGTTTGACTATATGGAGTGCTGACTTTATCGCTAAAGGTTTTGGTAGCGATTTTGGTTGTTTTGGAGTTCGCACAAGTTTAGCAGCAGGAACGCTAACTATTCCTTGGCGCGATAAGTAGTTAAAAAAAGAGCGTAAACCCGCCATCCCTCTGCTTAAAGAGCGGGCACTTATATTGTGCGTGCGACGATAAGCCAAATAAGCGCGCAAGTCCATGACGCGCAAATTGGTGAGATCATTAAAGGTTGGTTGGTGTCCTAAATGTTGACAGAGAAAAGACAAAAATTGTCGTGTATCATGCTCATAGGCTTTAGCTGTTTGTGTGGCCATGCGACGTGTCCTTATAAGACCATCTAACCAATTTTTTCTTGCCGATAAAACAGCATGGTCAGCTGGAATCAGAAAGACATTTTCATCTTTTCTACCGTCATCTTTTCCGGGCATCTCTAGTTGAGAGTCTCTTTCTTTTTAGGTGTGTCATTTACAGAGTCGCTAATCTTTTTTTGCGATTGTTCTTCATGGTTCGTAAGGCGCTTTTCACCTTTTAGAGAGAGTATTTTTAAAAGATTATGTGTTGACATAAGATGCGCAAAAATCAATCCTAGAAAGCCATTTTTATGGAGTTTGGCTAGTTGGCTTGCAGAAAGTTTATTCAGTTTTTCTTCATCAACAACCCAGAAATGTTCCAATTGTGCTGAAAGACCTTTGTCGTTTTTTACATTGATTGATTTTTCGCTGAGAAGGTCCATCTCTACAAGGGCATCAATAAATTCAGAGGTTTTTTCCATAGCGATTTTAAAGCTTTCAAGAAACTGAATACGTTCTTCCATAAAGGGTGAAATGGATCCATCCGAATTAAAAAGTTCTGTGCCTGCAACTTCATTAAACATGCCTGATTGCTGATCAAAACAAACAGAAAGCTCTTTTTCATTTTGAAATTGTGCAAGAACGAAAGGATAGCGACGGACAAAAGCTGGGACATAAGTATTTCGTTCCCAGCTTTTGTCGGAAGTGATGTAATCATTTTCTTCGTTAGAAAGACCTACTAGTGCGGCGGATGTATAGTGTTTTTTCTTTTGTTCGTCTTCTGCACACATAAACAAGATTGGATAGTCTAGAGCAGCTTGAAAATATTCACTACTTGCTAAAGGAACCCAGTGGGTATCTTTGGCAAAGGACATATCGCTTGGAGGAGCAAATTTTAGGTTTTTATGGGTAATTTTGTTGATTGGGGTGATATCTTTGTAAAATAGCATAACATTTGCCATAAGGCTTCTCCTTGTTTTAATTTGCTGTTGTTGCCAAGAAAGACTTTTTGGAAGATTTCTGATAGAGCAACAAAATTGAGTAAAAAATTATCAGATTGAAGGGTTCATTTTTGAGAGATGATATTTTTTCATGGAATATAATCAAAAAAAGCTTAAAAATAAAGTCTATCTTGCCATTATTGGTCCAGCTCACGGTATCAGAGGAGATGTTTTGGTTAAGTCTCTAAGCGCTGAACCACAGCGTTTAAAGACTTACGGTGTTCTTTATGATGATATGGGGCGTTCTTATGAAATTGTAACGTTTCGCGTGCAAAAAAACAATGCCATTGTGCATTTTAAAGGAATTGAAGATCGCAGTGCTGCTGAAGCTTTAAAAGGGATTCGCCTTTATGTTGTCCGCGACCAATTGGTGGATGATTTGGAAGAGGATGAATTTTATCAAGTTGATTTAATTGGGCTTAATGTCCGAGATTGTGCCGGTCAAACTCTAGGTGAGGTGAGTGGTTTTTTTAATTTTGGGGCTGGTGATTTGCTTGAAATACGTTTGAATACGCGCAAAACTGTACTTATCCCCTTTAGCAAATTGGCGGTGCCAAAAATTTGCATTGCTTCTGGTTTTCTTGTTGTTGATCCAGTTGCTGCTGGTTTAAGTTCTACAGGGGAAAATAACAAAAGAAAATAGCTTGAAAAATGAAAGTGGAAAGTGAAGGAATGCAAGAATACGCTTTCAAGTAAATGGGTTAGCAGAATCTTGAAATGTTTCTTGAATTTTTGAGTATTCTTAACAAGACAAGCTTTAAAGTGAAGAATATGGGAGTTGGATACAGAGCAGATGAGCGATTTTGCTTTGGATAAACACTGTGATGTGATGATACATCGATTGGTGCTGATTTAATAGAGTTTGCTCTAGAGGTGAGGATGGAAGAATAAAAAATGAAGTTTCAAGCGCGTATTTTAACGCTTTATCCTGAGATGTTTCCAGGTTTTTTAGGTTATTCTTTAGCAGGGCAAGCTTTAGAGCGAGGAATATGGTCACTGGAGACAGTGCAGATTAGGGATTTTGCTTTGGATAAACACCATAGCGTTGATGATACACCAGCTGGTGGGGGGGCTGGTATGGTGATGCGGGCAGATGTGTTAGCCGCTGCACTTGATAGTTGTCCACATGATTCGCCAAGGTTGTTGATGAGTCCGCGTGGGCGCCCTTTTAACCAAACTTATGCACGCTCTTTGGCGCGTGAAACCGGTGTAACCTTGGTTTGTGGACGTTTTGAAGGTGTAGATGAACGGGTCATAGAAGCGCGGGAATTAGAAGAAGTGTCTATTGGTGATTATATTCTTTCCGGTGGGGAAACGGCTGCATTGGTTCTGTTGGATGCTATTATACGTCTTTTGCCTGGAGTTATGGGCAATGAGGCTTCTGCAAAATGTGAAAGTTTTGAAAATGGTTTGCTTGAGCATCCTCAATACACGCGCCCTTCTCTTTTCGAAGGGCGGGGTATTCCGCCGGTATTGACATCAGGCCATCACCAAGCTATCGCGGATTGGCGTCAACAGCAAGCTGAATTGTTGACACGTCAACGTCGTCCTGATCTTTATGCTCTTTATGATAAAAATCGTCAGGAAACTTGATTCATGTTGTAAGGTAGTGTATTGCATGGCTCTCTTTTTGGAGAGTTTTTCTGTAAAGGGTTTTCTGTAATTCCAAATTAAAATGAAGGAATGGTGTACTCGCTCCTGCGTAAGGCATAGCCTAAAGAACTTCTTTATCTTTGTATGAAAAAGCTTTTTGGCAAGAGTTGAGCGCTCTGACTGTTCGATAAAGAACATGAAGGATAAAAGAAATGAATATTATCGCACAGCTTGAAGCTGAACAATGTGCAAAAATTGAAGCAAAACGCCAACTTCCAGCTTTTCAGCCAGGGGATACGGTCCGTGTCATGGTACGCGTGACCGAAGGTACACGCACGCGTGTTCAAGCTTATGAAGGAATTTGTATTGCGCGTTCAGGTGGTGGGTTGAATGAGACCTTTACAGTACGCAAGATTTCTTATGGTGAAGGTGTTGAGCGTGTGTTTCCGATTTATTCTCCCTTGATCGAAGGTGTTGAGCTTGTGCGCCGAGGTAAAGTGCGTCGTGCAAAGCTTTATTATCTTCGTGGTTTGAGAGGTAAAGCTGCGCGTATCTCTGAAAAGAGAGATTACCGGAAAAAGGGTGAAAAGGTTGCTGAGAGAGCAGTAACAGCGGCTGTTAGTGCAGATGCTACAACGCAAGGTGCCGAATAAATACTCTGCAAATAGCATTTGTGCAAAAGTAGCTTTTATGTCTTCCATGATTCGTTTTGTGGTTAAAGGAATGGCTTTGCGTGCGCATAAAAACGTTGATTTTCTCCCGAGTCTTTTTGTTTTAAATTCTCTTAAATCACGACTGAAACTCAGGTCCTTGAAGGGTATATCGTTGATATTTTAAAAACAGGCATGCGTGTAGTTGAAAAAATGTATGTTTGTATTTGAGAAACAATGTTAGGCCTTTGACGTGACGATAAAATTGTATTAGATTGGGGCGAGCTTTATGGCTTGCGTCTGTAGAACAATCGGTTTTTTTATGCGTGACCTTTAATCCGTTATTTGAGATAACCGACCTGTAATCTTGGCATTTTAAGATGTCAAATAAGTGGAAATGATGATGCACTTGGTCGTTTTGTGCGAGTTCTATCGCTCATGATGCGGTTGCAGTAAGAGCCAGGTCAGGATATTTTATGACAGAGACAATTAGGATGAAAGAGCGCCCTCGTTCCCCTCATGTAACTATTTATCGTTGGACCATCACTATGGCGATGTCAATTGCACATCGTATCACTGGTGTGGCTCTTTATTTCGGAATGGTCTTTCTCGCTCTTTGGTTAATTTCAATTGCTTGTGGAGCTGAGGCGTTTAGAGCGTTGAATGAGATTTATGGTTCTTTGCCTGGGCTTTGTGTTTTGTTTCTTTATACTCTTGCTGGAGTTCATCATATGGTTGGAGGTATTCGCCACATTGTTTGGGACCTAAAACCTTGCCTTTTGGCTAAAGAGAAGGCTACGGTCACTGCGTGGGCGACAGTATTTATTTCTCTTATTGTTACTATTGCGATTTGGATTATTGGATATAGCATTGTCTAGTTGGGGGAAAGAGATATGAAAAAAGACTTTCGAACAGAACTTGGGAAAGTACGTGGACGTGGAAGTGCGCATGAAGGAACAGAACATTTTTGGCTACAGCGTCTAACAGGTTTTATAAATCTGCCGCTTTTAATATTTTTCATTGTTCTTGTTCTCTCACTTGTTGGAAAGGACTATAGCATTGTTCGTGCGAGATTTGCACATCCTGTTGTTGCTATTTTGATGGGATTGCTGACTTTTTCGGTTCTTTACCATATGAAACTTGGAATGCAGGTTGTTATTGAGGATTATATTCCGCGTGAAAATGTGCGGATGTTATTTTTGGCACTGAATGTTTTATTTTGTTTTGCTCTAGGTGGTGTCATCATTTTTGCTCTCTTAAAGATTGCATTGGGAGGTTAAACGATATGGTGAGCAAAGGATCGTCTCTGGGGGCTAGAGCAGGTAATGCCCCTTATCACACTGTGGATCATAAATTTGATGTTGTTGTCGTTGGTGCGGGTGGTGCGGGTTTACGTGCAACGCTTGGAATGGCGGAACAAGGGTTGAAAACAGCTTGTATCACAAAGGTTTTCCCAACTCGGTCGCACACGGTTGCAGCACAGGGTGGTATCGCAGCGTCACTTTCGAATATGGGGCCTGACAATTGGCAATGGCATTTGTACGATACGGTGAAGGGGTCTGATTGGCTGGGTGATACCGATGCAATGGAATATTTGGTACGTAATGCACCCGCTGCTGTGTACGAATTAGAACATTATGGGGTGCCCTTTTCTCGTACGCAAGAAGGTAAAATTTATCAACGACCCTTTGGGGGACATACGACAGAGTTTGGAGAAGGCCCGCCAGTCCAGCGCACTTGCGCAGCAGCTGATCGTACGGGGCATGCGATTTTGCATACACTTTATGGACAGAGTTTAAAGCATAATGCGCAGTTTTTTATTGAATATTTTGCTCTTGATTTGATTATGACAAATGGTGTTTGTACAGGTGTTGTGGCGTGGAATCTTGATGATGGTACAATACACCGTTTTTCCGCTAAAATGGTTGTTCTCGCAACGGGTGGCTATGGGCGTGCTTATTTTTCAGCAACATCAGCACATACTTGTACGGGTGACGGCGGTGGAATGATCGCGCGTGCCGGGCTGCCACTCCAAGATATGGAATTTGTTCAATTCCATCCTACAGGTATTTATGGTTCTGGTTGCTTAATCACAGAAGGGGCGCGTGGTGAAGGTGGCTATTTGGTCAATTCTGAAGGTGAACGCTTTATGGAGCGCTATGCGCCTTCCTTTAAAGATTTGGCTTCACGTGATCTTGTTTCGCGTTGTATAACGCTTGAAATCCGTGAAGGACGTGGTATTGGTCCGAAGAAGGATCATATTCATTTAGTTCTTAACCATATTGATCCTGCTATATTACATGAGCGGTTGCCGGGGATTTCTGAATCAGCACGGATTTTTGCAGGTGTTGATGTAACAAAGGAACCTATCCCCATTCTTCCAACAGTTCATTATAATATGGGTGGTATTCCCACCAATTACTATGGGGAAGTTCTCAATCCAACGGCAGATTCACCGGATCGTGTTCAACCAGGTTTGATGGCAGTGGGAGAAGCTGGGTGTGCTTCTGTCCATGGAGCCAATCGCTTGGGTTCGAATTCATTGATTGATCTTGTTGTGTTTGGGCGTGCAGCTGCGATTCGTGCTGGTGAAGTGATTGACCGCGATGCAGAAATTCCACCTCTCAATGAATCAGCCGTTGACGAAATTATGGCGCGGTTTGATCGTTTACGCTTTGCTCAAGGGGGGATACCAACCGCCGTGTTGCGTGAAAAAATGCAACGCACTATGCAGGAGGATGCTGCTGTATTCCGTACAGCAGATTCTTTGCAACAAGGATGTCAGCGTATAAGCCAAATTTGGGGTGAACTGTCTGATCTCAAAGTAACAGATCGCTCATTGATATGGAATTCTGATTTGGTTGAAACATTAGAACTTGAAAATCTCATGGCCAATGCAATAACAACTGTTTATTCAGCAGAAGCACGTCTAGAAAGTCGGGGAGCGCATGCACGTGAAGATTATCCAGAGCGTGACGACAAAAATTGGCGTAAACATACACTTTCACATTTATCAAAAGAAGGAAAGGTAACGTTGTCGTATCGTCCTGTCCATGTGGAGCCGTTAACATCTGAAGCAGATGGCGGTATTGATTTAGAGCGTATTGCGCCTAAAAAACGCGTTTACTAAGGGGAGAATAAATTATGGTACAAATTAAGCTTCCCAAAAACTCACAAGTGAAAGTTGGAAAGGTTTGGCCTAAGCCTGAAGGTGCTACACAACTGACAGAATTTCATGTTTACCGTTGGTCACCAGATGATGAGGAAAATCCTCATCTTGATACCTATTATGTAGATCGTTCAGCTTGCGGTCCTATGATTCTTGATGGGCTTTTGTTTATTAAGAATCATATTGATCCAACTTTGACTCTTCGTCGATCGTGCCGTGAAGGTATTTGTGGTTCCTGTGCAATGAATATTGATGGGACCAATACATTGGCTTGCACTAAAGGTATGGATGATGTGGCGCATCCTATTAAAGTGTACCCACTGCCTTCCATGCCGGTTGTCAAAGATTTGGTTCCTGATTTGAAGCGTTTTTATGCGCAGCACCGTGTGATTGAGCCTTGGTTGCAAACTGTTTCACCGGAGCCAGCAAAAGAATGGTTACAAAGTCACTCCGATCGCCAAAAAATTGATGGTCTTTATGAGTGTATTTTGTGCGCTTGTTGTCAGACATCATGTCCTAGCTATTGGTGGAATGGTGATCGTTATTTGGGACCAGCTATTTTGCTTCAAGCGTATCGCTGGATTGCTGATTCGCGTGATGAGATGTGCGGAGAACGTCTTGATAATCTGGAAGATCCTTTTCGACTTTATCGGTGCCATACGATTATGAATTGTACGCAAACTTGTCCAAAGGGGTTAAATCCAGCTAAGGCAATTGCTGAGATTAAAAAACTTATGGTTGAACGCCGTCTTTAAAAAATTATTCGTTAATGGGGTAACGTGAGAGATCGGAAGGCATACATGCTTTTTGCATTCTTTGAGATGACGTGTGGGGTTCTATCTATAAAAGTTTATTAGCTTTTAAAAAGGGATGTCTCTTGCTTTGAGAACAATAGATATTTTATTGTATTGATCTGCTCAAAATCACTTAGTCATTGCTGTATAGGTTGTGTAAGTCTTTATGTGGGAAGTTGCTCTGATAGTTGCAAAGTGATTTGCAACATTGCGGAATTGTGCTGAGAAAAAGTACTAAAATAGGATTGGTTTGCATTAAAAAGTAGTAAAATGTGTTTTAAGTTATTTTCAGCTCTAAAGTTTGATTGCTACAAAGGGTAGAAGTAATTTTTACAGAAATTTTCTGTGCTGGAGTGTTTATCCTCTCGTAATTTTTTGTTTTTAGCATAACAAGGTATATTTCCAAAAAATAAATGAAAAAATTTATTGAAAGCTATGGAATCTTCGTATGTGATTTAGTTTTTTTCTTTGGACTGTGTAGTTATCATCAACTTTTCACCCTGTTGTAAGAGCGTAAAAAGTTTACCAGAGAGATAGGGGGGAGGGAAAAGCTTGTTTCAAAAGATTAAAATAAATAGCCGTAACAATTTGTTACGGCTATCATTGTCTGTGTAATATTATTGAGAATAAAATTTCACTTAAACTATCTTTGATTTAGAAAAAATTGGATCGTAAAAGACTTCAGAAAGCTTTCTATCTTTGAAGAACAATACTACATCCACTGTAGTGTAAAGCACTACCTTTATCATTTCTAGTTCGAGTTGACGGCCAACCTCTGATCTTTTGATCAATGTGGCACATCGTTCGAATGTTTGCAAAGCATTGTTGGCGTGTGTAGTTGTAATGGATCCTGGATGCCCAGTATTCAATGAATTGAGATATTCCCAAGCTTCATTGCCACGCAGTTCCGCAAGAAAAATGCGGTCAGGCGATTGACGTAAACATGCATCTAGGCACTCTTCAGCGGAAACACGGCCTGCTCCGTTACCATAAAGCATATGTACATGGTTTGGATGATTCGGTAAAAAAAGTTCATGAACATCCTCAATCGTGATAATACGCTCTTCTACGGGTACTTTTTCAATTAAGGAGCGAGCAAATGTTGTTTTACCCGATCCTGTTTTGCCTGCGATAATGATATTGCGTTTATGAAGTACGCATTCTTTCAAAAATTCAAGAACTTTTCTATCACGTTTGAGGCGCAGGAGTTGAACTTCAAATGGCTCTAATCGTGTGAAATCCTGCTGTGATAACAAATTATTTGCTTCTTTCTCAGTAGGCTTATTGAAGCTTACATCGGCAAAATCATTAAATGCACCTTCTTCATTGAATTCCTCTAGCGTTTTAACTGTAAGGGAATGCTTACGAATCATAAAGGAGAGCGTGCCATCGATAACAGCTGGTGTTTGTACAATTGTACCGCGCTGTCCTCCGGGTAAGCGCACATAATTAACACTTCTGGGAGCCATACCATTATAAACGATAATGGCTGTGATAAGCGTTTGCAAAAAAGTAGCTGTTAACTCTGGCACGCTATGTACTTGCCAACCCTCAAAGCTCTTTATCCACACTTCACAGGGGCGGCAAATCGATAATTCAGTAATTTTCGGATCTTCTAAGAAATGATCAAGCGGTTGCAGAAGTTGTGCAACTGCTTGATCTTTCTGTATTTGGTTAGCGTGTAACGAGGCTGTAGACATCACTGAAATCCAAATCTCGAGCAACAAAAATACTTATCCGCTCGCCCTGGTTCTTGTAAAGTGTTGGTGTAATATTTATGGAGTTTTGAATAACGTCGGTAACTACCGATTCAGCATTCTGTATACCTTGAGATTGTGTTTTTTCCTTATCTTTACTTCCTCGCCCAATTTTATCTTTTACCCAGTCTCCTAAGTCACCAATTATACTCACCATGATTGCTCCACCGAATCGTTCCCAAAAATGTCTGTCAATCCAACCACCAATGCCGGCTTCTCCAAGAGGGCCAGTGCCGGGTGAATCAAGGTTAACGATAACACCAGAAGGTGTTTCAATACGCGACCATTGTACAAAGACGCGCGTTTGTCCCTGTTGTAGGCCACTTTGATAGAAACCGACGACTTTAGAACCACGATCTAACAAAACAACGCGACCGCTTGTGGAATAAATATCACGTGTTAAATGACATGTTGTCATTCCCGGCTGTGATGTGATAATCTTAGTTTCTAGTACGCAATCTATCTGCGTTCCTTGGGTAATCAAGAGATCACGATTATGAAGTTGAACCGCGCGTGATTGGCCTAATCGTACAGGTTGTAGCTGGTCGAATAATATGCCATTACTTCTGTCGTTTGCAGATGCATTCCCTTTTGAACGCTCTGTAGAGCTTTCGCTACTACCACCATTGTTAAGACCAGAACTGAACATACGCTTGCGCGCTAATTCTTCAGAATCTTTAATCAAATGTGGTGGAATCGTCGTTTGAAGTAGCTTGGCCCAAGCAGGTGGAAGCTCTTGTATTGAGTCTTCTGTTTCTGTTACTTTCTCAACTTCTTCTACAACTTTCGGTTCTTCTATGACTTTAGGGGTATAGCTTGGTATAATTTGTTGTACCGTCTGTTGAGGTTTTTCTTCCTCAACTTCTATGCTATTACGCATTTTTAGAGCTTTCCAAGTCAGAGCAATCGGTACGGCTACGATGACAATGATTCCTACCATCAATAATGCACGTGCACCAGGAATTGTTGGACGGGGTTCTGAACCTAGTTCGGAGCTACCATACGCACCTTCAATATGCTTTGGTTCGGTGTAATCCAGTGTCGCGCTTTTGCTGATTTCATCTCCTTTCTTATTGTCGAACATCACTTTCCTCCTTCTTTATTAATTCGGTGAACTACCGAGGATATTGTTCCAGTTGTATTTGGTATACCATTGGGGTCGTAGGCTTCATTGAAAACAGCCAAAGCACGTTTGCCAAGCCGTATAAGCCACTTGGGATTAACCTTATGAACAGCGATAATATCATTGGAATTTCCTACAACAGTACGCGGTATTAAGCTTTCATTGCCTTCGGCATCTACTACGTAAATTGATGGCATATCCATGTTAGCGGGAAATTTAAAATAGGTAATACGTCCATTATCCCAAGCGTTGATCGGAGCAATGTCTTGGTTGCCGCTCATAGTATAGCTAAGGTTATAACCTTTTACGCTTTGATGAAAACCACGCTCAATGGCAAGACGTTGGCTGTTCTCATGTAATTTTTGGGTATTTGTATCGGGATAATGAAAAGCTAATTCATAAGTAGATCCAGCACGATCATTTCGAAACTGTAGTCGGAATTTGTAGCTACGTTTATCGGTTACAACGATGAGATTTGTATTGGCAAGTTCTGCTTTTGGTTTAATAAAAATATGCCGCCCTTTATGAGCAAAGGCATAGGCTTCTGAATCACCAAAGGCATGAGTGATATAATGTTCACCTTCTTCAAGAATGATATGTGTTGCCACACCAAGAACTGTTTCAATTTGAACCACATCGGCTTCGTTATATGTTATATAGCGAATGCGATGATCATATTGTGAATTCGATGGGCTTTTGAGTGCCTGCACAGGTACTGTATAAAAAGAAGAAAACGAAGACAGTAGAACGAAGAATGTAAGTTTTTTCATAACAATCAATTCCTTAATCATTCAACAATATTTCCGGGTCAGAACGGTAACTTGTCACTTGAAAACCGAGGGGGTTAAGCAATCGATCAGATGATTTCATGGGTGCACCAATATAGGTGTAGCTAATTGTTGCTATCTGGTGCTGCTTGGGTCCAGTAGTAGCACCGTTGCTGTCAAGTTGCTGAGTCGTAAAACGTACAGTTGCTTGACCGAGTCCATTAGGCTGGATTGATCGTACTTTAACTGTGATACGTGCTTTGTTGGAAAGCACTTTATCCCGTGCATTTTCTCCATCATAGATTTTATAATATTCTTGTTGAACAGATGCCGCACTTAAAAGTGCTGTTGTGTCGTAGTTTAGTTGAATGGTATCATAGTCGTAAGTTTCGCGGTTAAGCACATATTGATTGAGCCAATATCTGTCCACAACTTCACCGTAGCTGGTTTCATGCTCACGCATTACAGAAATAACATCAACAGCACCCGTAGTATTATCAACGCGCAATACTAAGGGAGTTGGTGCTGGTTGAGAAAATCCAACGACTCCACATATCATACCGAATAAGCCAAAAAGACCAAGAGTACTCGCTACACGCCATGCCGTTCTACGCGATCTTATAAATTCATTTATGAGATCACGTTCTAAACCTCGACTTTCTTCGTAATAACTGCTGAGTTGTTCAGCTTTCACTGGTTTTGCTTGTTTTGTTTTCATATGTCTCCTCGCTTGATTTCGGCAGGGATTGTTTTATTAATAGGTACACGGTTCCAATTACTTGGTTGCTTTGGCTTTGGTGCTAATACACAAGCTGATAAAAGGTTTGTAATCAGAATTATAAGAATGATAGATTTCATTTTAATATGACTCTTTTTACTGTTGTATCCATTCTGATATTTATTATCATTATTATAATTTTGACACTAAAGTAAAGTGTATAGTTTGCGATAATTGATCTTTTCTTAATTTCATTTTTAAATTTATGAAAATAGCCCAATTTCAGTGCGAATATTTTTTACTGTAGGATTGGATATCCTCGTTATTTTGTCATATGGATATTAGGGGCGTCTGTTAGGGGAAGCATTGCTTTTTATATCATCTAGTTTCTATGTCTCCATAGATGTCCAAATGTAATTCCTTTTGCGAGAGAATTGGCAACACTTGATAGTTTGAGTAAAAGCGTGATGGATATAATGGACAAGATGAGAGCACCCCCAAACATGGCGCTTATATTCTGGTCGTAATCGAGTCTCATATCTCTCAAATAGTTTACAAAGATATGCATCATCAGATTAAATACAGTCGCTAAGAGTAGAAAGAGGATTGTATAATTGATGATTTGGATTATCCATTGCTCGAAAAGGCGATGAGTTGGTTGCCAGAGCAAAGCAATGATGAAGAGAGGTCCCCATCCTACGAGAAGTGTAATAGCGATTTTTGTTAGGAGCACGAGACCACCACCGATTGCTACTACGAGGCTTGTTGCTAGCAAGATGATGATGCCTAAGAGACTGTAAAGCAGTCCATTGGCTTCGAAGAAGACGGTTTCTTGGAAAAGACGTCCTGCATATTGAAATCCTTTGGTTGCTGCTGTGTCCAGTAGATTCATTAATTGTGTATCATTAAGTGGATCTGTTATGAGCGCTTTTGATAACTCATAGGGCATTTGTGTTATCAAATTGGCAATTTCACTTTGATACAGTCCTGCGGTAAGAGCTATTGAGGTAATAATACTTATCCGTAGGAACCGATTTACAAATCCGGAGAGAGGCATATCTATAGCGCCCCGAATGATGAGCCATCCATAGATGATGAAAGCGATTGTGATACCGATTGATACAAAGGGTGTGATTGTAGCTATTGTTTTTGAGGAAATATCTGTGACATATGTTTTTGTTATCTGATCAATTTTATTGAAAAGTTGCGTGAACACTGTAAAGTCCATGGAATTCCTCTTTAACGAATTTTCAATTTTTTATCACCTTGAAACATTACCTAAGTATTTTCACTACGTTATCTTGGCTTTGAGAAAACCCTTCTGCCCCTCTGAATTGTTCAGATAGTACTGAACCTTCTACATTGGCTTTTGTTTTCATGAAAAAAAGCAAATGTTGTAAAGGGCTTTATTGGTTAGATCTTATTTTAGGTATACCTTTGTGGTGAGAGGCTACAGTTTTTCCATATAATTTACGTTTTTGTATTTCGATAAGATTCTCTTCGTCTTCGCTTAAATTTCTGACCATTTGTAGCTTTGTATATTCATTTTGGATCATGGATGACATGGTCTTAATGCGTGTTTGCAACTCGAAAACTTCTTTGAGATCTTTTGTTTTATTTATCTTATCTAAAAAATCGTCTATTTGTTTAAAGCGGTTCTCTGCGTCTTGGAAAGTTTGAAAACTTACAGCTTTATCGACAATTCCACTATATTTAAGACGCGTATTAATTATTTCGCGCATCCTATGATACGGCAAGTTCTGGAAGCTGTACCTTTTTTCTTCGAGAATAATGTCACGAAAAAATTTTTTAAATTCCCCAACACCACTCATGACTTGGTAGTTTGTCTGTGCTTTTGGGTAGACAGAAGGCAAAAATTCTAAGAAATAATGAAAACTCTCTCTTGCCATTGGTGTTGATGTGTCATTTCCTATTATAGACTGATGGATTTTTTTCGTATTTTCAATCTGGTTTTCGGTTGCTATAATTTGTTGTTTTAACAAATTAATAATTTCCAGATATTCTGCTTTTGAAAAAGGAATTTGAACAGCTGAGCCTTGAGTCCCAGAACCCCAACTAAAGTTAGACGTTAGAGTTAAATTTATCATTCCCAAAAGGGTAATCATTCCTGTTATAATAAATCGCTTTTTCATATGTCTCCTCGCTTGATTTCGGCAGGGATTGTTTTATTAATAGGTACACGGTTCCAATTACTTGGTTGCTTTGGCTTTGGTGCTAATACACAAGCTGATAAAAGGTTTGTAATCAGAATTATAAGAATGATAGATTTCATTTTAATATGACTCTTTTTACTGTTGTATCCATTCTGATATTTATTATCATTATTATAATTTTGACACTAAAGTAAAGTGTATAGTTTGCGATAATTGATCTTTTCTTAATTTCATTTTTAAATTTATGAAAATAGCCCAATTTCAGTGCGAATATTTTTTACTGTAGGATTGGATATCCTCGTTATTTTGTCATATGGATATTAGGGGCGTCTGTTAGGGGAAGCATTGCTTTTTATATCATCTAGTTTCTATGTCTCCATAGATGTCCAAATGTAATTCCTTTTGCGAGAGAATTGGCAACACTTGATAGTTTGAGTAAAAGCGTGATGGATATAATGGACAAGATGAGAGCACCCCCAAACATGGCGCTTATATTCTGGTCGTAATCGAGTCTCATATCTCTCAAATAGTTTACAAAGATATGCATCATCAGATTAAATACAGTCGCTAAGAGTAGAAAGAGGATTGTATAATTGATGATTTGGATTATCCATTGCTCGAAAAGGCGATGAGTTGGTTGCCAGAGCAAAGCAATGATGAAGAGAGGTCCCCATCCTACGAGAAGTGTAATAGCGATTTTTGTTAGGAGCACGAGACCACCACCGATTGCTACTACGAGGCTTGTTGCTAGCAAGATGATGATGCCTAAGAGACTGTAAAGCAGTCCATTGGCTTCGAAGAAGACGGTTTCTTGGAAAAGACGTCCTGCATATTGAAATCCTTTGGTTGCTGCTGTGTCCAGTAGATTCATTAATTGTGTATCATTAAGTGGATCTGTTATGAGCGCTTTTGATAACTCATAGGGCATTTGTGTTATCAAATTGGCAATTTCACTTTGATACAGTCCTGCGGTAAGAGCTATTGAGGTAATAATACTTATCCGTAGGAACCGATTTACAAATCCGGAGAGAGGCATATCTATAGCGCCCCGAATGATGAGCCATCCATAGATGATGAAAGCGATTGTGATACCGATTGATACAAAGGGTGTGATTGTGGCTATTGTTTTTGAGGAAATATCTGTGACATATGTTTTTGTTATCTGATCAATTTTATTGAAAAGTTGCGTGAACACTGTAAAGTCCATGGAATTCCTCTTTAACGAATTTTCAATTTTTTATCACCTTGAAACATAGATACATGCTAAACGCTTCATTTTCATTTATACATTACCTAAGTATTTTCACTACGTTATCGTGGCTTTGAGAAAACCCTTCTGCCCCTCTGAATTGTTCAGATAGTACTGAATCTTCTACATTGGCTTTTGTTTTTATCGTATGATAGGCATCCCTTTTTTTTCATGGTTAAAAATTTTCATATCAAGTTCGCGTCTTTTCCTTTTGATAAGTGATTGCTCAGCCTTACGTAAATGCGTTATCATTTGTATCGTTATAGATTCATTTTGGATCATGGCTAATGAAGCATCGATATGTGCTTGAAGATCTGCAATATCTTTCAGGTTTTCTTTTGTTTGAAGTTCATTAAATATATTTTTGAGGTATTTAAAACGATTTTCTATTTTTTCAAAAGTTTTCAAAGTCATAGCTTTATATAGTAACGAGAAAAATTCTAAACGATCAAAAAGCAACTTGCCCATTTTATCAAAAGGCTCAGAAATTTTGTTTTCGTCCTCCAATACCTTTTGATATGATTCCCTTGAAAGCTTATCACTTTTATAGAGCGATTCTGGCTCTTTGAAAAAAAAACTAGAAAAGTCTATTTTTTTAGGTGCAGTTTTCTGACTATTTGTTATAGCTTGATAGGTTTTTTCTGTTTGCGAAAGTTGTTCTTTTTTTAACGCAAGCTGTTTTTTTAAGAGCTCAATAATTTCCCCCTTTTTTAATAGGTTAATAATCTCCAGATATTCTGCTGATGGAGCAGGTGGTGGGGGTGAAGCAGGTTGTGGCGGTGAAGCAGGTTGTGGCGGTGAAGCAGGTTGTGGCGGTGGAGCAGGTTGTGGCGGTGGAGCAGATGATTGCAATTTTGAACATTTTTCTAGGATTCCAGTGCTGTCTTTTCCAGTTGTTCTCTTTTCAAATTCTGCAGATGACACTGCTAGAACATTGCATACAACTGATGGATCTGCGCTTACATCTACTTTAGAAAAATCCAATGCATGTGCCAAATTTATCATTCCCAAAAGGGTAATCATTCCTGTTATAATAAATTGCTTTTTCATATATCTCCTCGCTTGATTTCGGCAGGGATTGTTTTATTAATAGGCACACGGTTCCAATTACTTGGTTGCTTTGGCTTTGGTGCTAATACACAAGCTGATAAAAGGTTTGTAATCAGAATTATAAGAATGATAGATTTCATTTTAATATGACTCTTTTTACTGTTGTATCCATTCTGATATTTATTATCATTATTATAATTTTGACACTAAAGTAAAGTGTATAGTTTGCGATAATTGATCTTTTCTTAATTTCATTTTTAAATTTATGAAAATAGCCCAATTTCAGTGCGAATATTTTTTACTGTAGGATTGGATATCCTCGTTATTTTGTCATATGGATATTAGGGGCGTCTGTTAGGGGAAGCATTGCTTTTTATATCATCTAGTTTCTATGTCTCCATAGATGTCCAAATGTAATTCCTTTTGCGAGAGAATTGGCAACACTTGATAGTTTGAGTAAAAGCGTGATGGATATAATGGACAAGATGAGAGCACCCCCAAACATGGCGCTTATATTCTGGTCGTAATCGAGTCTCATATCGCTCAAATAGTTTGCAAAGATATTCATCATCAGATTAAATACAGTCGCTAAGAGTAGAAAGAGGATTGTATAATTGATGATTTGGATTATCCATTGCTCGAAAAGGCGATGAGTTGGTTGCCAGAGCAAAGCAATGATGAAGAGAGGTCCCCATCCTACGAGAAGTGTAATAGCGATTTTTGTCAGGAGCACGAGACCACCACCGATTGCTACTACGAGGCTTGTTGCTAGCAAGATGATGATGCCTAAGAGACTGTAAAGCAGTCCATTGGCTTCGAAGAAGACGGTTTCTTGGAAAAGACGTCCTGCATATTGAAATCCTTTGGTTGCTGCTGTGTCCAGTAGATTCATTAATTGTGTATCATTGAGTGGATCTGTTATGAGCGCTTTTGATAACTCATAGGGCATTTGTGTTATCAAATTGGCAATTTCACTTTGATACAGTCCTGCGGTAAGAGCTATTGAGGTAATAATACTTATCCGTAGGAACCGATTTACAAATCCGGAGAGAGGCATATCTATAGCGCCCCGAATGATGAGCCATCCATAGATGATGAAAGCGATTGTGATACCGATTGATACAAAGGGTGTGATTGTGGCTATTGTTTTTGAGGAAATATCTGTGACATATGTTTTTGTTATCTGATCAATTTTATTGAAAAGTTGCGTGAACACTGTAAAGTCCATGGAATTCCTCTTTAACGAATTTTCAATTTTTTATCACCTTGAAACATAGATACATGCTAAACGCTTCATTTTCATTTATACATTACCTAAGTATTTTCACTACGTTATCGTGGCTTTGAGAAAACCCTTCTGCCCCTCTGAATTGTTCAGATAGTACTGAACCTTCTACATTGGCTTTTGTTTTTATCGTATGATAGGCATCCCTTTTTTTTCATGGTTAAAAATTTTCATATCAAGTTCGCGTCTTTTCCTTTTGATAAGTGATTGCTCGGCATTACGTAAATGCGCTACCATTTCCATCTTTATAAATTCATTTTGGATCATTGCTAATGAACCATCGATATGTGCTTGAAGATCTGCAGTATCTTTCAGGTTTTCTTTTGTTTGAATTTCATCTAATAGATGTTTGAGGTATTTAAAACGATTTTCTACGTTTTCAAAATTTTCTAAACTTACAGCTTTATCTAGTATCGATGCAAATTGTAAACGCCTTGAAATAGCTTTGCCCATTTTATCAAAAGGCTCAGAAATTTTGTTTTCGTCCTCCAATACCTTTTGATATGATTCCCTTGAAAGCTTATCACTTTTATAGAGCGATTCTGGTTCTTTGAGAAAAAAACTAGAAAAGTCTATCGTTTTAGGTGCAGTTTTCTGACTATTTGTTATAGCTTGATAGGTTTTTTCTGTTTGCGAAAGTTGTTCTTTTTTTAACGCAAGCTGTTTTTTTAAGAGCTCAATAATTTCTTCTTTTTTTAAAAGCTGAAGGATTTCCGAATATGCTGCTGATGGAGCAGGTGGTGTCGGTGGAGCAGGTTGTGACTTTTTAGGTGGTTTTGGCTTTTTTTTAACTTGAGGTTTATTAGGACGTTTAATTTTAACATTTTTATTGTCTGTTGAAGCTGACAAGCCAGGATATTCCCGATATGATATAGCTCCTCCTGATATGTGGAGTTTTACTTTATTTCTATTATACCCATGTTCGCTATTTGCATGTGCCAAATTTATCATTCCCAAAATGGTAATCATTCCTGTTATAATAAATCTCTTTTTCATATATCTCCTCGCTTGATTTCGGCAGGGATTGTTTTATTAATAGGCACACGGTTCCAATTACTTGGTTGCTTTGGCTTTGGTGCTAATACACAAGCTGATAAAAGGTTTGTAATCAGAATTATAAGAATGATAGATTTCATTTTAATATGACTCTTTTTACTGTTGTATCCATTCTGATATTTATTATCATTATTATAATTTTGACACTAAAGTAAAGTGTATAGTTTGCGATAATTGATCTTTTCTTAATTTCATTTTTAAATTTATGAAAATAGCCCAATTTCAGTGCGAATATTTTTTACTGTAGGATTGGATATCCTCGTTATTTTGTCATATGGATATTAGGGGCGTCTGTTAGGGGAAGCATTGCTTTTTATATCATCTAGTTTCTATGTCTCCATAGATGTCCAAATGTAATTCCTTTTGCGAGAGAATTGGCAACACTTGATAGTTTGAGTAAAAGCGTGATGGATATAATGGACAAGATGAGAGCACCCCCAAACATGGCGCTTATATTCTGGTCGTAATCGAGTCTCATATCGCTCAAATAGTTTGCAAAGATATTCATCATCAGATTAAATACAGTCGCTAAGAGTAGAAAGAGGATTGTATAATTGATGATTTGGATTATCCATTGCTCGAAAAGGCGATGAGTTGGTTGCCAGAGCAAAGCAATGATGAAGAGAGGTCCCCATCCTACGAGAAGTGTAATAGCGATTTTTGTCAGGAGCACGAGACCACCACCGATTGCTACTACGAGGCTTGTTGCTAGCAAGATGATGATGCCTAAGAGACTGTAAAGCAGTCCATTGGCTTCGAAGAAGACGGTTTCTTGGAAAAGACGTCCTGCATATTGAAATCCTTTGGTTGCTGCTGTGTCCAGTAGATTCATTAATTGTGTATCATTGAGTGGATCTGTTATGAGCGCTTTTGATAACTCATAGGGCATTTGTGTTATCAAATTGGCAATTTCACTTTGATACAGTCCTGCGGTAAGAGCTATTGAGGTAATAATACTTATCCGTAGGAACCGATTTACAAATCCGGAGAGAGGCATATCTATAGCGCCCCGAATGATGAGCCATCCATAGATGATGAAAGCGATTGTGATACCGATTGATACAAAGGGTGTGATTGTGGCTATTGTTTTTGAGGAAATATCTGTGACATATGTTTTTGTTATCTGATCAATTTTATTGAAAAGTTGCGTGAACACTGTAAAGTCCATGGAATTCCTCTTTAACGAATTTTCAATTTTTTATCACCTTGAAACATAGATACATGCTAAACGCTTCATTTTCATTTATACATTACCTAAGTATTTTCACTACGTTATCGTGGCTTTGAGAAAACCCTTCTGCCCCTCTGAATTGTTCAGATAGTACTGAACCTTCTACATTGGCTTTTGTTTTTATCGTATGATAGGCATCCCTTTTTTTTCATGGTTAAAAATTTTCATATCAAGTTCGCGTCTTTTCCTTTTGATAAGTGATTGCTCGGCATTACGTAAATGCGCTACCATTTCCATCTTTATAAATTCATTTTGGATCATTGCTAATGAACCATCGATATGTGCTTGAAGATCTGCAGTATCTTTCAGGTTTTCTTTTGTTTGAATTTCATCTAATAGATGTTTGAGGTATTTAAAACGATTTTCTACGTTTTCAAAATTTTCTAAACTTACAGCTTTATCTAGTATCGATGCAAATTGTAAACGCCTTGAAATAGCTTTGCCCATTTTATCAAAAGGCTCAGAAATTTTGTTTTCGTCCTCCAATACCTTTTGATATGATTCCCTTGAAAGCTTATCACTTTTATAGAGCGATTCTGGTTCTTTGAGAAAAAAACTAGAAAAGTCTATCGTTTTAGGTGCAGTTTTCTGACTATTTGTTATAGCTTGATAGGTTTTTTCTGTTTGCGAAAGTTGTTCTTTTTTTAACGCAAGCTGTTTTTTTAAGAGCTCAATAATTTCTTCTTTTTTTAAAAGCTGAAGGATTTCCGAATATGCTGCTGATGGAGCAGGTGGTGTCGGTGCGAGATTTCCGTTATTTCCAGAAGTAGGTGGAAGTTTTTTGGGTGGCTGGGAACCTTTTGGTGGCTTGCGGCCTCTTGGTGGTGTTGGTTGTTTTTGACGTCTCCTTGCTGCAGTGAGATCATCTAACCCCGTACCAGAGGCTACAATAACACGCTTGCTACTTCCTCCTTGCTTAGTAACAGTGTCACTTCTTGTTAAGTTTGTTGTTCCAAGAAAAGCACTAATTGTTATGATAATAATCAGTTTTTTCATATTTTATTCCTTTTAATTTTCACATATTTAGAAAGACTGACCATTACATTAACCTCATAAATCAGTTTATGAAATTCCTTTGTCTCCTCGCTTGATTTCGGCAGGGATTGTTTTATTAATAGGCACACGGTTCCAATTACTTGGTTGCTTTGGCTTTGGTGCTAATACACAAGCTGATAAAAGGTTTGTAATCAGAATTATAAGAATGATAGATTTCATTTTAATATGACTCTTTTTACTGTTGTATCCATTCTGATATTTATTATCATTATTATAATTTTGACACTAAAGTAAAGTGTATAGTTTGCGATAATTGATCTTTTCTTAATTTCATTTTTAAATTTATGAAAATAGCCCAATTTCAGTGCGAATATTTTTTACTGTAGGATTGGATATCCTCGTTATTTTGTCATATGGATATTAGGGGCGTCTGTTAGGGGAAGCATTGCTTTTTATATCATCTAGTTTCTATGTCTCCATAGATGTCCAAATGTAATTCCTTTTGCGAGAGAATTGGCAACACTTGATAGTTTGAGTAAAAGCGTGATGGATATAATGGACAAGATGAGAGCACCCCCAAACATGGCGCTTATATTCTGGTCGTAATCGAGTCTCATATCGCTCAAATAGTTTGCAAAGATATTCATCATCAGATTAAATACAGTCGCTAAGAGTAGAAAGAGGATTGTATAATTGATGATTTGGATTATCCATTGCTCGAAAAGGCGATGAGTTGGTTGCCAGAGCAAAGCAATGATGAAGAGAGGTCCCCATCCTACGAGAAGTGTAATAGCGATTTTTGTCAGGAGCACGAGACCACCACCGATTGCTACTACGAGGCTTGTTGCTAGCAAGATGATGATGCCTAAGAGACTGTAAAGCAGTCCATTGGCTTCGAAGAAGACGGTTTCTTGGAAAAGACGTCCTGCATATTGAAATCCTTTGGTTGCTGCTGTGTCCAGTAGATTCATTAATTGTGTATCATTAAGTGGATCTGTTATGAGCGCTTTTGATAACTCATAGGGCATTTGTGTTATCAAATTGGCAATTTCACTTTGATACAGTCCTGCGGTAAGAGCTATTGAGGTAATAATACTTATCCGTAGGAACCGATTTACAAATCCGGAGAGAGGCATATCTATAGCGCCCCGAATGATGAGCCATCCATAGATGATGAAAGCGATTGTGATACCGATTGATACAAAGGGTGTGATTGTAGCTATTGTTTTTGAGGAAATATCTGTGACATATGTTTTTGTTATCTGATCAATTTTATTGAAAAGTTGCGTGAACACTGTAAAGTCCATGGAATTCCTCTTTAACGAATTTTCAATTTTTCATGTGCTTTTTAAGCATTTTTCGTTGATTTTTTTAGGATGGAATTAAACTCTGCGGACTTTTTCAGTCTATGAGAGAGAATTTAATATTATGCATTAACTTTTGCTTTTTACGAGTATACAGGAAAAATAATATACAACATATTGTTATAAAAAGCTTTATCTAATAAATCTTATGGTAGGCATTTTCGTGTTTTTACTATTCAAAATTTTTATGTTATGTTTGTCCTTCTGTTGTTTGATAAGCGTATATTCAGCGTTGCGTAGATGCGTGACCATTTGTAGTTTTGCTGTTTCATTTTGTAGCATAGCGAGCATTCCAATTATATGTGCTTGTAACTCAGCAATATTTTTTAGATCTTTTGTTGTCTTGATTTCGTTTAATAGTTCTTCAATTTGCTGAAAACGATAGTTTGCTTCTTCAAAAGTTTTTAAACTGACAGCTTTATCAGTGATGGCTGCATATTGGATACGCTTGTTGATAAAACTGCTAGATTCATGGATAGAGGTGGGAATTTCTTCTTCTTCTTTTAAAATATTTTTAAGTGATGCAGATAGAGCAGAAGATTTATTTCTATTGTAGAGCGTTTCTGGATTTTTGAGAAAAAAACTGCTGTGGTCTGTCTGTGCATTTTTAAGTTTTTTAGTATCGAATTTTTGGCTTCCCGTTATAGACTCGTGTATCTTTTTTGTTTCCTCAAGTTGTTTTTTTAGTATATCGAGAAGTTCTCTAACAGGTAGCTCTTCCTTTTTTTGTGGAGGTTTTTTAGGCTTTGGTTTTGAAGATGAACTTCCAAAAAAATTGGGCCACGTCGTTGGAACTAAAGCTTCCAAATCCGCTGATCCAGCACCCCAAACCCAAGCCATTGCTGGGTTTGAAATCCCTAAAATTATTACAACTACTATTGAAATGACCTTTTTTTCCATGTTTCCCTCCTGTCATTTTTTGCCTGCTGTACGAAAATTGGTAACCATATTGCCGGATCATCACCAACTTCCGCGATAATGCTTTCGGCTAATTCCGCGTTATCAGGTGTACCTGATAACACCAAAAGTTCGTCACTAAAGTCGTGTTCGATGGTTTTTCCATCGCTTGTCAGATGGAATTTACCGAGATTCAGTTCTGCAAGCGCAGATTGATCGCCCTGCTTAATGAGAAATTGGCGACTAAACTCACCGAGTCCTTTAACGAGTTCAAATTCAGTATCTGTTAGTTTAAAACCTTTTGTATAATCTTCATAATTTGCTTTGGGGTTGGCTAGAAAAATGTAAGTCGCACATTGTTGAATGAGTGTTTTGGCAATATTACTTTCCAAAGCATCGCTAGGCTCTTGTGTTGCATAAACAAAAATACCATTTTGCTTACGGATAGTCTTTTGTTTATTTTTCGCTAAATCTTCAAAGTACGGATCTTGCAATGGTTTCCAAAACTCATCAAAGATATACATAAATCGCTGTCCGCTAATCATGCCTTCTGTGCGGTAAAGCAAATACATCATCACTGGAGTACGAGTTTCCGGATTATCTAAGAATTCTGTAATATCAAAGCCATAAATTTGATGTGTTGAGAGATTAAGTGCATCACTGGGATTATCAAACAACCATCCATAATCACCACCTTCACACCATTTTACCAAACGAGCGTGAACTGATGGGTGCGCATTGTAATCACTTAAATGCGGATTTGGTAAGAATTGCACTAGAAAAGATAAGCGACGGAGCGAGCGATCAATATTGTTACTCATGACAGACATGACAGCTTGGTTAATTTCTTCTTCGTCGTGGTGTGTGACTTCGCCACCAGCTTCTGCTAACTTTTTAACAAACTGTTTTAGAAAAATTAGGTTTTCTTGTGTAGGAGGGAGTTGGAATGGGTTAAAACCACTTTGCCTACCAGCTTTAAATGATAAGTATTTTCCTCCCATCGCCCGAATAGCGATTTCCATGCCACGATCTTTATCAAAAACAACGGTTGTTGGTTTGAACTTTTGTGCTTGCGCTAATAGAAATCCGAGTAGCACTGTTTTACCAGAGCCAGACTGTCCGATGATTGCAGTATTACCAAGTAACCGTTTATTTGTCGAATCTTCTTCAAGTTTAGAGGCATGAAAATTGAAATAAAGCGGTGTTTTACTCACTGTTTTAAGAATTGTTACTGCCGGTCCCCACGGATTTCCTGTCGGTTTTCCGGACATAAAATTATGAAAAGATGAAAATGACAAGAAGTTGAGGGATGTAATTGGCGCGGGACGTGGCCGCCATTTCCAATTTGCAGGAAGTTGCGCCCAATAACCAGCTTCAATAGCTAAATCTACGGGTTTTGGTAATACCGCAACGTCTAGTAGTGCTGCGTTTGCTTTTGCCATATGGTCGCGAACTTGTTGAATTGTGTCGCCGTATATGGTCAGTGTGCAATGATGCTCGCCCATGACAAAATGTCCACTTACAAGCTGATTAAGTGCTTCGTCAATTTGCTCAATTTGGCTTGTCGCTACATCACGTGCATCGATAAGATTACGTTGATGTCGCTGTAAATAATCTTTGGCAGCATGTCGCGAGAGTACAGAAAAGCTCTGCGTTAGCACGAACTCGAAATCACTTTCTAACAAAACATTAAGTTGTCCTGGTTTGGTTGTTATGTCATATTCCTTGATTTCCATCATTCCAAACCGGCGCATTCCAGTAATTGTGCGCAGTTCACCGAGAGCACCCCATTTTGAGAAAAAAGGCCGATTTATAGATATATAATCGGCAAAACGATCATAGCAGATCGGCATAGGACGGTATTCGCCATTGACAAGCATTCCGAGAAATTCAAGGGCAGAAGAATAAGCATGACCATTTTTTTCATAAGCACCAAGAAGTTCCGCACCGTAACGTTTAAATGACTGTCCTAAGGTACGGTTGATATCATTGAGAGCTTTAATACATGATTCTTGCCGCAGCTTTTTTTGATCAAGTGTTTCACGCTCATGCTGAGAAAAAAACGACATAACCTTATCAGCTATTGGTTGGAAAACGACAGTTAGATACAGATCATTGACCATAAGGTTATAACCAGTAAAACTTTGCCGGTATTTTTCATCAAGTTGATAGCAAAATGTTTTATCAAATGTTGAATCGGGATATTCATAAACACGCCGACGTACAATATGCGTCCACAACGATAAATTAGCTGATGCAACACCACGTAGAGTATTGTTTAACTCTTTAGTCCACTGATAGATATCTTCTTCTGAAGCATTTTGATGCGAGCGTCCATCAATTTTCCATACCGACAAATATTCAGCGTCTTTGGTAGAGATAATCGTATCTGTAATGTGGTGTGAGTAGGGTATGAATAGACTTACTGGTGTCTCTGATGTGAGGCGCTTGCTGCTTTCAACAGCTGTCATGCTTATCTCCTTTTGCGGTAATGAGAGGGGCTGTAACTTGATGCTCCCCAAAAACTCTTGTTTCGGTTACGGAATTTAGTATCGATCCACAACCACCAGATCCGGAATGCCTTATCATCATTCTTGGTAATTTGCGCCATAATGAACCATAATGGTGGTGCGATTATCCACAAAAAGATATTTATTGTCATGGCAACAGAAGCGACACCTACAACCATAATAATAAGCGGCATCATTGGCACACCCCAAAGTGTTGGAACGCGAGTCGCTCCCTTAAATAAAGGAAATTCTTCCTGTTTTTGCGGTTTCATGGACGACTCCACTTAATTGATATGATATAATATATGGCTAAGATAGAATGCTGCACCAGCAATAACAACACTGAACGCCCACCGTGCAAACGTAGCTCTTGCGATAAGACGAAACGCCCAAAGGAGCAATAGAAATAAAAGCATGATAGCAGCAGCAATGGGAATAATTATACTTAACCCGTATTGCATGCCTATGAAAATATCTACGCTATTTGTTTTTTCTTGAGCATATGTGGGCTGAGTCGCTAAGAATAAAATTAGAGTTATAAAAACAACACGAACCTTGTTGCTTACATTTTCAATTTTTACCTGAAAAGTGTTTAATTGCTTCATGTTTTTATTCCCATCATGACTGAAGTTACAATAAATAACATCCTTCCCTTGCTGCATAAGTGAAGATTATCATTGGCGCATCTATAACCGATAGACAAGGCCTTCATGTTAAAAAACATTTCGTTCCATGCGGCTTTAAATTGTACTTTAATTAGATGCAAACAACATTGTGGTAAGTTCAGTTGCTGAGCCAGCGATAACCACACCGATTGCCCATCGCACAAACGTATCTCTACCAATGTAGCGCCCTGCATAACCAATTGCTAAGCACAGAAGTATAACGGCAGCTGCAATAGGGATGATGTTGCCAATAAGATCTGTTTGTAAAGCCTTTAAAGCTTTATTAGCTTTACCCAGAACCTGAGCATGTGCAGAACTATTCATAAAAAGAATGGTCATAGCTGCAGCAATTACGATAACATTTTTGTTATTTTTTGTTTTAATATCATTTAATCGTTTCATGTTTTTCACTTTTAAATAAAGAATATTTCGTATTATACTGATTTTATAATTAAATTCAATTAGTTTTAAACAATATATCGAAAAATTAGATTGCTAAGCCAGCAATGACCACGGCAATCCCCATCGCACAAACGTATCTCTTCCAATGTAGCGCCCTGCATAACCAATTGCTAAGCACAGAAGTATAACGGTAGCGGCGATAGGGATGATGTGGTCAATAAGATCTGTTTGTAACTCATCTAAAGCCTTTTTAGCATTACTCAAAGCTTTTTAGGCATACAAAGAACTATTCATAAAAAATATGGCTATAGTTGTAGTAAATGAGATGATTCTATTGTTATTTTTTAATTGAAAATATCTAATTGTTTCATATTACTTATCCCAATTAAAATTAAAATTTTTACTGAAGAACTCCTTTTTCAGTTGTACAAGTAATTTTTTCATTTTACGCATGACATTATCGAAATGGGAAGATCCGCTTCGAATATGTGGAGTACTTCATATTACACATATTGATGCTTTATGTTTAGTCATTATTGGAACAACATTGTAGTAAGTTCGCCTGCTGAGCCCGCGAGAACCACGCCGATTGCCCATCGCACGAACGTATCTCTACCAATGTAGCGCCCTGCATAACCAATTGCTAAGCATAAAAGTATAACGGCAGCTGCAATAGGGATGATGTTTTCAATAAGATCTTTCTGCAAAGCCTTTAAAGCTTTGTCAGCTTTAGTTAGAACTTGAGCATACACAGGACTATTCATAAAAAACATAATTATAGTCGTGGTAAATGCGATGATTGTGTTGTTATATTTTAATTGTATATTATTTAATTTCTTCATATTATTTACTCCTAATTAAAGTTATTTATAATAATGTCTGTTTTACAATATAATAAAGCTTATAATCGGTATATTTATAATTGTTTCTATAGCTTTCATTATGGTTTAAACAACATTGCGACAAGCTCAGTTGCTGAGCCAGCGATAACCACGCCGATTGCCCATCGCACAAACGTATCTCTACCAATGTAGCGCCCTGCATAACCAATTGCTAAGCACAGAAGTATAACGGCAGCGGCAATAGGGATGATGTTGCCAATAAGATCTGTTTGCAGAGCCTCTAAAGCTTTTTTAGCTTTACCCAGAACCTGAGCATATGCAGGATTATTCATAAAAAGAACAGTTATAGCCGCAGCAGTTGCTATGCTTTTATTATTTTTTTTTAATAATTGTTTTATGTTTTGTATTTTCATTGAAATTATCCATAAATAAATAACTATTTTTCTTTTTTGCAATATAAGTGAAAATGATTATTGTATATTCACAACTTATAGATGCGAATTTCGCTTTTTAAAAAAGGAAAACACATTCTCTTTAGCACTATGGTGTTTTGAACAACATTGTGACAAGTTCAGTTGCTGAGCCCGCGATGACCACACCGATTGCCCAACGTACAAATGTATCTTTTCCAATGTAGCGCCCTGCATAACCAATTGCTAAACATAAAAGTATAACGGCAGCGGCAATAGGGATGATGTGATTAATAAGATCTGTTTGCAGGGCCGTTAAAGCTTTGTTAGCTTTATCCAGAACCTGAGCATACGCAGGATTATTCATAAAAAGAACAGTTATAGCCGCAGCAGTTGCTATGCTTTTATTATTTTTTTTTAATAATTGTTTTATGTTTTGTATTTTCATTGAAATTATCCATAAATAAATAACTATTTTTCTTTTTTGCAATATAAGTGAAAATGATCATTGTATATTCACAACTTATAGATGCGAATTTCGCTTTTTAAAAAAGGAAAACACATTCTCTTTAGCCTATACTGTTTTAAACAACATTGTAGTAAGTTCGCCTGCTGAGCCCGCGAGAACCACACCGATTGCCCATCGCACGAACGTATCTCTACCAATGTAGCGCCCTGCATAACCAATTGCTAAGCATAAAAGTATAACAGCAGCGGCAATGGGGATGATGTTGGTAATAAGATCTGTTTGCAAAGCCTTTAAAGCTCTGTCAGCTTTACTTAGAACTTGAGCATACACAGGACTATTCATAAAAAACATAATTATAGTCGTGGTAAATGCGATGATTGTGTTGTTATATTTTAATTGTATATTATTTAATTTCTTCATATTATTTACTCTTAATTAAAGTTATTTATAATAATATCTGTTTTACAATATAATAAAGCTTATAATCGGTATATTTATAACTGTTTCTATAGCTTTCATTATGGTTTAAACAACATTGCGACAAGCTCAGTTGCTGAGCCAGCGATAACCACGCCGATTGCCCATCGCACAAACGTATCTCTACCAATGTAGCGCCCTGCATAACCAATTGCTAAGCATAAAAGTATAACGGCAGCTGCAATAGGGATGATGTTGCCAATAAGATCTTTCTGCAGAGCCTCTAAAGCTTTTTTAGCTTTATCCAGAACCTGAGCATATGCAGGATTATTCATAAAAAGAACAGTTATAGCCGCAGCAGTTGCTATGCTTTTATTATTTTTTTTTAATAATTGTTTTATGTTTTGTATTTTCATTGAAATTATCCATAAATAAATAACTATTTTTCTTTTTTGCAATATAAGTGAAAATGATTATTGTATATTTACAACTTATAGATGCGAATTTCGCTTTTTAAAAAAGGAAAACACATTCTCTTTAGCCTATACTGTTTTAAACAACATTGCGGTAAGTTCGCCTGCTGAGCCCGCGATGACCACACCGATTGCCCAACGTACAAATGTATCTTTTCCAATGTAGCGCCCTGCATAACAAATTGCTAAACATAAAAGTATAACGGCAGCGGCAATAGGGATAATTATCTTCAATTGTGCATCTAAAGATTCTAAAGCAGTTTTTGCTTTAGCCAAAGCTTGTTGTGCATACACAGGATGTACTATAAAAAATGCAACTACAGCCGCGGTAGTTGCGATGATTTTATTACGAACTGTTGTTTTAAGAGTATTTGTTTTTTTCATGTTTTTTCATCCTTATTAAGTTTAAAACTGCCATAAACAACACCTCTTTCATGAAGAAATTTAAAGAGATACTTCGGATCGGCCCAAGTTCTCAGTTTTCCTCTCTGTGTAAGAAGTGTATACTTGTTTGGCTTTTTGGTTATTGGATCATCTGCAACAAACGTAAAATACCATTCTCTCTCTGAACGCATCACAATCGTAACTTCACGTGCCGCTTTCTGATTGAATGCTGCATCAACGCTGTTTTGTTCTATCATTTTCATTATCTCTGCCCTCAATTAGAAAGATTTCATTCAATCTTACTAATTAGAGCTTTAATATTCCTTTATCTACTTTTCATTATTGTATCCTATCAAAATTGCAGTTCTCATTTGTAAAAGCAGGTATAATTACTCCTGTTGCTTTTCTAATGAAGAGGGATCTTCTGCTGTAAAGGCATCACGAACACCACTTGCCTTATGTGTAAATACATCTGCCGGTTCTTCTGAGGAGGGTAGAAGAGGTTCTGTCTCGATTATATGTTCTTGTCCTTTCGTATGAAGTTGTAGAGTTTCTTGCAACTCTTCACCTACAAGTGTAGGAACTTTCACTCCGGTATGCGAAGAAACTTTTTGCACAGAGGCGGTACTAAAACCGCCGTTGAAATTTCTTGTTTTGTAATAGCTTAACGCTGCTTGCAGTGCAGTTCTTTCAAAGCTGTACTTTGACACTGCTTGTTTATAGCAGTAAGTCAGAATAACTTGTGCAGCTTTGAGGTTTTTGCATGGATCAAATAAATCAGAATAAGATGTACAAACCAATTCCAAATTATTGACATTAATTTGTCCTAAACTTATGTCAAAATTATGACAGTTATGCATAAGTTTTTCAGCCGTTGCGATTTCTTCTTGAAACGTAGAAGGTTGATGTGAGAGTTTGTGACAATCGTTGAATCCTATCACATAGATATAATCCTGTGATTTTTGCATAACAACGGCTGGAAATGTCGTGGGATGAATAGTGGGTGCGCATGTGGCTAAGAGCATCATGAAGTTTGGAATAGTCATTAGCAGTACACCCGATAACAAAAAAATTTACAGATAGAAACGCGAGTGCTGTACAGATTCTCCAACTGTCTCCACACTGAACTACCATAGATTTGCAGAGTCAGATTGGACAGCCCAAAATCTTGTTTTTTATGACTATAGATTTTGTTCTTTCTGAAGACATTTTTGATATATGCCAACATCCGCTCAACTTTGTAAACAGGCAAAAGGAAACGGGATATATTAGACCGACCGATGCTACGATCACTGCTATTATAAAAAGAGAGATTGAATCTAAACCATGGCTCTTTCTGTTGGTGCATTGCGACTGGTGACTTAATGTAATATTCTGTAGATTTCACTGTTTCAGAGTATAGCTGATATGAAGCAGAAACCGGTTGTATATGACAGTGCTTCTTATTGTTAGAACAAAGTGCACTGTTGTTATGCATAGAGGGCTTGTTCTTTTTTAATGATTGCCATAATTTATACAGTTGCGATTTATACTCACTTTCGACTGCTGTTCTCAGAGAGTCGGAAGGGTGCAATGGGTCTTTTACACTCCGATTACCAATTTCAGGAACCAAACTGAAATAGGGTGCTGTAGTGACAAAAGAGACACCAACAAGTGATCCTTCGTTGTTCAAAGCACAACTCCGTGAAAGTGATATACTTTTCGTAATTTTAGTTTCGATAATAATGAAGACGGAATTCGTATATAATTGTGTTAAAAATATGGCGAAACATAATTCTTTTTTGCAAGGGGAGTAATAAGGTGAATGATCTCAAAAACATGAATCTTGATGAACTACAGGAAATGCGCATTCAAATCGATGCAGAATTGAGAAAACGGCAAGCAAGAGAGAAGCAGAATGCACGGCGTAAAATTCTTGAAATTGCCAATGCGCATGGAATTGATATCGCTGATCTTATAAGTAAAGAGCGCCATTATAGAAATCCCAATAACCAGTGGGAATTATGGAATGGGCGTGGGCGTAAACCTAAGTGGATTAAAGAATGGTTGGAGAATGGTTATGCGCTTGAAGAACTAGAAGTAACATAACATGTGCAATATTCGCAAGATACGAAGATATCAAGAAATATGAACTCAAGCAGTGTGTTGTCTGGTAATGTGATGAATCAAAACACCAAACTAATGCGTCAGTCTAATGTGTCAATAATGTGCTAAGGTGCTTGAACACAGTTATATATGACAGTGCAAAGAGTTTGTTTAACTGTAAGGAGTGTATTGTTGTAACAAGTTGGCATCTTGCTAGCTTGAAATGTTGTGACTGCTTTTGCATTAAGATGGTTTACAAAAGGCATTGTTACTCCTTTTCTTAAAAGATTTTTATCCGCATGTTATTCCTCATTGTTATGTGCAAGCCAATAGTTTTGTGATGATGCATCATAAGAAAATTTGAAATGAGAAAATCTTAAGATATTTTGAGTTTTCATTTAAATTGTAAAACGACAGATTTTTTTTATAAACTGATTGGTTGTTTCATGCCTGCATCTTATATGCTTATAATGTTGATTTGTAGAATAGCAATTTGAGGGCTTTTATGGATTTTTGCTTGAGATTTCTCTTATGAGGCTTTAGGTATAAGCCTTATTTTCTTGTCATTTTTATGGGGTAGATTGGAGAGTGGAAAACAGAATCTCTCTGTGATGGGTGTTGGTTTTGGCCTTTTTGTTTTTAGAGGGGGTTGTGATACGTTTGCTGTTTGTCACCCAAAATTTATTGTGTACGTCAAGGAATAAAGAGTGCGTTGAAGGTTAAAAGATTAAGCACTTTTCAAGCTTCTGTTTGTTTTCTTTGAGTGTGTCGTAGGTGGTAGATGCAATGCACAACTCATCTTGTTTGTAGATGTCTGTTGGGATATTTCAATTATTTTAAACGATTTTTTCATTTGATATGCATTTCCGATGCACTGAATATTAGGTTTTTAAATTTTTAAAAAGTTATTGATTAGATAAATTCTCTGTTACTTAAAAACATTAGGTTACAGTTTGTTTGGTGGTTTTTGTTTTACTTACTTATTATAAGCTCGACTACATAATGGGTCCTTTTTGTATTATGAACTAGGTTACGGGATAACTTTTTATCATATCATAAAACGCCTCCGCCTTTGATAGCGTTTAAGAGTTGGAATTTACCAAAATCTTGGTACATGAAAGTGAGCAAAAAGGTTATCTTAATTAAAGGGATTCTCGTTCATAGATTGCAAAAAACGCAAGGGTATATTTTTTCTTAGAGAGGGAGCCCCTGTAACAGACGTGGAGCATTTGGAGTGATTCCGGAGGCTTCCTGAATGAAATACTTTTTCATTTTTGGTGTTTGATTGACAATTCCAAGTCCGACATCGCGGAGCATTCGCAAAAGGAGATTATCATTAGAAAAAAGTTTGTTCAACCAGTCATTACTCAAGGTCATACGTACAATTTCAAAACGTCTCCAGCGTTGATAGCGCTCCAAAGCAATGAGTGATCCGATATCAAGACCCAACCGTGCTGTTTCGATAATGACTTCAGCGAGTGCGGCGCTGTCGCGTAGTCCTAAATTGAGTCCTTGTCCTGCAAGGGGGTGGATTGTGTGGGCAGCATCGCCAATGAGAGCAAAACGGGGTTTAATACATTGACGTGTTAAAGAAAGGCTCAAGGGAAAAGCTTGGCGTTCCCCATTCCAAGAAAGTTTTCCTAGTTGATGACCGATGCGTTTTTCGAGTTCTGTTTCAAAAATAAGAGCGTCAGTTTTGAGGTAATATTGCGCAGTGTTATGGTGTTCATTCCATACGATGGCGGATCGATTGCCTTTGAGAGGAAGAAGAGCGAAAGGTCCGGCAGGTAAAAAATGTTGAATTGCTTGGCCATGATGGGGTTTTTCATGTTCAATTGTGCAAATGATTGCTGTTTGTTTATAGGGATGAGAAAAGTTTTTAAGGCCTGCTTTTTCGCGTAATTGAGAATGCGCTCCGTCGGCCGCAATCAGTAATTTTGTTTGCCATATTTCTTCATTGCTTAATGTGACAGTTGTGTGTTGTGTTTCTTGATGAAAATCAACGACACGCATATTTGCAATGAAATTAATATCCAGATCTTGTACACGCTTTTTTAAAGCATTCATGAGTTTTCTTTGTTCTACCATAGCAGCAAAGGGTTCGTTGGGAGTGATATCTCCTTCAAAGGTTAAAAGAGTTGGTTTGACAGGATCATCTGTGCATGCATCTGTTATGATCATTGAATGAATGGGTTGGGTATAGGGTTTTATATGTTTCCAACATTGTAATTGTTTTAACATACGAATAGAAGCAGCAGCGAGGGCGAGAGCTCGTATATTGGAAGTGGGAAGTTCTTCTTGAGAAGCAGCATCGACGATATTAATTTTCAGTTCAGGGGCTGCTTGTTTGAGCGCTATTGCCAGCGTAAGGCCAACAGCTGCACCGCCTGCAATAAGGAGATCACATTGTCTTATATTTTTATTGGATTGTAGATTTCTCTTAGATTTCACACTTTTATTGGGATCGGAATGCACAACGCTTCGTTCCATTATTTGCAGTTTTTTCATTCTTAAACGAAAAAGGTATCTTTCTTCAATAACACCTTTTATATCATATTATAAGAAGATTGTTATAATTATGATGGTTAAAACTGTGTTAATATTTTTTGATTATAATCTTGTAACTCTTTAATGCAAAGGTTTTGTATTTGGAATTTATGAATGCACCAAAGTTCTTCCCCTTATGATTCATTAGAAGTGCAGAAATCTTATAGTTCACGGCTTATTGAAATGTTTTTACGCCAGATTGGTGTTTTCATTGGGCTTGGGATTTTGGGTTTCATTATTTTTTGCGTTTTCGCTTTGGCAACTTGGAATATTGCAGATCCGTCATTAACGCATGCAAGTGCAAATAGGGTTACAAACTTTATGGGGTGGCCGGGTGCAATTTTCTCAGATTTTGTCATGCAGTTTTTTGGTTTGGCAAGTCTTGGTATTTTATTGCCGCCATTATTTTGGTCGTTTCTTTTGCTTGCACAAAAAGATATACATAATTTGTTTTTTCGTCTTTTTCTGTGGGGGGGGTCAACAGTTTGTTTTTTAGTTTCTTTTGCTCTTATGACCCCTATTATTCCTTTTACGTATTGGCCATTGCCGATGGGCTTGGGGGGAGTTCTAGGGGATAAAGTTTTAAGTGCTGCTTATTTAATCTTTCCTGCTTTTCTTTCTCCATTTCAAAATGTGCTTTTGGGTGTGGCTCTTATTCTTTTAAGTTTTTTAATGGCTGCTTTTGCGGGTAATGTGGTGTGGCGACGCAAAAAAAATAAAAGGAAAACAAAAAATATTCAGAAAATAGAAAAAATAGAAAATGTGAATCCAGTTTTCGATGAGTTAGAAGATGAAGAAGATTTTACAGATAGAGCACAACACGGTTTTTTTGCTACGACTTTTGGCGCCATTTTACACCTTTTTTATTTTTTACAAGCACGATTTTTTCGTTTTTTCTTCTTCAAAAGTCGCTTTAAGAGACAAGGAAAGTCATTTGATCGGATTGAACCGGTTTTTCTTGATGAAAAAATGAAAGATCAAGAAAAGCAAGATAAGGCGCCGGTTTCTCCCTTGAAAGGCCGTGTTTTTAAGCCGTTAAAGGCTTCTTCAAAAGATGGTTTTCTTCTTCCACTTTTGGATTATCTTTCGGTTTCTCCACCGGCAGTAAGAGATGCAAAGCTTTCTCCTGCTGCCTTAAGAGCAAATTCACAGGAACTTGAAGGTGTTTTGTTAGATTTTGGAGTGAAGGGAAAAATTATTGATGCACGTCCTGGTCCGGTGGTGACTTTGTATGAATTTGAACCGGCAGCTGGTATTAAGTCTTCCCGTATTATTGGTTTGGCAGATGATATTGCGCGTTCGATGCGTGCGATTTCAGCGCGTGTTGCTGTGGTTCCAGGGCGTAATGTGATTGGAATAGAATTGCCCAATGCAACGCGTGAGATGGTTTATTTACGAGAAATTTTGCAAGCGCAGGAATTTGTTGAGAGTAAAGCAAAACTAGGGCTTGCTTTGGGCAAGACTATAGGGGGTGAAACGGTTATCGCAGATTTAGCAAAAATGCCGCATCTTCTGGTGGCAGGTACAACGGGATCGGGAAAATCTGTCGCCATTAATACGATGATTTTATCGCTTCTTTATCGTATGACACCTGATCAATGTCGTCTCATCATGGTGGATCCCAAAATGCTTGAACTTTCAGTTTATGATGGCATTCCCCATTTGTTAACACCTGTGGTAACAGATCCTAAAAAAGCGGTCATTGCGCTTAAGTGGGCTGTTCGTGAAATGGAAGAGCGATACAGCAAAATGTCAAAAGTTGGTGTCCGCAATATTGATGGATTTAATGCGCGTCTCAAAGAAGCAGAAAATCAGGGGGAAACAATAACTCGTACAGTTCAAGTTGGGTTTGATCACGAGACCGGAGAGCCGCTTTACGAAACAGAAACTCTCGATTTGAGTCCTATGCCCTATATTGTTGTCATTATTGATGAAATGGCTGATTTGATGATGGTTGCCGGTAAAGATATTGAAGGGGCTGTGCAGCGCTTAGCGCAAATGGCGCGTGCCGCTGGTATTCATGTGATTATGGCGACACAACGTCCTTCGGTGGATGTGATCACTGGAACGATAAAAGCTAATTTTCCTACACGTATTTCTTTTTCTGTAAGTTCAAAAATTGATAGCCGGACAATTCTTGGTGAACAGGGAGCTGAGCAGTTGTTGGGACAAGGAGATATGCTCTTCATGATGGGAGGAGGGCGTATTCAGCGAGTTCATGGACCTTTTGTGGCTGATGACGAAGTTGAGCAGGTTGTGGTGCATCTCAAAGCGCAAGCACGGCCCGATTATTTGGAAACCATTACGCAGGACATTTCAGAAAATGATACAGATACTTCTTTGATTTCTCCTTCAGCAGATGATCCCTATAGTCAAGCTGTTGCTGTTGTTCTGCGTGATCGTAAGGCTTCCACCTCTTACATTCAACGCCGTTTAGGTATTGGCTATAATCGTGCTGCTTCCTTGATTGAACGGATGGAAGAAGAAGGTATCATTAGTCCAGCCAATCATGCGGGTAAACGGGAAATTTTGGTACCTGCGGAAGAAGAACATTTTTAAAATGAAATCTTTGGCGTTTTTTTCACAATTTTAGAGAAGAATATTTATTTATCATCTGTTGTTTATATTAAAAGTAAATATATTGGAAACGTTTTTTACCTCTAAAAGAGAGTACTACGTTCCAGGAATTATTATTTTGTGAGATATTTTACTTTTCCTTTTAAATGTTGACTGTAATCGTGCTGCTTCGTTGATTTGGTGGATGGAAGAAGAAGGTATTCTTAATGTTGCAAATCACGCAGGTACATGAGAGACTTTGATGTCTTTTGAAATAAAAATCTTTTGATAGTTTTTCAAAAAATATCTTTCTCTTTTAAAGGAGGGTATTTATTTATCATTCGTTGTTTTATTGCAAGGTAAAACCGTATCGCTTGGGAGCATTTTTTTATGAAAACGTTTTTTTTACTGCGGAGAAAAGTCTTTGCATTTCTTGGAATTATTGTTTTTGGGAGCTTAACTTTTCCTGCTGTTTCACAATCATCCCAACAAGTGGTAAGGGCGCAGAATGTTGTCAATCGCTTTGCAGCGATTAAAACAATGACAGGTGATTTTATTCAATTTAGCCCAAAAGGAAAGATGTCTCAAGGGACATTTTATTTAGAGCGTCCAGGAAAGATTCGTTTTATTTATAAAAAATTACCTTTACAGATCATTGCAGATGGCCAGTTTGTTGGAATTAACAATCGTGCTCTGAATACTTGGAATTTCTCACAGCTTTTTCAAACGCCAATGAAGTTTTTGTTGGATGATAAAATTAATGTTTCAACAGGGCGTTTATTAGCATTTCGTGAAGATCCAGGAGCGGTGACGATTGTTCTGCGGGATAAAAGCATTGGAGCAGGGCAAATAAGGATGGTGTTTGATTCTAAAAGCACTGCTTTACGGCAGTGGACAATTGTTGATCAACAAAATCTGGAAACCACTGTTCAAATCATGAATGTACGGACGGGCGTTAGGTTTGCTGATGGGATGTTCACGCTTCCCTCAAAAAAATAGTGCACTGTTATAATATCGGAATTGAAACGAATGTTCTTTCGTATTGCGACTTGGAATATTAATTCTATTCGTTTGCGTCTTACGCAGGTTTTTCAGTATTTGGATATCTTTGCGGCAGATGTTTTGTGTCTACAGGAGACAAAATGTCCAGATGCTTTATTTCCAGTTGAGGCTTTTGAAGCGGCTGGATATAAGCATATCGCATTGAGCGGACAAAAATCTTACAACGGTGTAGCGATTGTATCGCGTTTGCCTTTCAAGAGTGTTGAAAAGCGTTCCTTTTGTCAAAAGGAAGATTGCCGTTACATTTCGGTTATTGTTGAAGCCTATGGAAGAAATGTGAGGATTCATAATTTCTATGTTCCCGCTGGGGGTGATGTTCCTGACGCCGATGTAAATGAAAAGTTCCGTCATAAACTTGATTTTTTAGAAGAAATGTCTTCCATTCGAGCTGATCAGGGAGATGGTCTTTCTTCTCTTTTGGTGGGTGATTTGAATATTGCGCCTTTGGCAGAGGATGTTTGGTCTCATCAGCAATTGTTGAAGGTTGTAAGCCATACACCCATTGAAACTGAGCGTTTACAGGCTTTGTGTTGCCAAGGTGGGTGGGTTGATTTGATGCGTATGCATATTCCCATTCCTACCAAGCTTTATACATGGTGGAGTTATCGTGCACGTGATTGGGCGCTTGCTAATCGTGGGCGGCGGCTTGACCATATTTGGTCTTCTCCAGATCTCGTTCCTTTTGTGGCGGATCTTGCGGTTTTTCGTGTTGCACGGGGGTGGAATCAGCCTTCAGATCATGTTCCAGTACAAACTATATTTGATTTTTCACGTCAAGTTTGAAATAAGAGGTAAATAAAGTATTAATAATTGATTCTGGAGAAATACGGGAGACTAGATGCATATCAGCAAGTGGGTTGTTTCTAACAGATTGCTTTATAGTGTTTTGTTGTGTTTTTTTATATTATCAGGATGTATGGTTGGTCCTAATTACCATAAGACAACTTTTCGTGTTCCAGCAGTTTGGGGGGAGCAGTCTGCACAGACGTCTGGGCGTGCGGATGTGCTTGCAGGATGGTGGCGGCGTTTAAATGACCCTGTTTTGAATGCGTTAATGAATTATGCGATTTCTGGAAATAATAGTGTTGCCGTTGCCAAAGCACGGGTTCGTGAAGCGCGGGCTGGTTTAGGACAAGCTGTGGGATCTCTTTTGCCTAGTGTGTCAAATTCAATCTCAGGAACGCGTAGTAGTTCTGAGCAATCTGATGCGTTCTTCAGTCAATATCGTAGTGGTTTTGATGCAAGTTGGGAACTTGATTTTTTTGGTGGGCGTAAGCGGGCGGTAGAAGCAGCACGTTATGGTCTTGACGCGGCTGTGGAAGATATGCGCGCAACAATGGTGACGCTGTTGGGAGATGTGGCAACAAATTATGTTCAAGTGCGTGGTTGGCAACAGAAATTGTTGATTGTGCGGCAGATTGCTTTATCCCAGCGTAAAACATATGAATTAATGCGTGCCAAATTGAAGGCTGGTGATATATCTGAGCTTGATGTTTCAAATGCCCAAGCACAAATGGCAAATACAGAAGCAGATATTTCACAAATGGAAGCGAATTTAGCGATGAGCATTCATCGCCTTTCCGTTTTAACTGGTCATGTGCCTATGGCTTTGAAGGATCTTTTGCAAAAGAATGCTAAGCACGCAAAGATTCCGCAGCCAAAATGGCCAATACCAGCGGGAATTCCAGCTGATATTTTGTTGACACGTCCGGATTTACGACGGGCAGAACGCCAATATGCTCAAGCGACAGCACGCATTGGTCAGCGTGAAGCTGATCGCTATCCCTCTCTTTCTTTAACTGGGAATATTTCGACAGTAGCAACGGCAATAGATCAATTATGGAAAAATTCAACGATCGGATGGTCTTTTGGACCGGGGCTTCGTTTTCCTTTCTTTAATGGAGGGCAGGTTGTGGCGTCTGTGGCGGTAGCACGTGCACAGCGCGATCAAGCTTTTATTACTTATCGGGCGGCTGTATTAGGAGCTCTGGAAGACGTGGAAAATGCGCTTGTAAGATTGACAAAAGAGCACCAGCGATTAGAAAAGCTTATTGTTGCAAATAAAGCGTCTCTCCATTCATTAAAGCTTTCACGGAGTCTCTTTGAAAATGGAAATATCAGCTTCCTTGAATTGTTAAATGCTAATCGTTCCTATTATTCTTCGCAAATGGCGCTTAAAGATAGCCGTGTTTCTTTGGTTACTCAATATATTACCTTGATGAAGGCATTAGGTGGTGGTTGGGATGGCGTGGTTGATGTTTCACGTTCGGAAGTTGTTGATGGTGCACCGCGTTCGCATACGAGAGTAGGGCAATGAAAAAAAGTTTTATAAAAAATTTCATTACAAAACACAAAAAACTTTCTTTATTTTTAACTGGTATCCTTCTTCTCCTCTTTTTTTTATGGCTTCGTTCTGTTTTTTGGGGAACATCATCACCGGTTTATATGACAGCAGTGGTGAAGCGTGGTGATATCGAGGAAAGTGTTTTGGCTTCTGGTCTTGTGCGTCCTTATCGGTTGGTAGCTGTTGGTGCACGTGCAACAGGGCGAGTAGTTTCAATGCGCGTTTTCCCAGGCAGTGTTGTGAAAGAAGGGGATCTTTTGGCAGAAATTGATCCTACAGATCAAGAAAATGATCTGAAAAGAAAAAAAGCAGCATTATCCCATTATTATGCGAGTTTGGTAGAACAAGAAGCTTATCTCTCTCTTGCGCAGAAAAATTTAGAGCGTCAGAAAAAAATGATCGAATCACATGCAATTTCACGGGCTAATTTCGATGATGCTGCAACACAAGTGAAAATACGCGCGGCGCAAATTGCTCAGCTTCGGCAGCAGATTGTACAAGCACAAATTGATGTGGACAGTGCAGAAGTCAATTTAGGTTATACGAGGGTGACTGCTCCTTCAGCGGGCACAGTGTTAGCAACGGTTGTAGAAGAAGGGCAGAATGTCAATGCCGTTCAGTCGGCTCCGACGATTGTTATTTTAGGCGATTTGTCAAAGATGACTGTCAAAGCGCAAATCTCAGAAGCTGATATTCTTAAAGTGCGTGCTGGACAACCACTCTATTTTACCGTTTTGGGCAATTCGCAGCGTCGTTATGAGGGAACTCTAGAAAGAGTAGAGCCGGCACCTGAATCAATTCGTGCTGATGTGAGTATCAATCCTGGTGTGCTCGGAGGTTCTGGTTCTCTGGCATCATCGGCTATCTATTATAACGGTATTGTGCATGTCGATAATGCGGATAATTTTTTGCGTACTTATATGACTGCACAAGTTCATATTATCTTAGGGCGTGCTCAAAATGTTTTGTTGGTTCCAAGTGATGCTTTACGTGATGAAACAAAAGAGCATAAAGCATGGGTTTCTCTTTTAGTAGGGAAAAATAAGGTGGTTGCAAAACAGGTGACTGTTGGGCTTAATAACAAAGTTGTAGCAGAGATTGTTTCAGGCCTTAATGAGGGTGATGTCGTCATTACCGGTTCGCGCGATGGGGTAATGCCAGATATTCCTGATGAACATAGTGAAGATGAGAGCTAAAGCATGAAAGCAGATGCTGTCCTTGTTTTAGAAAATATTGTGCGCAAGTTTCCTGCCGGCGACACATTTGTCACTGTTTTGAAAGACATTAATCTAACCATTAAGCGCGGTGAAATGGTAGCGATTGTGGGAGCTTCTGGTTCAGGAAAATCCACCTTGATGAATATTTTAGGCTGCCTTGATCGACCAACCTCTGGGCGCTATTGGATTTCAGATAAAGAAACAGCCTCCCTTGCTGCTGATGAATTGTCGGCTTTGCGGCGCAATCATTTTGGATTTATTTTCCAGCGTTATCATTTGTTGAATGAATTGACAGCTCTTGGTAATGTCGAAATTCCAGCTATTTATGCAGGGTTTCCTGTTGCGACAAGAAGACAACGTGCACAAGACTTGTTAACGCGCTTGGGAATGGGCAATCGGATGGATCATCGTCCAAACCAACTTTCCGGTGGTCAGCAACAACGTGTGTCTATTGCTCGGGCGTTGATGAATAATGCAGAGGTTATTCTCGCAGATGAGCCAACCGGTGCATTAGATAAACAGAGTGGCCAAGAAGTATTGCGTATTTTGGATGAGCTTCATAAAGAGGGGCGCACTATTATCATTGTAACCCATGATATGCAGGTGGCTGAAAGAGCAAATCGTATTATTGAAATCAGCGATGGAGAAATTGTTGCCGATAAGGTGTCAAAGGGCACAAAAACAAAAGCTGTGGGTGCAAAAACAAAAACTGATAGTGAACCTTTTCAGGAGAATCAAAATCTAAAAGGTGAACAATTGCTTGGTGCTTTTCGTTCTTTTGCTGAGCGGTTTCGTGAAGCCTTTATTATGGCTTTGTTAGCAATGAATGCGCATAGGATGCGAACTTTTTTAACAATGCTTGGGGTAATTATCGGTATTGGTGCAATTATTGCTATGGTGGCTTTAGGAAATGGCACACGAGAAAAAATTATGGAAAATTTTAAGAGCTTGGGCTCTAATACATTGACAATTTTACCTGGAAAAAGTTTTTCTGATCCACAAGCAGGAAAAATAACCAGTTTGGTTGAGGCTGATGCAGAAGCTCTCTCAAATTTACCTTATATTTCTGGCGTGACACCTCAGATTTCAGCAAACTCGACAGTGCGTTTTGGTGCAGTAGAAGTCAATGCTGTCATTATGGGGGTGGGGGAACAATTCTTTCAGACACAGGGGCTTAACGCTATCAAAGGGCAGTTGTTTGATCAGAAAAGTGTGCATGATCGGGCGGTTGATCTTGTGGTTGAAAAAGAAGCGCTTTCTGTTCTTTTCCCCCATAGCCGTGAAAGTCCTCTTGGGAAAGTGGTTCATGTGGGGCAGGTTCCAGCGCGCATTGTTGGTGTTGTGGATCCGCAAAATCATGCAAATGGAGGGGTGGCAAGTACGTTGCAGATTTATTTGCCTTATACGACAGTGCAAACACGTTTTCTTGGAACAACGCAGGTTCGTGCAATTACGGTTAAGGTTGCCGATCATGTTGATTCACATTTGGCAGAGAAGATGGTACAGCGTTTTCTTACTATGCGGCATGGTGGTGAAGATTTCTTTATCAGAAATTCAGAATTCTTCCGTGAACGCATCATGGAAAGCACACATATCTTAACGCTTTTAGTCTCTTCAATTGCAGCTATTTCACTGATTGTCGGTGGTATTGGGGTGATGAATATTATGTTGGTTACTGTTTCGGAACGTATCAATGAAATTGGCGTGCGTATGGCAGTTGGTGCACGTCAAAGTGATATTTTACAGCAGTTTCTCATTGAAGCGATTTTAGTTTGTGTGATTGGTGGTGGTATTGGGGTTCTATTTGGACTTTCTATCGGTGGTTTGTTTTTGCTGTTTAAGGCACCTATCCACTTGATTTATACGATTGATTCTATCGTTATGTCCCTTTTCTTTTCAACTCTTATCGGAGTGTGTTTTGGCTTTTCGCCTGCGCGGCAGGCTTCACGGCTTGATCCTGTTGTTGCTCTCTCACGCGATTAAGCGTCATGAAGTGTGCGCAGGGGGGGTATGGTTGTTTGATGTGTTATACGAGGTAAAAACATTTGTAAAAAGAGGCATTGATCAAGAAGGTAAGGATGCTGTACGGAATACCTGCTTTAACGAAATAACGAGTAGGCACGGCGGGTGAGTGAGTGTTTTTTCTGTTGCTCGTTATTGTGGTGATGAGAAGTGTATGAAGTAATCTCCATGAGTTTTCCATACATGATTTTTTAATTCTCTTGCAGCCATTTTATTGGTTGTGGGTAGTACGGTTACGTGGAGCTCATATTTATGCTCTATCAGAAATTATTATCTTTAGAAATTTTATGCCTTCTAAGAAGGATCCATATTATCCTGTGCACAAGCTATTGTAGGTAAAATTTATGTGGGGGGGTGGTGCACTTTTTGTTTTGGGCAATGATTTTAAATTTTTGTACAAAAACTGGTTTTAGAAGGAATTGGTATGAAGAGAGTAGTATTAGTGATGTAGTGACCGGTTGTGTAGAAAAAGCTTATGGTGCGAAGAGCTTTTTGGAAAATTTTAGAAAATCAGTGCGCAAAGATTAAAATAAAGTTCTAATATAGACATCGATTGTTTTGATATATTGGAATAACAGAATGCGTATTTGATTGATCTGTTGTATTGTGCTTTCATTGCCGCTCTTTTTAACAGGATAAGCAATGAAATCGACATCAGGTATGAGATATTTAAGCTCACGCAGAGAGCGCCACATATGGTAATCATGGGTGACGATATAAACTTTTTGGTAGCGGTTTTTTTTGATCCAATCAGCGCTTTCTTTGGCATTGCCTTTTGTGTTAATCGCTTTATATCCGATGTCAACGCAACAGGTAAAGAGCTGTGAAGTGATATGCGCGCTGTACATGAAATTCTTGAGATTAGTTGTTATGTTGACTCCACTGATTAATAGTCGCGAACCAAGCCCCTTTTGTAAGAGTTTTAGTCCTGCTTCTATACGTTTTTCTCCTCCTGTAAGAACGATGATTGCATCTGCTTTTGGCAAGGGATTTGGTGGTTGAAGTCGTTCGGTTTTTTCAGAAAAAACTACAAAACCGACACAAAAGAGGAGTATGACCATTAAAAGGGCAAGTGCTGTTGGTGGGAAATAGCGCAACAAGTAGCAAAGATACCATAGATTTTTACGTTTCTGCTGAGGGTGCTCTAAATTACTTTGCGTCATGATTTGGAATTATATGAGTCGTAAGTTATAAAAATTAAAATAAGCCGTTTTCACATTGATCTATTTTTTTTAGCTGTGCCAGAATAGTTATTCGGTTTGTAAGCGTGGTAAGAAAAGAAACGAAAAAAATAAGAGCAATGATTTTTCCATAGGGAAGAGAACTTATAGAAATATATCCAAACAAAGCGGTTATTTGGCTGGTTTCCACTCTTCCTAGGTTATAGTTGGTCCACAAGGTAAAAGCAGCAAATAGAAATGCGCTTGTGATACCACCGTATAACGCTCCGCGTAGTGCAGTTTTAAAAAAATGCCAATCGAATTGTCGTGCAATGAAAAGGGTTTCCGTGCCTAGAAAATATAAGACATTGATAATATGGGCATTCTCTGCCAGCGCATTGCGTGTGGCAAAGATGATTGTGAGTATCAGTGAGGCTAGAACCAATGTTAAAATTGAAAAGCCAATAAAAACTGTTGTATGTGCCATTGTTGAAAAACGATTCACCCAAACACGGTGATCATCAAACTGGCCTCCTGGAATTTGTGTTTTAATGGCGTCATTGATTGCACGAAAATTGATTTCTTCATTCTCTTTCAGTGTTACGATGATAAGGCGGGGAAGAGGCAGTTCATTTAAGCTTAATCCCGTTCCAAGCCATGGTTCGAGCAATTTTTCCGTAGCTGTTTGATCAACAATGGTGGCATCTTGTACACCATGAAATGTTTTAACCAATTTAACCGCATCACGAAGGGCTGTTTCGATATCAACATTGTCAATGGGACGTATTTGAATGGTTGCTTCATAGCTGATTTGATTGCTCCAACTGTTAGCAGCACGCTGTACCAAATCAACACCGATTAATGTGAGGCTTGAGAGAAATGTCATAATAGCAATCACTGCAACAAGTGCTTGACCAGAAATGTTGCTGCTGGGAATAATAGCTGTTGCGTTTTTTTGATTGCTTGTAAAAATAGGGAAAGACTTATTCATGAATTGTCATCCGTCCGTTATGGAGAAGCATACGCCGTGCTGCGACTTGTTCCATCAGTGCAATATCGTGGGTGGCAATGATGACAGCCGTTCCAAAACGGTTTAATTCTATAAACAAGCGGAGCAGGCGTTTTGCCAAAGGTGGATCAACATTTCCTGTTGGTTCATCGGCAAGCAGGATTTCAGGTTGGTCAATGAGTGCACGCGCAATGGCTACTCTTTGTTTTTCTCCGCCAGAAAGAACCGGTGGTAAAACATGAATATGGTCTCCAAGGCCTACCCAACAGAGAAGATCTTCCACTTCGCTGCGATACGTTGCTTCTTCTTGCCCTTTAATGCGTAAAGGTAAAGAGACATTTTCGTAAGTTGTCATGTGATCGAGAAGACGGAAATCTTGAAAAACGACACCGATACGTTGTCGTAATGCGGGAAGTTCTTGTCGTTTAAGCAATGCTGTATCGTTTCCAAACAGATCAATATGACCGCGGGTTGGTTTGAGTGCCAAAAACATAAGACGCATCAACGATGTCTTACCTGCTCCAGAGGCGCCTGTGAGAAATTGAAATGATCCAGGAGGAATATGAAAGCTAATATCACGAAGGACTTCAGGGCCCATTCCGTAGCGCAGACCGACATTCTCAAAATGAATCACTTTTCGTTACCACTTCTGCTTTTATATTGCACCATTGTAAGGATTTTTGCTCCCATTACTCTAGGTTTTTGTTCGGTTTATACTTTACAGTTTTCAATATTTTTTCTTTCACAATTTCTCATTTTTTATTGAGAAATATTGCTTGTAAGAATATTGTTGATCGTTATATCTCCTTATTTTACCTTTATTTATGATTTTAGCAGGAATTCCAAGGTGTTTCTAGCAGAAACATGAAGGCTTTCGTTCGAGTTTTGTCGCTTTAGCAGTGATCTTTTTCGTTTGCTGGTGTTTTTCTTTCTTCAAGTTTTTGTAGAATTCATACTCCAAAATTCTGAATGTTTTCTTTTTCACCCTTTCTTGGTGACTTTAGTAAGAATGCCGAGATAATTTTAGTAGGAAGGCTAAAGCCACCATTGGTGTTTTGCGTTAAGCAATGGCTTTTCTATTTTGGCGATTGGCAATAAGATCATCAACGACTTGTGGTTCGGCAAGGGTTGAAATATCTCCTAGATTACCAAAATCATTTTCGGCGATTTTTCGCAAAATGCGTCTCATAATTTTTCCTGATCGTGTTTTGGGTAGTTGAGGGGCAAACTGAATTTTATCCAATATGGCAATGGAGCCGATTTCTTTTCTGACATGTTTAATCAGCTCTTCTTGCAATGCTTCACTTGAGGTTGTGCCTTCCATTAAGGTGACAAAACTGTAAATTCCTTGTCCTTTAATGGGATGAGGGTAACCGACAATTGCTGCTTCTGAAACAGCAGGATGTAGAACAAGCGCTGATTCAATTTCAGCTGTTCCTAGCCTGTGTCCAGAGACATTGAGAATGTCGTCAACCCGTCCTGTAATCCAATAATAGCCATCGCTGTCACGCCTACACCCATCGCCTGTAAAATATTTCCCTTTATAGGATGAAAAATACGTTTCAATAAAGCGTGCATGGTCATTATAGAGTGTGCGCATTTGTCCGGGCCATGAGTCAATAATGCAGAGATTGCCTTCTGCTTCTCCTTCTAAAATATTTCCTTCAGCGTCTATGATTTGGAGTTGTACTCCAAAGAAAGGACGTGTGGCTGAGCCTGCTTTCAAGTTTGTGGCACCGGGGAGGGGAGTGATCATATGTCCTCCTGTTTCTGTTTGCCACCATGTATCGAGAATGGGACATCTGTCGTCTCCCACCGTATGGTGAAACCATTCCCATGCTTCTGGATTAATGGGTTCACCTACGGTGCCTAAAAGGCGCAAGGATGCTCTTGTCGAGCGTTCGACAAATGAATTTCCTGCACCCATTAAGGCACGAATAGCAGTTGGTGCTGTGTAGAGCGTATTTACTTTGTGTTTGTCGACAATTTCCCAGAATCTGCCTTTGTCGGGAAAGGTTGGTGTTCCTTCAAACATTAGAGTGGTAGCACCGTTGCATAGAGGTCCATAAACCAAATACGAATGACCAGTAATCCAGCCAATATCGGCAGTGCACCAGTAAATTTCATGAGGATGATAATCAAAAACATATTGATGTGTCATCGATACATAAACGAGATAGCCTGCTGTTGTATGTACAACACCTTTGGGTTTGCCTGTTGAACCTGAGGTGTAAAGAATAAATAGAGGATCTTCAGCGCTCATTTCTTCCACAGGGCAATCTGTTTTGGTATGAGGTATTTCTTCATGGTACCAAAAATCACGTCCCTCTACCCAATGAATTGTTCCACTGGTGCGCCGTATGACCATGACTTGATTGACATGCACATTCTGGTGGGTTGCTATTTCAATAGCATGATCAACGGTCTCTTTTAAGTTTATCTGTTTTCCTCCACGTAAGCCTTGATCGGCAGTAATGATGAAGGTTGATTCACAATCAACAAGACGTTGTGCTATTGCTTCAGAAGAAAAACCTGCAAAAATGACTGAATGAATGGCGCCAATGCGGGCACAGGCGAGCATGGCATAGGCTGCTTCGGGGATCATGGGGAGGTAAATGGTAACCTTGTCACCTTTTTTTATACCGTGGTTCTTTAAGATATTGGCAAAACGACAAACATGTTGATAAAGCTCTTTATAGGTTATTTTTTTATCATGATAAGGGTTATCTGCTTCCCAAATAAGGGCAATTTTATCACCATGGTTTTTTAAATGGCGGTCAACGCAATTATAGGCAACATTTGTTATTCCATCCTCGTACCATTGAATTGATATATCTCCATTAAATGAAGTATTTTTTACTTTTGTATAAGGTTTAAACCATTCAATGCGTTGACCGTGTTTTGCCCAAAAGCTTTCTGGATCATTGATGCTTTCTCGATACCATTGGTGGTAAGTTTCTTCATCGATCAGAGCATTTTTTTTGATATTATCTGGTATTGGATAGATTTTTTCAGACATATGTTCCCTCTCCTTATTTATTATTTGGAAAAATCAGCCATTATATTTTTGTGTTTTTTGGCAGAGTTATTCCCAATAAGCTTTTCATTTTGAGATTAGACGAAATTACAAATATTGAAATAGTTAATTTTTCAAATCTGATGCGTTCGTATTTAAGAGGGGATTTTTATGCTGTTTTAGGATGCTTAAATGCCACAAAGTATATCATCATAAAAAGATGTAAATTGTATAAAATACAAAAAGAGCATATTGTTATATAGAGCTTTTTATAAACGAATAAAGAAATTAAAGATAGATGGGATGAGGGCGTTTGTAGGTTACGGGTGTCATTTGTAAATCTATCCCAAAAGTGCGAATATTGTGATGACACAGGTTTAGCGATTTAAATGTTTTTTGTGCGCTTTTTTTGCAAAAAGAATAAATTCATTTATTGTAGATATTTTTTATTTGTAACCAATGTTTATAAAAAATAACAAAAATAGAAATATATATAATTAAATGGATAATAATTTTAATATTATATTACTTAAATTCCAAAATAACTATAATTAACAATCCAAATTCAGTTGTTTTAAATAATGTTTCTAGGAATTTATGATAAATATCTATTATAAAAATCAAACCTAAAATGTGTAAATATTATAAAAAATAGATACCTCTGATGTATTTTTTATCCATAGATATAGACATTTATTTTGCTATATTTATAAATACATGCTTATCATGCTATTAACTTCAGAGATATCTTGCTTAGTTATTTTCTATGAATTAAAATAACACCCTTTTAGCTTACAATTTTAACCCGTTAAATGTATTTAAGAGACCTGTAAGTGCTTCTATTCCAGGTAAGCCCGGAACTATAACATTTAGATATGTGACAGATGTTCCTGATGCTCCACCGCCTATGACCACTGTTTCATTTGTTGGGGTATAATCACCAACATTAGATCCTCCCCCGTAACCTGTTGAACCGTGTGCGTCATATGTTGTAGTTGAACTACCCATTTTTGTTTTCCTTTATTTTGCTATTATTAGCTGTTTTAAAAATCGTATCACGATGATACATACAAAGACTTATCACTTCTCTTTTAAAGATGTCAAACATAATTTTGAATTATAGCAATAAAAACACTGTATGAGCAATAAATGCGTTATGTATATATTAAAAATACGAAATATTATTTTAAAAATTGATGTAAATTAGTATATTTTCTTGATAAGAAAAAAGTACATAAAGCTTATATCTAATGATTTGTTTATAGAATATAATTAATAAATTTTAATTAAAAAAATATATGATAAAAAAGATAATTGTCATTATTAATGATTAATTAATTTTATAGATAAAACCTGTCATAATAAGTTAAAACTTGAAATAATGATTACAAGATTTTATAATAAATATCCATTACAAAAAATAGATATCTCTGATGTATTTTTTATCCATAGATATAGACATTTATTTTGATATATTTATCAAATACATGCTTATCATGTTACTAACTTCAGAGATATCTTGTTTGGTTATTTTTTACGAATTAAAATAACGCCTCTTTAGCTTACTTTTTGTAAGCCTTGCCTGCATTGTAAAGACTTGTAAGTGCTGCTGTTTGAGCGCTTTTCTGAGCTGTAACATTCATATATGTGATAGATGTTCCTGATGCTCCACCGCCTATGATCACTGTTTCATTTGTTGGGGTATAATCACCAGTATTGCATCCTCCCGCGTAAGCTATTGAACCGTGTGTGTCATATATTGTAGTTGAACTACCCATTTTTATTCTCCTTTTTGCTGTTATTAGCTGTTTATAAAACGTATCATCATGATACACGTAAATGTTTATCATTTCCTTTTTTAAGATGTCAACATAATTTAGAATTATATAAATAAAAATGCTGTACAAATAATAAATACACTATGTATATATTAAAATGCAAAATATTATTTTAAAAGTTATATAAATTAGCATATTTAAATGATAAGCAAACAAAAAAGTACATAAAGCTTATATCTAATGATTTGTTTATAGAATCTTTCCAACTATAACCAATAAATTTCCATTGAAAAACATATAATAGAAAAAATATAATTGTTATAAAAAATGATTCATTAATTTTATAGAGAAAATTATTCATAAGAAATTATAATCTATATTAATATTATTTATGAAAATTATTTTATTAATTTTTTCGCTATTTATTAAATAAATGTTAATATAAATCAAAATATCTACGGAGAAAATCAGAAATAAAGAACATAATAACTAACGATAATGCTAACGTTATAGATAATTTCCAACTCCAACCACTGAATATTTTAGAAAAAGTGGCAATTATAGGAGTGATTATAATTGGCATGCAAAATACATTAAGATTTCATAATGAATATCTATTATAACAAAATCTTAATTATATAATACTATTAGATACCTCTGATGTATTTTTTATCCATAGATATAGACATTTATTTTTCTATATTTATAAATACATGCTTATCATGCTATTAACTTCAGAGATATCTTGCTTAGTTATTTTCTATGAATTAAAATAACACCCTTTTAGTTTATATTTAACACAGTAATTGTACTTAAGAGACCTGTAAGTGCTTCTGTTCCAGGTAAGCTCGGAAATGTAACATTTAGATATGTGATAGATGTTCCTGATGCTCCACCGCCTATGATCACTGTTTCATTTGTTGGGGTATAGTCACCAACATTAGATCCTCCCGCGTAAGCTGTTGAACCGTGTGTGTCATATGTTGTAGTTGAACTACCCATTTTTGTTTTCCTTTATTTTGCTATTATTAGCTGTTTATAAAAAGCGTATCACGATGATACATACAAAGACTTATCACTTCTCTTTTAAAGATGTCAAACATAATTTTGAATTATAGCAATAAAAACACTGTATGAGCAATAAATGCGTTATGTATATATTAAAAATGCAAAATATTATTTTAAAAGTTGATATAAATTAGCATATTTAAATGATAAGCAAATAAAAAAGTACATGAGGCTTATATCTAATGATTTGTTTATAGAATCTTTCCAACTATAACCAATAAATTTCCATTGAAAAATATATAATAGAAAAAATATAATTGTTATAAAAAATGATTCATTAATTTTATAGAAAAAATCGCTCATAAGGAATTATAACTGATAATTAATATTATTTTATTAATTTTTTTCGCAATTTATTAAACAAACGTTAATATAAATCAAAATATTTAATAAAATAATAAATAATAAATGTTAATATAATAAACAAAACTGTTGTTTTAAGTGATCTTTTTATACTATCCTTTAAATTATATCCGTGATATTTGAAAAACAAAACAAATACAAAAGTATATATAAATATTGAGATTAATAGATATATAATAATATAAAAAATATCCGTAACACCAATAATATTCATTATAAATACCTATCTATAAAAATTTTAATTATAACATAAAACATTGAATGTTCCTTTGAAGTACATCTTTGTAGATATATATCTGGTAAATATATATCTACAGAATATTGATTTTAAAGATATCTTGTTGAGAATTTTCTACAAATTAAAATTAGCATTCTTACCAGTGAATGCTACCGTGACAGTCTATAGCCTTACTTACAAGTCCTGCAACGAATCCTGCATTTTTGCCACTTTTATAGCCTGTGTATCCACCCAATACGGCACCTCCTAACGCACCCCATGGCCCTAATACTCGGCCCTCCCATGCACCGCTGACGGTTCCTCCAATTGCACCGGAAATTCCTCCTATTGTTTTTTCTCTCTTCGCGGCATGGTAATAGTCTTTGACACCACAAGATGTAGATGAATTTGTTGAGTGTGGATCTCTATGTGAGCTTGAACTACCCATTTTTGTTCTCCTTTTTGCTGTTATTAGCTGTTTATAAAACGCATCATTATGATACACCTGCAAGGATTTATCACTTCTCTTTTAAAGATGTCAAACATAATTTTGAATTATAGCAATAAAAACACTGTATGAGCAATAAATGCGTTATGTATATATTAAAAATGCAAAATATTATTTTAAAAGTTGATATAAATTAGCATATTTAAATGATAGAAAACAAAAAAGTACATGAAGCTTATATCTAATGATTTTTTTATAGAATATTTCTGAATATAACCAATAAATTTCTATTAAGAAACATATATTAGAGAAAATATTATTGTTATAAAAAATGATTCATTAATTTTATAGAGAAAATTGTTCATAAGGAATTATAAGGTATATTAATATTATTTATGAAAACTATTTTATTAATTTTTTTTGCAATTTATTAAATAAACGTTAATATAAACCAAAATATCTACATAAACTATCAAAAATAATAAACAAAATTCCTGCTGATAATGCTGTTATGATAGATAATTTCCAACTACGAGTATAGAATATTTTAGCAATAGTAGTATATAGAGAAGTACATACAACAAGCATAAAAAAATTCTTATGATTTCATAACGAATGTTCACTATAATAAAGTCCTAATCGTAATATATGATACATAATAGATATATATAAAGTTAAGTTTATTAATTTTTCTCGAAATTTATTAAATAAATATTAAAATAAACCAAAATATCTACGCAAAAAATCAGAAATAAAGAATATAATAATTGATGATAATGCTAACGTTATAGATAACTTCCAACTCCAACCATTGAATATTTTAGAAAAAGTGGCAATTATAGGAGTGATTATAATTAGCATGCAAAACAGTCTTACGATTTCATAATGAATATCCATTATAGCAAAATCCTAATTATATTATATGATACTAATAGATATCTCTGAAAAATATTTCACATATAGATATTTAATTTTGATATATTTTTTCAAATATGTTTACAAAATTACTAACTTCAGAGATATCTTTGTAGCTATTCTCTTTAAATTAGAACCAACACTCACGAGCTTTATCTATAAAACCCAAACCAAAACCTCCTATATATCCCGCTGTAAAATTTGTGACTCCAGCTGAAAATGCACCTGCTGGTCCTCCAGCTATACCACCTAGCACTGCTCCGCTTATTCCTGCTGCCGCCCCTATTTGAAAACCCTGTGTATTCATGTGAGACATAAAATCATTAGTACTACATGCATTTCCATAAACAGGCGTTGAATCATTTATAGTATAAACTAAGCCTGAACCAAAATTACTTATATAAATCCTCCTTGTGAGATATTAAAAATAGTATCACTATGATACATGCAAAGGCTTATCATTTCCCTTTTTAGGATGTCAAACATAATTTTGCTTTATAGAAATAAAAACACTTTATAAATAATAAATACATTGTGTGTATATTATAAGATGAAAAATATTGTTTTAATAAATAATATATTTTGTTTACAAAAATATAAAGGTATAAGATTTTTTACAATCTTCTTTTAACAAAATAATAAAATAGGCAATGCTGAAAAATTGGTATTTTTTTTCTAATTTGTGAAAAGCGCGAAGAAATATATTTACATTGTCATCGGACTCAGTCTTGTTGCTATTGTCTTGTGTGCATCCGCGGGGTAAATCCATTTATTGTTAGGCAATTATCGACAGTATTTTACCTTTTTAGTGTGCGGAAAGTTTTTCTGTTATCTTTAGGTCTCTATCATGCTGTTGAGTACAGTTTTTTCTACTTTATCGGCATTTTAGGGGAGGCTTATTGAGTTGGTAGGTTTGCTCTAGAATTGGGAGGTTGTATTTACACTCATAAGCATCTCTTTGTCTGCTTTGCACACTTGGTAAGTGGATGAATTGTTCACACGGATTGGAGAGGTTGATATAATCTGTGGTTTTTATGGGAGCTATTACGACAACTGTTCTGAATGTTTTTTGTGGTCATTTATTTTGCGGTGTTTTTTTATAAATGTGCAATGCACTTCATGCACCTTTATCGTTCTCATTATTATAAGTGGGTTCTTTTTTGCGCTACATTTCAGTAGAGAGGCTGTCAGACAGGGCGTTTTCCAAATAAAGCAGAACCAATACGAAGAATGTTAGAGCCAAATTGAAGAGCTGTTTTAAAGTCATTGGACATACCCATCGAAAGCTTTGGAAGACCAGCTTTTTTTGCGAGTTTTGCTAAAAGGGCGAAATAGGGACCAGGGTTTTCTTGCACTGGGGGGATTGCCATTAGACCGATAATATCAAGTCCATAGTGATTTTTACACTGGGTGACGAAAGGAACTACTTCTTGTGGTGCGATACCACTTTTTTGGGTTTCTAAGCCAATATTGACTTGAACATAGCAGGGTAGGGTTCTTTTTTGTTTTTGCATTTCTTCGGCCAAGCTCTTGGCTATTTTTTCGCGATCAACCGTTTGAATGACATCAAAAATTTTGACGGCTTCTGCTGTTTTGTTCGATTGTAAGGGGCCGATAAGGTGAAGTTCGATATTTTCAAACTGTTGACGCAAGCGCGGCCATTTTTTCTCGGCTTCTTGCACGCGGTTTTCTGCAAAACGCGTTTGACCTGCTTGCAAAAGGGGGAAAATGTTATCTGCCGAGACGGTTTTAGAAACAGCGAGAAGTTGAACCTCTTCTAAAGAGCGATTATAGTCTTTACATATTTCAGCAATCTCTTTTTGAAGGATTTTCCATGCTTCAACACAAGGGGCATGAGGGGGGGCATGAGGGGTCGTGTGGGTGCTCATTTTTTCGTGCTTTCTGTTTTTATTTAGCAATAAAATAATGGTTCGTGAGAACTTTGAAAAATACTTAGTGAAATATTCACTGAAAATGTTGACCTTGGGGGTAATCCATGGTGAAGCATAAAACAAGTTTTTTAGTTCAATTTTATAAAGAGTATAATAGGAATGACGATTGAACGTTATAATTTAGGTGAACGCTATAATCCTCGTGCCCACGAACAAAAATGGCAAACGATTTGGGATGAAAAGAAGATTTTTCAGACAGCGGAGGAAGATTGTCGTGAAAAATATTATGTTTTAGAGATGTTTCCTTATCCCTCTGGGCGCATTCACATGGGGCATGTACGCAATTATGCCATGGGAGATGTTGTTGCGCGCTATAAACGTGCAAAGGGGTTTAATGTGCTCCATCCCATGGGGTGGGATGCTTTTGGTATGCCGGCTGAAAATGCTGCCATGCAGAATAAAGTGCATCCAAAAACGTGGACTTATCAAAATATTGCTGTGATGCGTGGGCAATTAAAGAAATTAGGGCTCTCATTAGATTGGTCGCGTGAATTTGCAACTTGTGATGTGGATTATTACCATCGCCAACAAATGCTGTTCCTTGATTTCTATCAAAAGGGCTTGGTTGCACGTAAAGTGGCTAAAGTGAATTGGGACCCTGTTGACCACACCGTTTTGGCAAATGAGCAGGTTGTTGATGGTCGGGGGTGGCGGTCTGGTGCGTTGGTTGAACAGCGTGAATTGACGCAGTGGTTTTTCAAAATTAGTGATTTTAGTGAAGACTTACTGGCAGGGCTTGAAGAGCTTGAGCAATGGCCGGAAAAAGTTCGCACTATGCAAAAAAATTGGATTGGGAAGTCACAAGGTTTGCTGATTCGTTGGGCTTTAAAGTCGGTAGATGATGTTGATGATGGGTGTGCGGAGTTTAACGAAGTTGTCTGTTATTCAACACGACCTGACACGCTTTTTGGTGCTGCTTTTTTGGCGCTGTCTGTTGATCATCCCATTGCAAAAGCCTTAGCGCAAAAGGATAAAGCGCTTGATGCTTTTATCGAAAATTGTCGGTGTGGTGGAACAACAACCGCGGCGCTTGAAACAGCTGAAAAACAAGGTTTTCGCACATCACTTTTGGCTGTGCATCCCTTTGATCCAACGGTGCATATTCCCGTTTATATCGCCAATTTTGTGCTTATGGATTATGGAACAGGAGCTGTTTTTGGCTGTCCTGCCCATGATCAGAGAGATTTGGATTTTGCACGTAAATATGATCTCCCCGTGCGACCGGTGGTTTTGCCAAAGGGGGTTGAGAGGGAAGATTTTGTGATTGCTGAAACAGCTTATGTTGGTGATGGCGTGATGATCAATTCAGACTTTTTGGATGGCTTGACACCGCAACAAGCTTTTGAAGCAGCAGCTAAACGGCTTGAAGGGCAAATACTTGGGGGGCAGCCCCAGGGGCAAAAGACCGTGCAATTTCGCTTGCGTGATTGGGGTATTTCGCGTCAACGTTATTGGGGATGCCCTATCCCTATGATCCATTGTGCGGCTTGTGGAGTGGTTCCGGTTCCGCGTGCTGATTTACCGGTTGTGTTGCCCGATGATGTCACTTTTGAGCAGCCTGGAAATCCTCTTGCGCGTCATGAAATGTGGCAAACAGTAACTTGTCCTGTCTGTGGTCAGTCTGCCAAACGCGAAACTGATACCATGGATACATTTGTTGACTCTTCTTGGTATTATGCCCGCTTTACTGCGCCTTTTGCACAAGAACCTGTCGACAAGCAAGCGATAGCCGAATGGTTGCCTGTGCAACAATATATTGGTGGAATTGAACATGCGATTCTCCATCTTCTTTATGCACGCTTTTTTATGCGTGCTATGAAATTGATTGGGCATATGAGTGTGGATGAGCCTTTTAAAGGGCTTTTTACCCAAGGGATGGTTGTTCATGAAACCTATCGTGATGACCAAGGGTGGGTTTCACCAGAAGAAATTTCTATTGTTGAAAAGGATGGAAAACGTCAGGCTTATAAATTGACCGATCAAAGTGAGGTGATGATTGGTTTGATTGAAAAAATGTCAAAATCAAAAAAGAATGTCGTGGATCCTGATGATATTATTGCCTCCTATGGAGCCGATACTGTGCGCTGGTTTGTTTTGTCGGATTCTCCTCCTGAGCGAGATGTTATTTGGACAGAATCTGGTGTTGAAGGAGCGCATCGTTTTGTGCAACGCGTTTGGCGTTGTGTGGCTTTGAGTGCTCCGGTTTTAAGAGAAGTGGTGCCTTGTGCTGGTCGTCAGGGTGCGGCTTTGGCACTCTCAAAAGTGGCGCATCGCACGCTCCATGCTGTGGAAGATGATTTGGAAAAGTTCGCCTTTAATCGAGCAATTGCGCGCCTTTACGAATTCTTGAATATTATGGCGCCTTTACTAAATAAGGTAGAGAATGTTGAGAGTGAGATGAAGGAAGCTTTGCGTCAAGCAATGGATTTTTTCCTTGTATTGATTGCACCTATAATGCCTCATTTGGCAGAAGAGTGTCATGCTGCTTTGGGAGGAAAAAATTTGATTTGTGAGCTTCCTTGGCCTGTTTATGATCCTGCATTAATTGTTGAAGATTCCTATATTTTACCGGTACAGATTAATGGTAAAAAGCGTGGTGAAGTGACTGTTTTGGCAACGGCAAATGAAGCGATGATTGAAGAAGCTGTTTTGGCTCTTGATTTTGTAAAGGCACATCTGTCCGAAAAAGCCGTTAAAAAAATAATTATTGTTCCAAAAAGGATTGTGAATGTCGTTGTTTAAAAATTTTGTTCTTGTGGGCTTATTTGGTTTGTCCACGCTTTTGTGTGGGTGTATAGTTGAACCGCTTTATCATCACGCATCTGGGATTTCGACAACAATAGGTTCTGTAGATTCTGTTTTTGATGATTCGTCTTCAAAACAAAAATCTTTGAATCTTTCCGAAAAACTAGCTTCCATTGTCGTTGCAGAACCGTCAGATCGTTTTGGTCAAATGGTACGCAATCATTTGCTGTTTCTGCTTTTTTATGGAAATGGGCGGAAACCTTCTACTCCAGCTTATCAATTGGTATTGCAAACATCTACGTTTACACGAAATTCTGTACAGATAGAGGTGGATCGCGATAGGAAAAGAGAGGGGCGACCTTCCGTTGGAACTGTGATGGGTAAAGTTTCCTATATCTTGCAAGATATGAAAAATGTTCTTATTGCTGAAACCACGGTAAGCATGAGCGCGTCTTTTGAACGGCTTCGTCAGGAATATGCAACTTTGCAAGCAGAGCAAGATGCGCAAAAGCGTGTGGCTGAAGAATTGGCTGAACAAATTTTACTGCTGCTTTCAAAAGATCTTTCAAGTCACTAGGCGATATTTTGTCCAGTTTTTTTCCAATCACTTGAGAAGATTTGCAAGCCTTTATCAGTTAAAGGATGTTTGACCAGTGCTTTTAAAACTGTTGGTGGAACGGTTGCAACATCTGCACCGCTTAGTGCTGCTTCTTTAACATGATTAACGGTACGAATTGAAGCGGCCAAAATTTGCGTTTCAAAGTTGTAGTTATCATAAATTGTGCGAATTTCATGAAGCAGTTCCACACCATCACTGCCGCAATCATCGAGCCTGCCTATAAAAGGTGAAATAAATGTTGCGCCTGCTTTGGCGGCTAGTAAAGCTTGGTTAGCAGAAAAACAAAGTGTGAGATTTGTTTTTAATCCCTGTATTGTAAGAGCTTTACAGGCTTTTAAGCCATCAAGCGTTAAGGGAAGTTTGATGCAAATATTGTCGGCAATTTTTGCTAAAACAGCCGCTTCTTTCATCATGTTTTCAAATTCGGTTGCTACAACTTCGGCAGACACGGGTCCTTTGACGAGGGTACAAATTTCTTTTGTAACCTCAAGAATATTACGTCCTGATTTAAGAATAAGAGAAGGATTGGTGGTAACACCATCAACGAGGTTTAAATTTTGTAATTCTCGGATCTCTTCAATATTGGCGCTATCCACAAAAAATTTCATTGCTAAATCTCCTTGGTTTTTAGCTCTTTATTTAAAGCTTCTGATGCTTCACCCTATTTTTGTTATGCGTTATTGTTTATCGCAAAAGCAAGAGGGAGGATACGTGTTGCCTATGGTAAGTTAAGATATGAAGGATAAAAATGCGTACTTATAGTTTGTTTATAGCGTTAGCGCTGCTGGTATCAATATCAGATGCGTATTGGAGTTTTTATCGTTGATAAGATATTGTTTATGAGGGGGAGATTATACAAAGTGATTATTCTTCATGACGGATAATATATCAAAAATAAGGTGCAAGGACGGTAGTGGTATAAAAAAGATTGTATAAAAGTTGGGACAAAAGATGAAGTCAAATGAGGGTGTGTGCGAGAGAAAGATTGTTTCTATTTTGGTACCTCTGCCTATTGCACATGCTTATAGTTATGAGGTTCCATCTTCGATGGAGGTAGAGGTTGGTTCTTTTGTTCGTGTTCCGGTAATGGGGCGGGAAGTTTGTGGTTTTGTGGTGGATGTTGGAGAACAATCCGCAAAGGATGGGCAAAGTGCTCCACCTGTGGCGCGTAAAAAACTACGCTCTCTCCTCCATGTTTTTAATTGCCCGCCGTTAAAAGCGGAGATGATTACATTCTTGCATTTTGTTGGTCGGTATACGATGACTCCTTTGGGTCTTGTTGCACGATTGGTTTTGTCTGTTCCGTCTGCTTTAGAACCGGAAGAACAGATGCTGGGTTTGCGGTATTGTGGAGGAGAGATCGGACGCCTAACACCAGCGCGATCACGTGTTTTAGAATTGGTCCGCGATGGTGAAATTTGGACACGTTCTGGTCTTGCTCATGCGGCAGGAACTTCTGTTTCCGTTGTTGAGGGGCTAAAGACACTTGGGGTTTTTGAAGAGGTTATGGTACCTGCTCCTGCTCTTGTGGCGATGCCTAATCCTGATTTTTGTCGCCCTCAATTGGAGGGAGAACAGAGCAAAGCAGCGCGCCTTTTGCGGGAAGGTGTTTTATCTTCTCAATTTCAAGTTTTTCTGCTTGATGGTGTTACTGGGTCGGGAAAGACAGAGGTTTATTTTGAAGCGGTTGCTCAAGCGCTTACAGGTGGTAAGCAGGTTTTGATTTTATTGCCGGAAATTGCTTTAACACAACAATTTTTAGATCGCTTTCATGCACGCTTTGGAGCAGCGGCGGCGGAATGGCATTCAGATTTGTCACCACGTCGTCGAGAACGTGTGTGGCGACATGTTGCAGAAGGGCTTGTGCGGGTTGTAGCTGGAGCGCGGTCCGCGCTTTTCCTCCCCTTTCCAGAGCTTGGGTTAATTGTTGTTGATGAAGAACATGATAGTGCTTACAAACAAGAAGAGCGCATTTTTTATCATGCGCGTGATATGGCAGTTGCACGGGGTTCTTTTGGGCATTTTCCTGTTATTTTATCCTCAGCGACTCCTTCGATTGAAAGTCAGACAAATGTCTTGTGGGGGCGTTATCAACGGGTCCATTTGCCATCACGTTTTAAAGCGGCCGCACTTCCGCAATTGCGGGTGGTTGATATGCGTCAAGGAGGTGTGCAAAAGGGAGGTGTGCAAAAGGGGCGTTTTATTTCCTCTGCTCTTGAAGCGGCTTTAAAACAAACGGTTGAGAAAGGTGAACAGGCGCTGCTTTTTCTTAATCGGCGTGGTTATGCACCTCTCACTTTGTGTCGGGTTTGTGGGCATCGTTTTCATTGTAGCGATTGTTCAAGTTGGTTGGTAGAGCATCGATTACAAGGACAGCTTAAATGCCATCATTGCGGATACCATCAGCCGCTTCCAGAAGCATGCCCCGAATGTGGGACATTAGACCATCTTGTCGCTTGTGGTCCAGGGGTAGAAAGAATTGCTGAAGAAACACGGGGGCTTTTTCCACAGGCGCGGTTATTGATTCTCTCAACGGATCTCAAAGGCGGGATTAGTCAGTTGCGGCGCGAATTGGAAGCGGTGGCAAATGGGGATGTTGACATTATTATTGGAACGCAGTTGGTTGCGAAAGGACACCATTTTCCAGGACTTTCTCTGGTCGGGGTCATTGATGCGGATCTTGGTCTTGCCAATGGCGATTTACGTGCTGCTGAGCGTACCTTTCAGCTCTTATCTCAGGTTACAGGTAGGGCAGGGCGTATGGGGTTAGAGAGTTTAGGATTATTGCAAACTTATCAACCCGATCATCCAGTAATACAAGCCCTGATTTCGCGGCAAGGTGAGGATTTTTACACTCATGAGATCGCTATGCGTCAGCACTATCATCTGCCACCTTATGGGCGACTTGCCTCTTTGATTGTGTCTTCAGAAAAGCGCCAAGCAGCAGAACATTATGCGCGTGCGTTGCGTCAAGTTGCACCGAGGGAAAAAAATATCTCGGTAATGGGACCTGCGGAAGCTCCATTGGCTCTCATTCGTGGGCGTTATCGTTTTCGGCTTTTACTGCAAGGGCAACGTTCTTTTGATATACAAGGGTTTATTCGTGCAATGCTTTCAAGTGCACCCAAAATACCTTCTTCGGTTCGGGTTCAGATTGATATTGATCCGCAAAGTTTTCTTTAGAAAACACAAGGGAAGTAACGAGGAGGGGAAGTAACGGGGAGGCTTATTTGCTTAAAAGATGCTCTAGGAGGGGTAATTTTAAGCAAAAAGATGCGTTTCCTCTTTGATTTTAAGAGAACGTCGGTTATTATTGCTTGCTTATAAGTTTGAAATGGTACATTTTTTGTTAACTCTTTTGGTGGAAGAGCATTAAAAACTGCAAAGAGAGCATTTTGTTTCTGTTTTCAGAGTGATTATGCAATGATAGAGAAAGATATTTTAAAATCTATGTGGGGATGCCAAAAAGAAACACAAAAAAACTGTGGTGCTGATTTGTGTATTATAAAAAAATATTTTGAATATTTTATTTAAAATTTTCAGAAAGCAACGATTTGGAGTGTTGCGAGTCGGTTATGTCTATGCTAGAAACCGAGAAGTTTTTTGTTCTAGGTTCTAAGAAGGTTATTCTCAGAATTTAGGATGTCTGATTTATTTCATCTGATAACTATCTTCGTCTGGTAACTATCAGAGATTCGCTCAAGGGAAAGAGGCGGTATTTCGTGTCGGATTCATTTTCTCTTATACCGTTGCCATTGGTGGACCAACGCTATGCGCAAGCGCTTTTTGATCTCGTTCAAGAAGCAGGGACTGTGGAAAAGGTTGAAAAAGCAGTAGCATCTTTTTTGCTTGTTTTGGATCAAAATGAGGATTTGAAACGCTTTGTGCAGAGCCCATTCTTTTCAGTAAAAGAACAGGTTAAGGTAATGTGTTCTGTTTGTGAGCGCATCAAATTTGCTGATGAGGGCGCTGGTCAGATTGTTGGTAATTTTTTGCGTGTTATTGCACTAAACCGTCGGCTTTGTGCTTTGACTGGTATTTTACATGCTTTTCAACGTCGTGTTGCTCTCTCTCGTAGGGAAATTTCGGCTCAGATTGTTTCTGCACGCTCACTGAGTTCTCAACAAGAACAAGAGTTGCGCGTGGCTTTGGAAGGTGTCGTTGGGGGAAAAATTTTGCTACATATCCTTGTTGATCCAACAATTCTCGGTGGATTAATCATTCGTGTGGGGTCGTCTCAGATTGATACGTCTCTTGAAACAAAATTATCTTCGCTTAAGCTTGCATTGAAAAAAGAGGTCAGCTGATGGATATTAGACCATCTGAAATTTCAAAAATTCTCAAAGAGCAAATCAGAAACTTTGACCAAAAGGCTGAAGTTTCAGAAATTGGTTGGGTTCTCTCTGTGGGTGATGGTATCGCCCGTGTTTATGGTTTGGATAATGTCCAAGCAGGGGAAATGGTTTCCTTTTCAAATGGCGTGCGTGGTATGGCTTTGAATCTGGAAATCGATAATGTTGGGGTTGTGATTTTTGGGTCGGATCGTGATATTCGTGAAGGTGATACCGTTAAACGGCTTGGGTCTATTGTGGATGTCCCTGTGGGACCAGCTTTGCTTGGGCGTGTTGTTGATGCATTGGGAAATCCTATAGATGGTAAAGGACCACTTAAGGCAACAGAGCGTCGTCGTGTTGATGTTAAGGCTCCAGGGATTATTCCGCGTCAATCTGTGCATGAACCCATGGCGACGGGATTAAAAGCCATTGATGCGCTTATTCCTATTGGACGCGGACAGCGTGAATTGGTGATTGGTGACCGACAGACAGGAAAAACAGCAGTTTTGCTCGATACATTTTTAAACCAGAAACCGTTTCACGAAAAAGGTGCTGGAAACGATCAGGACAAAGTGTATTGTATTTATGTCGCCATTGGTCAAAAACGTTCAACGGTAGCGCAATTTGTTAAAATTTTGGAAGAGCGTGGAGCGCTCGAGTATTCCATTATTGTAGCAGCTACCGCTTCTGATCCTGCTCCATTGCAATTTATTGCGCCTCTTGCTGGATGTGCGATGGGTGAATATTTCCGCGACAATGGGCAACATGCTTTGATCGGTTATGATGATCTTTCAAAGCAGGCTGTTGCTTATCGTCAAATGTCTCTTTTGCTTCGTCGTCCACCTGGTCGTGAAGCTTATCCTGGTGATGTTTTCTATCTTCATTCGCGTCTTTTAGAGCGTGCTGCTAAACTGAATGCTGAAAATGGTTCTGGATCTTTGACGGCTTTACCCGTCATTGAAACTCAAGCAAATGACGTTTCTGCTTATATTCCTACAAATGTGATTTCAATCACTGACGGGCAAATTTTTCTGGAAACCAATTTATTTTATCAAGGAATTCGCCCTGCTGTGAATGTTGGTCTTTCTGTGTCGCGTGTTGGTTCCGCTGCGCAAATTAAGGCGATGAAGCAAGTTGCTGGTTCGATCAAAGGTGAATTGGCACAATATCGCGAAATGGCTGCTTTTGCACAATTTGGTTCTGATTTGGATGCTTCAACGCAGCGTCTTTTAAACCGTGGTGCGCGTTTAACAGAGCTTTTGAAGCAGCCACAATTTTCTCCATTGAAGACAGAAGAACAGGTTGTTGTTATTTTTGCTGGTGTGAATGGTTACCTGGATTCTTTAGCTGTTTCTGATGTTGCGCGCTTTGAACAGGGGCTTTTAACGCTTCTGCGCAATGATCACCAAAGTCTTTTGAAGGCGATTGCTGATCAAAAACAGATAACCGATGAAATTAAGGATAAATTGATAACTGTGCTTAAGACTTATGCAAAGAATTTTTCGTGATGAATTGATGGAATGCTTGAATGGCGTCGTTGAAGGATCTTAGAGACCGTATCGCCTCGGTTAAGGCAACACAAAAGATTACCAAAGCCATGCAAATGGTTGCGGCGGCAAGGTTGCACCGTGCGCAAGAGGCAGCGGAGTCTGCGCGTCCTTATGCTCAGAGGATGGCTGCTATTTTAGCCAATGTTGCGGCTGATGTTGATGGGATTGATGCGCCTCCTCTCATGCGGGGTACGGGTCGAGATGATGTGCATCTTTTGGTGGTATGTACTGCAGAGCGTGGTCTTTGTGGTGCTTTTAATGTGCAAATCGCCCGTCGTGCGCGTGAACAAATTAAGACACTGCTTTCTGCTGGTAAAATTGTTAAGATTTTAACCGTGGGAAAAAAGGGCGCTGATATTTTAGCGCGTGATTACAAGGCTTTGATGATTGATCACATTGATTTGCATTCTGTAAAGCGGATTAGTTTTGCAGAGGCTGCGATGATCAGTCAGCGGATCATTGATTTATTCAATGAGGGAGCATTTGATGTGTGTACGCTGTTTTATTCTGAATTTGTTTCCGTGATCAATCAGCGTCCAACAGCTTTTGGCTTGATTCCAACGCTCTCTCCCAAAGAGGCTGTCGAAGGAGAGGTTATCGTTGAAAAAAATGACAAAAGTAAAGGTTCACAATCAGTTGTTTATGAGTATGAGCCCGATGCTGTTTCTCTTTTGGAAGAGCTTGTGCCGCGCAATCTTTCTGTGCAAATCTTTCGGGCTTTGCTTGAAAATGTTGCCGGTGAAATGGGGGCGAAGATGAGTGCTATGGATAATGCATCGCGCAATGCCGGTGAAATGATTAATAAATTGACAGTGGCTTATAATCGTCAGCGTCAAGCACAAATCACCACAGAATTGATCGAAATTATTGCGGGCGCTGAAGCGCTTTAAATTGAAAAGGTAAGGATTAATGGTAAAAGCAGTGACGTCAAGCAAAGGAGCAGAAAAAGTTGAGAAAAAGAAGACAACTGCTCGTTCAGGCGCGCAAAAAACCGCCTCAAAATCTCAAGCTGGCATAAAGAATTCTTCTAGTTCTGTGCGGTCTTCTTCTAAAGAGACCCGTGCAAAAGAAGCTGTACAGGCAAAAGGAGCTGTTGGTGAGATTAGGCAGGTTATCGGTGCTGTTGTTGATGTGCAGTTTGAAGGTGCGTTGCCAAATATCCTTAACGCGTTAGAAACAGATAATTTAGGCAATCGGCTGGTTTTAGAAGTTGCGCAGCATTTGGGTGAAAATACCGTGCGTACCATTGCCATGGATACGACGGATGGGTTGACGCGTGGTCAAAAGGTTTTTGATACAGGAACGCAGATTAGTGTTCCTGTTGGAGAAGCAACACTTGGTCGTATTATGAATGTGATTGGAGAGCCGGTTGACAATGTTGGCCCAATTCTTGCGACTAAAACACGTTCTATTCACCAAGACGCTCCTGCATATGTTGAGCAATCAACGGTATCGGAAATTCTTGTCACGGGTATTAAAGTCGTTGATTTGTTAGCACCTTATTCTAAAGGTGGTAAAATTGGTTTGTTCGGGGGAGCTGGTGTTGGTAAAACCGTTCTCATTATGGAGCTTATCAATAATATTGCAAAAGCGCATGGGGGATATTCCGTATTTGCCGGTGTTGGAGAACGTACGCGTGAGGGAAATGATCTTTATTATGAAATGATCGAAAGCCGTGTGAATGTGAATCCAAAAGACAATAATGGTTCAACAGAGGGCTCAAAATGCGCGCTTGTCTATGGGCAGATGAATGAACCACCAGGAGCGCGGGCCCGTGTTGCCCTTTCAGGATTGACCATAGCAGAAAGTTTCCGTGATGAGGGCCAAGATGTTCTTTTCTTCGTGGATAATATTTTCCGTTTTACCCAAGCAGGGGCTGAAGTATCAGCGCTTTTAGGGCGTATTCCTTCTGCTGTGGGCTATCAGCCAACTTTGGCAACGGATATGGGGGCTTTGCAAGAACGTATTACCAGTACAAAAACGGGATCTATTACTTCTGTTCAGGCTATTTATGTTCCAGCTGATGACTTAACGGATCCAGCACCTGCGACATCTTTTGCCCATTTGGATGCAACGACGGTTCTTTCGCGTTCGATTGCTGAAAAGGGGATTTATCCCGCAGTTGATCCGCTTGATTCTTTCTCACGCATGTTGGATCCACTGATTGTAGGTGAAGAGCATTATACTGTTGCTTGTCAAGTTCAAACCATTTTGCAACGCTATAGAGCGCTACAGGATATTATTGCTATTCTTGGAATGGATGAACTTTCTGAAGATGACAAGTTGTTAGTAGGGCGGGCGCGTAAAATTGAACGTTTTCTTTCGCAACCTTTCCATGTGGCTGAAGCCTTTACTGGCTCGCCTGGAAAACTTGTATCTTTAGAGGATACAATCAAAGGGTTTAAAGGTCTTTGCGCTGGCGATTATGATGATTTGCCGGAAGCAGCTTTTTACATGGTTGGGTCGATTGAGGAAGCCATTGAAAAAGGAAAGCGTCTCATTGCAGAAGCTTCTTCATAAGAGGAAATCTGTAACGAATGCTTGTTGTAAAGAGCACAAGAGGTCTTAGTGTTGAACCTCGTGGAGGTTTTTGTGGAGAACAATAAAGTAGAGTGTTTTTTGTTTGAGATTGTATCACCTGAAAAATTTGTGTTTTCAGAACAGGTGGTATCTGTTGTTCTTCCTTCAGAGTCGGGTGCACTCACAGTGATGGCGCATCATGCACCATTGGTGGCTAGCGTTGTATTGGGGAGTGTCCGCGTTCTCACTTCTTCGGGGGAAAAGCTATTTGCTGTTTATGGGGGCGTTGCTAATGTTACTTCTTCGGGATGCTCGCTTCTGGTAGAGAAGGTTGTGGCTGTTGAACATCTTTCTTTTAACACGTTGGAACAGCAGATTTTGCAGGTTCGGACGACGTTGGAAGGGGATGCAAGTGATGAGGCAAAGCATAAGGTAGAAGATTTTTTTCATCAACTGACAGCTGTTGATACTGTATTGACAGAGGCGTAACAGGGTATACAGGAAAAGGCGACATGAGCGGAAAAAAGAGTACGGTTATGTCTGCTAAAAGAGGAGGAAAACCTTTTCCCCATCCAGGTCGTATTTTTGCAGGGCCTTTGCCAAAATGTTTTGTTTATATTTTCGCTTCTTTTATTTTGCAGTGGGCTTATGGCTTAGGGGCGAATATTGTTCAGTCTAACATTTTTTATCTTACTGGCGATTTTCATGCAACTCTAACAGAAACCACATGGTTGGTTGCTGCCTATATGGCACCAAATGTAAGTGTTGCGATTATGTTGATCAAAATTCGTTATCAGTTTGGGCTTCGTGCTTTTGCTGAATTATCAATTCTTGGTTTCGTTCTAGTTTGTATTTTACAGCTCTTTGTTACGGATTTGCGTTCTGCACTGATTATTCGTTTTTTTGCTGGTATTGCTGCGGCACCATTAGCTTCCTTAGCGCTCCTTTATATGATGGAGGCTTTTGCACCAGCAAAGAAGTTTACTATTGCTCTTAGTTTGAACTATATGAATGCCGCTTTAGCTGCTCCTTTATCACGGTTGATTTCCCCTGATTTGCTGGAAAATGGTGGATTTTTGAGTCTTTCAGCGTTGGAAATGGGTTTAGTTCTCATCAGTTTGGGATGTATCTTCTCTCTTCCCCTTACTCCTGTTGTTCGCAGCAAGGTTATTCAGAAGTTAGATTGGGTGAGTTATAGTTTGATTGCATTTGGTCTTGGACTCAATGCGGTTATTATGTCTGTTGGTAAGTTGTATTGGTGGTATGAGGCACCGTGGATTGGTTGGGGATTGGCACTGGCTGTTCTCTCTTTGGTTACGGCAATCATTCTTGAGCTTAATAGAGAAAAACCATTAATTGATTTACGCTGGCTTTTCAGTAAAGAAATGCTACAATCTGTTCTTATTTTATTGGTTTTTCATGTTTTTTTATTAGAACGATCAACCTTAGTAGCAGGTTTTTTTAATCTTTTTGGTTTGTTAAATCGTGAGATGGCACCCATGTATCTTGCGGTTATATTGGGGACCCTTTTAGGGGGAGCGGCTTGTGTATTTTTTTTACGTGCTGGACGTGAGGATTATTTTTATCTTTTATCTTTAGGCTGTTTGGCGCTTGGGGCTTATTTGGATAGTCATGTGAACCACTTAACGCGTCCGCAAGATATGATGTTAAGTCAAGGGTTGGTTAGTTTTAGTTATGCACTTTTTTTGCCTCCTGCTCTTTTCAAGGGGTTTGTGACAGCTGGTGAGCGAGGACCACGTTACGTCTTGAGTTTTATTGCTGTTTTTCTTTTGACGCAAGTGACGGGTGGATTAATGGGATCGGCTTTTTTTGGCAGCCTGCAGGTTTTTTTCGCCCATAAGAATTTTGAATTTTTAACACAAAATATTGTTGTTACGGATCCACGTATTTCGGTTGAGATGTCCGCCTTATTTTCGCCTTCTTCTAGTGTTGCTGTTCCACCTATCTTAGGGGAAGAGCAAGACGTGTCTAAATTGATTGAAAAGTTTAGGTTAACAGCAAATATTTTTGCTTATGATGATGTTTTTCGACTTTACTTTTATATAGCAATGGTTGTCTTTGCTATTTTTCTTGTCAAAATATTTGTCAAGTCATACTCTTTGACTGCATTTGACAATCGGGATTATGTCAGTGAAGAGGGGAATAAAAAATGATAAAAGCATTACGGTCAAGAGCAACGCTTGTTGCATTTCTCTCAGGGATTACAGGTGTTTTGCTCATTTTATGGGCTTGGAAACTTCCCCCTTTTGTGAGTACGATTCAGATAACCGATAATGCTTCCATTAAAGGCAATGTTACCTTGGTTAGTTCACAGATTTCCGGGGTGATTGCACGGGTTTATGTGCAAGATTATCAGAGAGTTGAAAAGGGAATGCTTTTATTTGAACTCGATGATTCTCTTTTTCGTCAACAGTTTGCGAGAGCACAGGCTGTTCTAGATTCAAAAAATGCAAAACTTGCAAGTGTTATGTTGCAGGCTCAGATTTTGCAGGGAGAAATTAATACAACAGAAGCTGAACTGACGCGTTCACGAGCATTCTCCAATGTTCTTCCTGAAAACAAGAAGTTAAACTTTGATCTTACTAGTTCTGTTTCTCGCCCTCTTTCGCAATTGTTGGCGACACTTGAAACAAAACGCCAATTGCAAAAACAATTAGATCTTGAACGGCAAAGTTTACAGTCAGATGTTGCAGGGGCAAAGGTTAGTGTTGAATTGGCTAAACTCAATCTGGACCACACCAAGATTTTATCTCCTAGAACAGGGTCTGTTGGATTAGTTAATGCACGGGTAGGGCAATATGTTGTGCCTGGTACGCAATTGGTATCCGTTATTTCTGATGACATTTGGATTATAGCCAATTATAAGGAAACACAACTTTCTCAGATGCGCGTTGGGCAACCGGTTATTTTCTCCGTTGATGCATTGAATAATAAGAAATTAACAGGGCGTGTGGTCCGTTTCGCACCTGCGACAGGTTCAGAATTTTCACTGTTAAAAACAGATACTACAATTGGTAATTTCATTAAAATTGCGCAACGTATTTCGGTGCGTATTGCTTTAGATCCTGGACAGGAGGGGATTGAAAAACTCATCCCTGGAATGTCTGTGGTCACCTATGTAGATACTTCACAACGTACTCCTGGAGGCTAAGATTTTGGGTTTTTTGAGTTATTTGATTTCTATGTCCTTTACTTATAGCAAGTGGGCATTTACCTTGGAGGATTTTATTTGGCTTGTCATAATTCAGCTTTTTGTATTTTTAAAAGAGCTTGTTGGATTCATAAAATTCTTATTGTATAAAAATGGACCTGAAACTCTGTATGCTTTTTTTTCCGAGATGCAGAAGTATGCCCACCTCAAAGTGGGCATTGAAGGTTTTTACTGTTGATCGTGTTTTTAATTTTTACGTATCAGCAAGAAACCAGCTAAAATTAACCCTGCAGTTAATGCGAGAGTTGTTTTGGGGTTTTCTTTGGCTTTTTTCTTTAATTGTGTAGCATGCTCGTTGAGATGGTAAAGTGCGTGACGGCTTTTTTGTTTCCATGTGTCAAACATATCAGAGATGTTTTCAAAGCCGTCATTATAAGAACGCCAAGGACTCGCTGGGACGAGTTGATTTTTTAATTGTGCGATGCGTTTTTTAATTCTAGCATTTTTGGCGCGAGTTGAAAATAGACTCATGGGTTTCCTCCTTCATGTGTTATACTGTTTTACGACAGTGGGAATTGTGTTTGGGGTTTTGCTATAACGGCTTAAAAATTGAAAGGTTGCATTGATGGTGCTGCTTATCGGTGAGGTAAAAATCGAGAGTTTTGGCTTAATGAAGCACTGTCTTTCATTCATTTTTTAAATTGTATTTTGGCAAAACATGATCATAAATGATGGTCGATAGATGCCAAGTTTTGAAAATTTGAGGACTTGATGAACACAGCGTATTCCTTATCTAAACCTCTTGAGCGTCGTCGGTCTGTTGGTGTTGCGGTTGGCGATGTGATGGTTGGAGGTGAGTGTCCGATTGTTGTTCAGTCAATGACGAATACGGATACTGCTGATATTGATGCAACCGTTGCACAAATTGCTGCTCTTTGGCAAGCTGGCTCGCAATTGGTTCGCATCACCGTTGATCGTGATGAAGCTGCTGTTGCTGTGCCAAAAATACGGGAGCGATTGGAACGGTTAGGCTTTTTTGTACCATTGGTGGGGGATTTTCATTATATTGGTCATAAGCTTTTATCAGAACATCCTGCGTGCGCGCAGGCGCTTGCAAAATATCGGATCAATCCTGGAAATGTTGGTTTTGGTGCAAAAAAAGATCGCCAATTTGCGGAAATTATCGAGATTGCCTGTCAGTACCGTAAACCTATTCGTATTGGTGTGAATTGGGGGTCTCTTGATAATGTGTTGTTGATGCAGCTTATGGATGAAAATGCTAAGCAGGAAAAACCTTTGTCTGTCGTTGAAGTGATGCGGGAGGCTGTTGTTCAATCGGCTCTACATTCGGCTGTTTTTGCGGAAGAGCTTGGGTTGGGACGCGATAAAATTATTCTTTCTGCTAAAGTTAGTGATGTTCAAGATCTCATTGCGGTCTATAGTACCTTGGCAGAGCGTTGTGATTATGCGCTCCATTTGGGATTGACAGAAGCAGGGATGGGAACAAAGGGTGTTGTTGCTTCCTCTGTTGCTTTGGGAATTTTGTTACAACAAGGGATTGGGGATACGATCCGTATTTCATTAACACCTGAACCCGGTGGAGATCGGACACGAGAAGTGAGGGTTGCTCAAGAGCTTTTGCAAGTGATGGGGTTTCGGCAATTTTTGCCTGTCGTTGCGGCTTGCCCTGGATGTGGGCGCACAACCTCGACGGTATTTCAGCAATTGGCACAAAAAATTGAAGCGAATTTATACAAAAATATGCCTGTCTGGCGTGAAAAATACCCTGGTGTTGAAAGTTTAAAAGTTGCTGTAATGGGATGTATTGTCAATGGACCAGGAGAATCAAAACATGCTGATATTGGAATTTCATTACCCGGAATGGGTGAAAGTCCAGCAGCACCTGTTTTTATTGAAGGAAAAAAGGTGAAGATTTTGCGTGGAGAACATATTGCTGAGGAATTTGAATCTCTCTTGAGTGATTATATTCATACACGCTTTGGGCAAGGTTGAAATAAATTCTTGGAGTTCATTTTTTCGATCAATGATGGTTTTTGTGTTTTTTCTTCATTGAAGATTGTGCTTTTGCTTGTGAATTAATATCCAATCCTCACTCGTTGCATGTTGAGAACAAGATGACCGTTCATAAGTTGAAGCGCATCTTTATTGTCTTCGAGCATCTCTCCTAGATAACACTGTCTTCAAACAGGTTCATCAGCAAACTAAACGTAACATTATCTCCAGCATTTTTATGGGTTTCATTGTAAAGCTGGATAGTGCTGTTAGAATTTTTCCCAATTAATGGGATAATTTGAGTTCCTTTCAAAACTACATTGTTTAATTTTTAAATCAAAGTTTTATTGTTTGCGGACCATTGTGTTCTATATTTATTTTTTCAAATGCCTCAATATCTCAAAAAAACACCTTATATTGCCATAACAGCTCTATGCAAGTCCATAAAAAATACAAAAAATCATAAACCGTGCAGATAGTTGGAGGCATTTATCTTAGAAAAAACTGCTTCGGACAAATATCGCAGATTTGAGACGCTATAAAAAAGCATTGGCTTGAGAAATTTATAATTGAGTAAGCGACCAAAAACATTTGTTGACATATTTTGATATAAATGAATGTAAGGACAAATTTGGGAGAGATATTTCTTCCAAATGTTATTTTAAACGAGGAGGTTAAAATGAAAGTAGAATCAAATACTAAAGTGGTACTAGGAACGAAGATTAAGTCTTATTCCTCTACATCTGCTAAAGTAAAATCTTTGATTTGTGACTCTTTATTGTCGTAACTAAAAATATTGGAAGGGGTTGTATGACCCCTTCTATTTATAGTTTGAGGTAAAATGTATTTACAGAATGAAGATGCGGTGCTGTTGGCTAGCGATATGAGAAAATGTGGAGTTAATTTGAATGTCCTTGGTTTAGGGAGGAGATCTCCATATATCGGTCGCGAAGATGTAATAAGGATGGCGATGGTTTCTTTGTTTTGTGCTTATAAGAAAAGCATTGTCATTTCTTGTTCTTGCTGGATGTGGAAAGACTTCTTTTGTGCGTGAGCTTGCTTGTAGGCTTAATCAGTCTAAGTCTATGGTGAATGGATATGTTATATTAGAAGTTAATTTAGGAAGCGTGATATCTGATACGGGATTGCGGGGGAGTTTGAACGAAAAATTGGGGCTTTAATAGAAACTGTTTCTCCATATGAAAATGTCGCCCTGTTTATTGATGAAGGGCATTCAATTGCTCATACCAAAAGTGATGGGGGTATTGGCGCTATGGATTTATTCAAACCTTTTATGCTCGAACAGAATTTAAAGCTTATTGTAGCAACGACTTCTGCTGAATTAGCACATATTCAAGGAGATGCTGCGTTTTTTCGTAGATTTCATCATATAAGCTTGGACGAGTTATCAATAGATGAAAAAATGAATGCTATAAGGCTCCATATAAAATATCTTGAAGAGTATCATGGGCGTAAATTTTGTTTTGATAATTTTAATTTTGATAACACAAGAGATTTGCATGATTTGTTGAGTCATGTAGATCTTCAGCTGGCTAGGGGGAGATTTGAAAATGAATTCGCTATATGAAAACAAGTATGTTTACTCGTATACTATATCAGCGAGACAAGAAGGGGATGAGGTTTTGATAGGGGCAGATATACGTAACGTTGTAGCCCTTGATATGAGTGGTACATCGCCGAATGTTATAAAGGCTTTGGCGTGTTTTGACGCAGATAATACCATAGGTGATATAATATTAAAATGTAACCTAGATACTGCAGAAAGCGAAGATTTTTTATATTTAACAAAATATATGCTTGATAATAGAATAATAGAATAATAGAACCTCCCTTTTCTAAGGAGGATTCTATAAGAAAAGCTGGGCTTAGTGAGAGCGAATATAACAGATTTGATAGGCAAATTAACTTATTTAAGCATGTATCAGGTAATTTTGACAATGCTCTTTTAGCTAACTCCAAATTGAAAGATGCTAAGATAACTATAGTTGGTTTGGGTGAATGCGGGAGCTATGTTTTTTATACATTATCTGCAATGGGTGTAGGACACATTAAAAGCTATGATTTTGATATTGTTGAAGAATCAAATTTGTCTAGGCAAATACTCTATAATTATAATGACTTAGGGAAAAAAAAGGTTGATGTTGTTAGAGATAAAGCTCCCTATATTAGCCCTTCAACTCAATATGCGTTCTATGATGAAAAAATAGATAGTGTAGAGAAGGCATGCCGTCTGTTTGAAGGAGCTGATCTTGTTATATCCGCAGCAGATAATCCAAGATCCGATGTTTTTCATTTGATGAACGAAGCCGCTTTCAATATGAGGGGTGCGTTATTATATGTCGGTTCGGCTACGGTAAATGCTATTATTGGGCCACTTATTATTTCAGGTAAAACCAGATGTTATGCATGTGTGAATCAGAATCATATGAAGGATGTTAATGCGTTTGAATTTGTTAAAAATATTAAGCAAAACTATATGAATACTTTGATAGATCCATATAATGCGGTTGCTGGTTCTTTGGCTGCTCTTGAAGCAGTGAAATATTTAACGGATTTTGACAAATGTCAAATTATAGAAAAAACATTATTCATTAATTTTTCCGGATATCAAATTGATAGGACTGGAGATCCATATAGCGGCTCTTTCCATATTTGTAATAAAATGTGAGCTTTTATATTTATATAAAATAATTAGTACATTACTTTATTGGCGCTATTGGTGCGTAAATGAAAAGTATATTAGCATTTGGATTTTTATTTAACGGTATAAGGATTTTAACAGGCGCCTTTATTGTATTTTATATGCTTGAAAAAGGGTTAACTCTTATCGATATCGGTATAATTAAGTCATTTCAAGCTTTTATTATGATGGTTACAGATATTCCTCTTGGATATTTTGCCGATAGAAAAAGTTATAAAATATCTATAATTTTAGCAGCAGCTTTTGCAGCCACATGGCTCTTTCTCATGGGAGTTTCTACAAGCTTTTATGGTTTTCTTTTGGCAGAAACTTTTAATGCATTATCGCTTACATTGATTGCTGGTGCCTATAATGCCCTACTTGTTCAATATGCAAAAACAAAATTTACATCTACTAAAAAAGTGCTCGGTTCCAGCTCTCAAATAATTACATTGGCATGTTTATATTTAGTTTGATAGGCGCATATTTTGCCGATTATTCTAGCCAATATATATGGTATATATCTGCGTTTTTAATGATGATTACAACAATCTTTGGTTTGTTTTTTTTGGATGATCTAAAAGGAGAGAAAAAAACAATAAAAGCGAATTCTTTCATTTCTGACGCAAGAGAAATGTTATCCATTTTTGTTAAAGTTCCTTACATATCTCTATGTTTTTATTTTTCACTTATTTTTTTCAATATATTTTCGCAGTATTGGCAGTGGATATTTAAAGATTATGATATCAATGTAACTTATTTTTATCTTGGTATGACATTTTCTCTTATATTGCTCTCTCAGCTACTGGCTAGTTTTCTCTTTACAAAACTAAGTGAGGGAGTGAATTTTATTCTACTACTGTTTCTTTCGGCTGCTACGATTTTTACAGTTGCCTTCTTTGAGCCCAAAAAAGAAATTGCTGTTATTTTAGTCTGTATGATTTTTTATCTCATTAAGTATACATATCTTCGTGTAGAAGTTGTCCTGCACGATAGTATTAGCGATAATCTTAGGGCCACATACGAATCTTTCTTGTCAACTGTTGGGAGGATGAGCCTATTGGTGTTTTTTTATCTTAGTGCGTATATGGTAAGTATGTTTGGTTTTTTGTCATTAGTTTACATTTTGGGTATATATTTGTTTATTTACTTGTTTGCAGTGTTTTTTTTAGAAGGAACTCTAAAAAGGTCTCAGCGCGAATATTAACTTATCATTATCACAAGCGTTTTATGTGGTTTAAGAGTAGGACAACGTTTTGATTTATAGTGATAATTTGCTATCCATATTGAATAGGAGTCTCGGCTTATTGTGGGATTTTTTCATTTTAAATTGGTGTATATTGAATCAATCAAAATCATATCTTTTCTCGTCACAAAGGAGGGTGGTGTATAAAAATCGTTTAAGAAAGGAATAAATATCTCTCATGAATGCTTTTAAGCGCCAAGGGTTATTGGCAACATTGAGAGTTGATAAATAGAATAATAGTGTTTGCCTTGTGTTTTTATTAAGTAAAGATGGTGGTGCACAATGGAGCAGACTGAGATTAATTTTTTCGTGTTGCACTAAAGCGAGCAGCTTGTTGAAGTGGTTTTGCTTTAGCGCCAAAGGGGTGTAAAAGTACTTCTGCTTTAGCGATGAGTTCGTCCCGCTTTTTTTGTGTTTCTTCAATGCCATAAAGACGAACAAAAGTTGCTTTATGTGCTGTTTTATCTTTACCTACTGTTTTTCCTAGGATTTCACTTTTGGCCGTGACATCTAGGAGATCATCCGTCAATTGAAAGGCTAAACCAAGATATGTTCCAAAAGCAGCAAGTTTTTCTGTGAATTCTTTGGATGCATTGCCGATAATTGCGCCTGCTTGGCAAGCAAAGCTTATCAGAGCGGCTGTTTTCATGCGTTGTAGAGTGATAATGTTGGTGCTCTCTTGTGGTTTTTTTTCCGCTTCAAGGTCTAGCATTTGTCCGCCTACCATACCACCAATTCCTGCAGATTGTGCAAGAGCTGTGACCAGTTTTATTCTGGTGTCAAAGGGGAGTGTACTGGCTTTATGGGCAATGATTTCAAAAGCAAATGTTAGCAGAGCATTGCCTGCTAGAATTGCTGTTGCTTCATCAAATGCTCTATGAACTGTGGGTTTTCCGCGTCGGAGTGTGTCGTTATCCATGGCGGGAAGATCATCATGGATGAGTGAGTAACAGTGGACACATTCTAAGGCACATGCAATATCAAGAGAGTGTTCAGCAGGGATATCAAAAAGTGCCGCACTTTGCATAACAAGAAAAGGACGGAGGCGTTTTCCACCATTCAGCACACCGTAGCGCATGGCTTTGATGAGGGTTTCAGGACGAGCAATTTCACCAGTTTGAACTTGATCACTTAACAGTGTATCAAGTCGCTTTTCAACGGTGTGCGCATGTTCTGCAAGAAGGGTGGTAAATTCATGCATTTGTGCTTCCTTTATTTTTGAAAACGGGGTTCTGGAATTTCAAGAGAGGCTTTTTTATTAAAAATTTATACCCACTGTAAGCGGAAGTCTTTGTTAAAGCCAAACAAAAATTGTATGAAAATCTCATGAGAAGGCTTCAATCAGTGTCTAAAACTGTCATTTTTGATAATAGTATTACCATTTTTGACGTTGCCTCTTCTTTTTAATCAGTGTATAAGACTATCAGATTTTCTAATTTTTTGACAAAGGCTCTGTCATTTTTGACATTGCCTCTTCTTTTTTAGTGGATTTGGAGTGTCTCTTTATGGCTGTACCTAAACGAAAAACCTCTCCTTCGAAGCGAGGTATGCGCCGTTCGGCTGATGCCTTGAAGGCGCCAACTTATATCGAAGATAAAAATTCTGGTGAATTACGTCGCCCTCATCACATTGATTTGAAGACTGGGATGTATCGCGGACGTTCAGTTTTACCCCCTAAAGATTGAGATTTTATTTCCTTACTAGGTTAAGGCCTATTTTTATTGTAGGCGAGCGCTTGTACAGGTGATGTGCTTTTCGGTTCTCTTGTTAAAAGGGTATTGGAAATAGGGTTTCCTCATTGCGTGGTAGCTTTGCGGCTTTCTTGTTATCTTGGCAAGGAGGTTGATTTGTTGTGCATACACTTTGTGTGAAGAGTGCTCTGTGTGAGGTTAGGGAAGAATTCTCTTGTTTTTATCGGTGTGGAGAACGTTGATTTGCTTGTCATCTTGACAGAATGATTTGGAAGGTTGTGCGTACCAATTTATGGGGCTTATGTCCTTTGTGAAGAATCAAAATCCTTGATTGCTATTAATAAGCTTAGTGACAGAGTGCATCTAAGATATATTCGATAAAGAGGGTTACAACAGGAAGATTAAAATATCATTTTTTGATATAAGATGACTCTGTAATGTTATTCATATCGTGGACAACTCCACCAAAATATTTTGAGATGAAGTAACTTAGCGGATTTCCTGTCAAAGATTCTTTTATTTATGAAGATCATGAATAAAAACAAGCCAGCGAGATGCTGGTTTGTTTTTATTATAAAAAATATCTTAGCTTCTTATTACGCAGCGTATACAGTGTTGCTATTTGTATTAGCTTCATCTCTCTCGGATTTAAATTCGCGCTCTGGCTTGTTTGAGAGATGCATCTCTATGAGATTTATGGCTTCTGTTTCGGAAAGATTATTAATAACAGCAATTTCACGGGCCATTCTCTCTAGTGCAGCGGTATAGAGCTGGCGTTCGGAATAAGATTGCTCGGGCTGTAGATTTGAGCGAAAAAGATCACGCACCACTTCGGCAATACAAATGAGATCACCTGAATTGATTTTAGTATCATATTCTTGAGCACGACGTGACCACATGGTTCGTTTAACGCGTGCTTTTCCGTGCAAGATTTTTAATGCGCGTTCAACAGAATCAACAGCAGATAATTTGCGCATTCCAACAGAAATAGCTTTCGCAATCGGTACTTTGACATCCATTTTATCTTTCGCAAAATGAATAACAAAGAGTTTTAATTTATGCCCTGCAACTTCTTGATCTTCAATCGCTATAATTTGCCCTACTCCATGGGTAGGGTAGACGATATATTCAGAGGTTGCAAATCCTTTAGCATTGGAGGACGTTCCGTGTTGGGATGCCATATTTTAGTTTACTCCCTTTATGACCAAAAAATGTACCGGAAAGCAGGTTATAAACCTGAACGTTGAATGTTCTTTGACCAAGTATATTATACGAATTTAATGAGCATAAAAGTTGAGTACTTTTAAATTCAACAAAAAACACCTTGCTTTACAAGCAACAAGCAAAGAGAAAATACTTAGAAAGATGATCATGTTAAAATAGTATTAACATCAAAATTCAAAAGAATCAATCATTTCGCTTAAGAATTTTTGTTTTTACAAGAGAATGTTCTCAATTTTTTTAGGAGTGCTGTGTGGACCGTAGGTTATTATTCACCGCTTCCTGGATTTTCTGAAAAATACTTTTCTAATTTATCTGGAACACCATCCATTTCTTTTGCTTGAGGAAGCGGGTCTTTTCGGGTGGTTAAATTAGGCCATTTGGTTGCGTAATGAAGATTGAGCTCTAGCCATTTTTCTAGTCCTGGCTCTGTATCAGGCTTAATAGCCTCTGCTGGACATTCTGGCTCGCAGACACCACAATCGATACATTCATCGGGATGAATGACAAGCATGTTTTCACCTTCATAAAAACAATCAACAGGGCAAACTTCAACGCAATCAGTATATTTGCAATGAATGCAGTTGTCGGTTACTACATATGCCAAGATCAAACTCCATTTGTTATTTTAGTGATCTTTGGAAGAAAGTGTATGTGTGCTTTTATTATTTGTGAGTTGATCGCGTAGTGCAGCTAATTTTGCAAAAGGTGAATCAGGGTTAGGACGCGTTTCTTTCCGAGGTGGTTTATTATTTACACGTTTGCTGTGAGATTTTCCCGATTTATAAGAGTGTTTGGTATGCGCTGGTGCTTCTTGCGGGGTGTTTTCATTCGCGTTTGCCCCTTTCTTAAAAGCTTTTTTCGGTTTGTTTTGCCATCTGTGTCCAGATTTATCACGGTTTTTGTGCGCGTGGTTGTGAGAATGATAATGATAACGCCATAGTAAAATAACTTTATCTTCTACTGTGATATGTTTTTGCTTGGCAAAGTCGCCAACAGGTTCAGCTGCTGGTAAACAATCTATGTTGGCTACGATATTGGGTTGTGTTTCAACACAAGTGGTTAAGACACTGTTTTCTTCTTGTGTTGTTTGTGAGGCTTTCATTGTTTGCCATTGATCACCAACACATTCTGCCGCAGGAACATCTTGTGCTGTCGTACATGCATGGGAAGAGGCTTCGTATGCGAGGAGATTTTGTTCAAAAACAGTGCTACTCACGGCATGCGCTTGATAACCGAGTCCTTTAAGAATTTCTTCCATATCGGTTCCATTGGCTCCAAGAATAGACATCATTGTGGATGTGACAAAAAAACTTTTGCCATCATAGGCGCCTTCGGGTTTTTGTTCACTCCCTTGTTTCCAGTGAAGTGCGGGGCGGATAAGGTTTGCAAGGCGTTCTAAAATATCAACGCGTACAGCACGTTGCCCTAAGATTCGATAACCGGCTAATTGATAAAATTGGCGGTTGTATGTAGGATCAACAACGAGAGAAGTCCGTCCTGCAGACAAAGCCGCAAAAATTTCACCCAAACCAGTTTGGTCATGGCCTTCATTTTGAAGGTTCCATAGCAGAGTAATGGCTTGGACAGGGGCTGGTTTAAGCATTCCTATAACATAGATATGAAAAGCACCAAAACGCACACCTAGCCTTCGGAGCACTGCTCGTGATTCTTGGTCCAGACCTTTGACGATTTCAGCAACTTCTCGACGGGGCAAGATTCCTAAAGAGTGGACAAGTTGTGCGGCAAGGCTGCTTGTTGAATCCGTCAAGCTATCAGCATTTTGCAAATCAAACAGGGGTTTTAAAGCCGTTTCAAAATGAAAATTTACAAAACGCTCTAGGCGTTTCATTACATTATCGCGAGCTTCCCCCGTTAATTGCGCATCTGCTAAAATAATGAGTTTGGGTTTTAAAAGATTCTCCGTTGCAACAAGTTGTCCTACCGGTTGACCAATCCAACGCACGATTCCATCAGAACTGAGTGTAAAATCTCCATTGGCACAAGCACAAAAGCGCATTGCACGTTTAGTAAAGGCAAGAATCAAATTCTCATTTTCTACATCTGCTAAGTTTTGCGTGTTAGTTGCTTGAGCAGTATTGTTCTTATTGGCATAAAAACGAAAACCTTCAAATTTGCCACTTCCGTGTTTTTCAATAAGAATATCATCTTGAAGAATCTCATTCTGTTGAACAATCTTGCTATCCATGATCATTTTCTTTCTCAGTGCTACACTGGTAAAAGCTTATTCTTGAAAATTCTATCATTATGCTGCTCCTTTAACACGTTTGTTATATTTTCTTCAATCATTCTTGTTGTTTTTTGATGCTTCTTTTTCCCTTTAGGTTTAGGTATTTTTCTTTTTATTCATTTTTGACGTGTTATACATGTTTATTACACGCATTAATTGCGTTGTGAAGTTGGAAGTGTAAAATAAATTCTTTGCGCAAAAGGTAAGTACGTCGATAATTAAACAAAACAACATTTATTTTTGCGGGCTTGTTTGTTTTTTTGTTTTGTCATCAACAGGTGAGGACAAAGCTTTCTCGCACATTTCTTGCTGGTGAGAGGCGTATATTATATCGCCGTTTCGCTCATGAATCTGTGTCTTCTGACAATAAGTTTTACAATAATAATAAAAAAACAATTGCGATTATAAATTTACACGCTAAAGTAGTGGTATAAAAATTACAACTTTTACGTTCTTTTTTTTGAGAAAGAATGATGATGTCGTTGCCAAATCAATTTTGATAATTTTAATCGCAAGGGGTTATTATGGGTAATCTTTCAAATGCTGTTTACAAAAACAGTAAAAATTATAGCGACGCAGATAAAAGCTTGGGACGTAATATGATGCGTTCTGCTATGCAAGCGCCTTATCTTGAACGACAAAAAGAGCATGATTTGGCTCTGCGATGGAAAGATAAACGCGATGATGACGCTATGCATCAAATTGCAGCGGCACATATGCGTTTGGTGATTGCGATTGCTAACCGTTTTAAACGTTTTAAAATGCCGTTGGGGGATCTGGTACAAGAAGGTTATGTGGGGTTGCTAGAAGCTGCTGCGCGTTTTGAGCCTGATCGGGAGGTGCGTTTTTCGACTTATGCAACATGGTGGATACGTGCTTCTATTCAAGATTATATTTTACGAAATTGGTCTATTGTTCGAGGGGGAACCAGTTCTTCGCAAAAAGCGCTTTTCTTTAACTTACGACGTTTACGGGCGAAATTGGTACAAGATGATAGTGCTTTGACAAAACAAGATATTTTTCGCACGATTGCTGAAAAACTCGGCGTTTCAGTTCGTGATGTTGAAACGATGGATTTTCGTTTTTCTAGTTCCGATAATTCTTTGAGCGTTTCTGTTTCTGAGAATAGTGAGAATTCCATTGCTAAAATGGATGCTCTCGTGGATGATAGCCCTCTTCCTGATGCTTTAATTGAGCAAGTGATTGACGGACAACGGCGTACACAATGGCTTTATGATGCGTTGCAAATTCTTAATGAACGGGAACTTGAAATTATTCGTTTTCGTCGTTTGAATGAAGAGGGAGCTACTTTAGAAGTTTTGGGTGAAAAGTTGGGAATTTCGAAAGAGCGGGTGCGTCAAATTGAAGCACGCGCTTTGCAAAAGCTACGTTCTGCTCTCCTTACCGTTCATTCAGCGGATGCTTATGAGATATAAGCATTGAAGATTTCTCGAGCAGACAATCTGAAGTGAGGTTGTGCAATGAGAGGTGAGCTATCGGGAAGCGGGGTTCAAAGATTGACCAGATCGGCGCGGGGGAAATGTCTCAGAAGGTAAAGCAAAGGGAATAGGAGAGAAACATAAAGGGGAGAAAAGTATGGGGGATTATTCTGTGACAATTTTAACGTTTGTACCTACGCGTAAAGTTTGAGTTGGGGAGAATGCGTTGAGAATGCAAAAAAGTTTTTCTTTATGTTTTGTGTTTTGCATTTTATTAGCAAGGTTTGCAATGCTGTCTCCTTCTTTAACGGGCACAACACGGATTCTCAAGGGTTTTAGCTTTTTTAACTGTGATGATGTAAGGGGATGAAAACTTTGTACGGTTCTTTCGGCAACCGCTTTAAAATTTTGAGAATCATGTGGGAACGCGGTAAGGAAACGAAAGAGGTGCTTGTTGAATAAAATGACAACTACATCAAATTGCCATTGCTTATTGGCCGCATGGGCGTGCGCTCCAGGAAGACCTTGGATTGTTGTTGGGCGGATAGAGGATTCATCAAGTCCTACAATCCAGCCACTTTTTAAATAATCGCTCGCAGAGATTTCATTAGGATGCGGTAGTGCATCAAAACGAATAGCAGTTTTACCCATCCCGCTGGCCCAAACAGTGTGCCCTGAAGTCTCTATTGTGAAATTGTGTGGAACGGAAAAAGTTATACGCAATTGTGGGTGGATAAATTGGTTTTCTCGTACAAAACCTGTATGAGAGTTACCACCAAAAATCATGCCATCAATGCTTTTGAGAAAAGAATCGCGATCAGTGTTTTTTATGTTCGCTATACTTATTTTCCGTGCCTTTTCTATCGCACGGCGAATCCGTTGCGGAGTGGTTGGATGTGTTGCTAAAAAGTCTAAGGAAGTATTTGAGGTTCCAGAGCTATTGCGAAAGACATTATAGGCTTCTAGTGATTGTAAAAAACGCGGCGATGCAAATGGATCATATCCTGCTCGTTTGAGCATTTCGAGTGCAATTGAATCGGCTTCCAGTTCCTGATTGCGTGAAAATTGTGCGAGTTGTTGTTTGTTGTTAATGGAGTTGTGAAGTTTTCTTCCTTTATAAGAAAGCAGGTGTGGTGACATATGATTTGTCATCTTCAATTCGGCTTCTTTTTTCAGGCGCAAAATGCCGTGATTGGCAGTAATATGGGCTATTTCATGGGCTAAAATTGCTGCAACTTCTGAAGAATCATTGGCCAATGCTAGCATACCGCGCGTTATGTAGATGTAGCCACTTGGGAGGGCAAAGGCGTTGATACTCTCGGAGTCTAAAATTGTTACAGAATAGCTTTGGTGGGTTTGTGATACAACAGTGAGTTTACGCACAATATTTGCTAAGAGGCGTTCAAGTTTTGCATCATAGTATGCACCGCCATATATTTGTAAAATACGGAGGTGTTGTAGTGCGCTTAATGTGACATAGATATTGTTTTTGCTGGTACGTTTAGAATCTGAAGAAGAAAGCATATTATTGGAGGAGAAGCGCGTATGACAAGCAGAAAGGAGAAGCATTAAGCTTATGAGAGTTACTTTATACAGTCTATTGCGAAAAAGAAAATTTCGTTGAAAAATTGGGCACTTTTGATCGTTGTGTACTGTGTTTTCTAGGTGCACCGGGTTTTCTGATTGTATTTTGGCAAATTTCATTTGTATCTTTAAGTATGTGTTTTTTACAATAACGGAGCTTTTTGGAAAGAAGCTTTTAGGATAAGGATTCTTTTGATTTTATCACGGTTATTATCTATAAAAAACGTCTATTTTTATAAGAAATGCTATAAAAGGAAATCTTACGAAAGGCGGAGTATGGCATGACAACATTTACAGTATTGTTAAATGGAAATGTTTGTGTCACTGATCGTTTGCATCGCCAAATTCGCAACAGTCGAGTGATTGCTGCCGATGGTGGAATGCGTCATGCAGCAGCGCTGAATGTGATTCCTGAGTTGTGGTTGGGAGATTTCGATTCATCTGATCAGTCTCTCATAGACAAATATCGTCATATTCCACGTGAGCTTTTTCCTTCTGATAAAGATATGACCGATAGTGCTCTGGCATGTGAAAGAGCTCTGCAAAATGGTGCCAAACAGCTTATTTTGTGTGGTGCTTTTGGTGGTGAAAGAAGTGATCATAGTCTTTCTCATATGACGCAAGCATTGGTGATGGCCGAAAAGGGCATTGCAGTGTTATTGACGAGCGGTCTTGAAGAAGGTTGGCCGGTTTTGCCAAAGTCTTTTTCATGTGATTTACCTGAGGGTTGTTTGTTTAGTATTATCGGTTTTTCTGATTTACAAGGATTAACTCTCTCAGGTGTCAAATGGCCGCTTTGTGATAAAAATGTATCATTTGGGTCTTCTTTGACAGTTTCTAACCGTATTTGTGGAACCTTTTCTTGCCAATTAGGTTCTGGAAAAGCTATATTATTGGCGTCTGTACCTATTCCATAAAGCTCTTCCGGTGTATTTGAATAAGGCAGAGGGGGACATGGTGATTAAGTGCCGGCATGAATAATATATTTATGTATTAATCTCGAGAAGGAGAGTTTTTTATATGTTAAAGTCAATTTTAAAAGTGGCAGTTGTTTCAGCCATGGGTTTAAGTACGGTGGCTTGTTCTGTTAATGATCAACGTGTTGCGCGTTACGGTGTAGGCGGAGCAGCAATAGGCGCTTTAGCTGGAACAGCAATTGCTGGAAGCACGCCTGGGGCAGCGCTTACGGGTGCAGCATTTGGTGCGATTGCAGGAACAGTGACAGGAGCCGCTGTAAATCAACAAAGACAGCAAAGACAGATTGTTGTTCCGCAGACACCAATGTGCACATATCGTACCCATAGAGGACAGGTTTATCAAGCACCTTGTGCTCACAAAGTACGCGCGCCGCATACACCAAAATTGTGCACTTACCGTGATGGAAGAGGTGTCATGTATCATGCACCTTGTCATAAACGCGTTCGTTAATGGCGTTGCCGCTGCTGCGGCTTGACCGCATTTTCCTAACTTTTGGATCAGCTCCTTTGCTCAACCAAGCTTGCTTGTCGGTTGAGCAAGGGGCGCGTATTGCATTGGTGGGCCGTAATGGTTGTGGAAAGTCTACGCTGCTAAAAATTGCGGCTGGGATGAGTGAGCCAAGTGGTGGGGAAATTTTTCGCCATCCTCGGGTCACTGTTTGTTATGTTTCACAAAATCCTGATTGTTCAGGCTTTGAAAATATTCGCGCCTTTGTGGAAGCTGGTCTGGATGATGCGCCTGATGTGCAATGGATAAACACACTTCTGGCAAATCTTGGTTTTTCAGGAACTGAGAGGTTGGAAACGCTTTCTGGTGGGGAAAAGCGCCGTGTTTCATTGTTGCAGGCTATTGCAGCGAAACCAGATATTCTTTTGTTGGATGAACCAACCAATCATCTTGATTTACCAACTATTGAATGGCTTGAGGGTGTTTTGTGTTCTTTGCGTTCCGCCATTGTGGTGATTTCGCATGATCGGCGATTTTTAGAAAATGTTACGCGTTCAACGGTGTGGCTTGATCGAGGAACCACAAAGAGGTTGGAGAAGCGTTTTTCGGAGTTTGAGAATTGGCGTGATAAGGCTCTTGAAGAGGAAGCTTTAGAACAACATAAATTGGGGCGACAGATTGCACGTGAAGAACAATGGTTGCGCTATGGGGTAACAGCGCGGCGTAAACGTAATGTGCGCCGTTTGGGGGCGTTAAAAGAATTGAGACAGCAGCATCAAACCTATAAAGGGCAACCGGGAAATGCACTTTTGACAGCTGCTAAAAGCCATAATTCCGGTCAATTGGTGCTTGAAGCAAAACGAATTTCAAAATCTTATGGTGATCACGTTGTTGTAAAAGATTTCTCTTTGCGGATTCAACGTGGTGATCGAATTGGTTTGGTGGGTCCCAATGGTATTGGAAAAACAACATTACTTTCCATTCTGATCGGCAAAGAAGCGGCCGATAGTGGGACGGTGAAGCATGGATATAACCTTTCCATGGCGTTGCTTGATCAACAGCGTACTTTAAATGGAGAAGAAACTTTAGCGCATTATCTCACAGGAGGGAGGGGTGATACTCTTGTGATCAATGGGCAAGAGCGGCATGTTGTTTCTTATATGAAAGACTTTTTATTTTTACCCGAACAAGCGCGCACCCCCCTCAAAGAATTTTCAGGTGGAGAAAGAGCGCGACTCATGCTTGCAAGGCTGCTTTCGCGTCCAGCAAATTTTTTGATTCTCGATGAACCGACCAATGATTTGGATATGGAAACATTGGATTTGTTACAAGAGTTTATTGCTGATTTTGCGGGGACAGTATTGTTGATCAGCCATGACAGAGATTTTTTAGATCGAACTGTAACGCATGTGTTGGCGCCCCAAGGCGATGGCCGCTGGATTTTATACGCTGGTGGTTATAGTGATATGATGGCGCAGAGCAAGCAAGCTGTGTTAGCGCGTAAAGAGTTATCAAAGCCTTATGTGCAAAATCACTCAAAACAGGGAACATCGAGGGAAAAAGCGGTATCTCGCAAATTGTCTTATAAGCAAGTTTATGCACTGGAAAAATTGCCTGAACAAATTGCTTCTTTGCAGGATGAAATAAAAAAAATTGAACAAGAACTTTCTGATCCAGCGCTCTATAGCTGTGATAAAGCTCGTTTTGAGCGTCTCTCTACAATGCTTCAAGAAAAACAAATGCTTTGTATGCAAAAGGAAGAAGAATGGTTGGAACTTGAACTTTTGCGCGAAGACGTAGAAAAAGAAAAGTTTTCGGGATCTCGTGAGGCCTGAATATTATCTTATTTTAATATTTTGTAAAAATACCTTATCCCGACTACTTGACGCAAACGTAAGAATCATTAATCCGAGAGGTTAGAATGTGATCTCTCCATTTTCCGGCAATCATCAGATAATCTCTGGCGCAGCCTTCTTTCTCAAAACAAAGGTGCTCTAACAAAATTCCACTTTTAATATTCTCGGGCATATAGTTTGCCATAATTCTATGCAAGCTATAGACACGAAAGACATGAACGATTAGGGTAGATAAAATCTCGAACATGAGGCCTTTACCTTGTTGTTGTTCATCAAGAGAAAAACCAAGATGACAGGCTTGAAAAACACCACGAACCACATTTGTAAAGTTAACGACGGCGATGATTGTGTTTTCATTTTTTAATCGTATAGCATATCGGTATGCTCGTTCTTGAATGCTCTTACAAGCGAACGCATTTGCTCGTATTTTCCAAGCTGTTAGAGTGTTGTAATCATCAGATTTTACTGGTTCAAAGGGACGTAAATAGTTCGCATTGCGAAGGTAATAGGAAGACAATTCACCCGCATCTTCTAAACTGATCAATCTGGAAATTGTTCGTTTTGTTTTGATTTCCATAGTCTTCTCCTCATAAAAGTGTATGACCCCGCATATTTCTCGTGCAATTTTTTGCGTCCCATGCTGGTTTTTGTATCAGCTCTTGCCATTCGATTTGTGCAAAATACAATATAGTATAGCACAATGCTTTTGTTCTAACCCCGTTTCCCCCTCCCTTATTTCCTCATTTCGCGTTTTGGCGACCGATTGAAATGTAAGAACTCTTCTGAGTGTAAGAGAACGTATGTGATCTTCTATGCCGTTTTAGGGATTTATTTCTAAATTGTGCTACATATTGCTGATATTCTTGTCGCAAGTTGCATGAACTGCGAAAACTTCTGGTAAAAATTTATGGGGATTATTCATTTTTTACATTCTCTTCTTTCGCTCGTTTATCAGCTTTTGGGGGAAAGAACAGCGCTTTGCAAATTATTTCACAGGCAGGGTTGTTATGTTGGAAAATTTCTTGAACAAATTGCTGCTTTGCAGAATGAAATGAAAAAACTCAACAAAGGTTCTCGGAGCCAGCGCTGGATTGCTGCGATAAAGCGCGTTTTGAGTGTCTGTTGACAGCGCTGGAAGAGAAGTTCTTGTGTGCAAAAGATGATACATGTTGGAACTTGAATTTTTATGTAAAAAGATAAAAAAGACACGCGCCTGTGCTAACTCATCCCAAGCGCGTTTTTATAAAGTTGGATCACTGCTTCTTCTTCCATGCGTTCATGCTCTTCTTTTTTACGCAACCGTATAATGCTCCGAACAGCTTTACTATCAAAACCAGATCCTTTCAGTTCGGCATAAACTTCTTTAATATCTTCAGAAATGGTTTTTTTTTCTTCTTCTAGACGTTCTATACGTTCAATAAAAGCACGTAATTGGTTTACGGATATAGCGTGTGTTTGATCAGTTACTGTGTTCATTGCATGTTTCTCCGGATTGTCTATGTTAAACTATTTTTTATCAACGATAAATTTGTGTTGGAAAAGCCTGAAAAACAGAAAGTGAATCAAGCTGTACACTTTTTTTACAAATTGTCTTTAAATATTTTGTAAAAGTTTGAAAATGTACATTGACAAAAGGGTAAGAAGAACAAGAAAAGAATAAAAATATCTCTGTGTACATTTGAAAAGTTCTTGGAAAAAAAGAAGAGAAGGGATGTATGTTTCGTTTTAAGGACTTGTGTCATAAAGGGAGTTTTATGGTTGGTAAAAAACAGACCAGAAAGCAGCAATGCGTATTGCAGAAAAGACTGAAAATTTTTCTCTTGAGTGTTCTGCTCTTTTTTCTGCCTGTTAGTCTTGCAAAAGCTGATTTTAGAGTTTGTAATATGACCCAACAGGCTGTTGGTGTCGCCCTTGGCTATCGTACGCTTTCAGGGTGGGTAAGCGAAGGGTGGTGGATGGTGCCCGTAACAGAGTGTAAAACCTTAATCGATGGTCCTCTTGCTTCGCGGTTTTATTATTTTTATGCCGAGGGTGCACAGAAAAAAGGGAACTGGCCAGGTTCTGTAACTATGTGTGTGCAAGATAGTCAGTTTACCATTCAAGGGGTTCATGATTGTTTCCCACGAGGTTATCAAAAGGCTGAGTTTAAAGAAATTGATACAGGCAATCAAATAAGTTGGATGGTGCATTTGACTGATGAGTCTTTGTTTGGTGATTCGGTTGTACATTCTTCTCGTCTTTCAGGAGATTCTTCACCATGAAGCGTGCACGTAAGGTAAAAATTATTGCTACTCTTGGCCCTTCTTCTTTTTCCATTGAGATGATTGAAAAGCTTTTTATGGCTGGAGCGGATGTTTTTCGCCTGAATATGAGTCACACGGACCGTAAAACAATGTGTGATTTGGTAAAGCGCATACGGCAGGTTGAAAAAAATACGCAACGACCAATCGGCATTTTAGTGGATCTACAGGGGCCGAAATTGCGGATTGGCTGTTTTGCTAAAGGTCAAGAGGATTTGCGTGTTGGGCAGAACTTTACTTTAGATAATCATGATGTGCTTGGTGATGCACAACGTGTTTTTTTTCCGCACGCAGATGTTCTTACGGCTGTTAAACCGGGGGATCGGCTGTTGATTGATGATGGAAAGTTGGAATTGTATGTGCAAGTTTGTGATGGACATTCTGTTCAGTGTCGTGTGATTGCTGGAACGCATATTTCTGATCGAAAAGGCGTGAGTCTTCCTGATACAGTTTTGCCTTTTGGTTCGATGACATCAAAGGATAAGGCTGATCTTCAAGCTCTTTTAGAACAACCGGTTGATTGGGTTGCACTTTCTTTTATTCAACGTCCCGAAGATATACTAGAGGTGCGCCGGTTAACGAAAAGCAAAGTGGCTTTGATGGCTAAGATCGAAAAACCGCAAGCTTTGGAACATATAGAAAAAATTATTGAGATTTCCGATGGTGTTATGATTGCACGGGGAGATCTAGGGGTGGAAATGCCGTTGGAAAAAGTGCCTGCCATTCAAATGGAGCTAATAAAGGCTTGTCGTTTAGCTGGAAAGCCTGTTGTGGTGGCTACACAAATGCTCGAATCAATGATTACATCCTCTGTTCCAACACGTGCGGAAGTCTCTGATGTCGCTACAGCTGTTTATGCCGGAAGCGATGCTGTGATGTTGTCTGCTGAATCTGCGTCTGGTCTTTATCCTGAAGAGGCTGTTCTTATGATGGATCGGATTGCTCGGCAAATTGAACAAGATCACACTTATGCAGCTCAGGTTGGGGCACAGCATCCTGCTCCAGAGACAACAGGTACAGATGCGATTTCTCTTGCGGCACGCCAGATTGCTGAAACACTTGCATTAGCAGCCATCATTGCTTATACCGCTTCAGGGACCACGGGTGTGCGTGCATCACGTGAGCGCCCGAACAGGCCTATTATTGCTTTATCTCCTATCGTGGAAACTGCGCGGCGATTGGCTTTGGTTTGGGGGCTGCATTGCGTCGTCACTGAAGATGCATGTGATTTAGAGGATATGGTTGATCGGGCGGCGGCGATTGCTTTTCAAGAAGGCTTTTGCCAGGCAGGAGATCGCTTCCTTGTGACAGCAGGTGTTCCCCTTGGTACACCCGGTGCTACTAACTTATTGCGTATCGCTTCTGTTTCTCAAGATGGAACGAAAGGCATTTAGCAGCAACATTTACTTGTTCTGTTTTGCTCTTTCTTGAGAGAGCAGTTTGTGTATCTACTGCTTTTGCAATTTGCACGATTTTTTCACCATGATAATTATATTGGTACAATCATGCTGGGATAACCATGCTGGTCTTTGAGCGTTATTTCGTTGGTTGGTAAGAACACTGATGCGCGTTCATAAGTCGTCTTGTTTTTGAAAATCGATATTGTTTTGTTCATCTTTGAGCAATTGATTGGTGAGCTTTTCAATTCGCTCCGTTGTGTTTCTTACAATTTTTCCCATGGTACGATCCCTTTCATTATGGAGACGTAAAAGAGTCTCGTAATCTTCTTGTAGTTTTTTATTTTCTCGTTTTATTTCTTCCATTTCATCGATAATCATAATGCCTGCCATAACGGATAAACGATGGTCACCAATTTCACCAAAACTTTTCTTCAAATGTGCGATATATTGATCCAACCGAGCTGCAAGTTCAATAAGATGGCTTTCTTGTCCTTTATTGCAAGCCATGCGATAATTTTTACCATCAATTGTGACCGAAACGGTTTCCATGTCTTTAAACCTTTATCTATCAATTACGACACGAATCGTTTCCATCGCTTTAATTAAACGTTTGGAAACTTCTTTATTTACTGCTTCTAGTCGCTCGACTTGGGCTTCAGCTTTGTCAAGCGCTTGGGCAAGATGGCTACGATCAGCGTTCATTCGTTGAATTTCTTCTTCCCATTCGTTGTTTTTATCAATAACGGCATTGCGGTTTATAATGGTGAATTCTAAGGTTCTTAATGCTTTTTCCAGTTGCTCTAAAGCTTGTGGCAGAACCGTAGTTTCTTGGCTCATGATGCTCTTATCCTTTGGGTGATTGTATCCTTTATCAGTCCTTTATGCAAAAACGAATCACTCATTTTCTTTTCTTGCGTGAATTTTATTTTTAAGTATGTAGGACATTTTAGCAAGCAAAGCAGGGGATACATGTTAATTAAAAGCTGGATTTTTTGAGAGTATTGGCATAAATGTACTGTGTATAAAGGATGTGTGAGGGGAATGTTATTCATGTTATCTTAAGTGATGACAAAAAGTCTCACGCTGAGGATTAAAAACAGTATTTCTCAAAAATTTAAGAGAATATGGAAGAAGCAATCAAATAAAGTGGTTAACGAAATGGTCTATCATTCATGACAAATACTGAACAACAAAATCAGATGGCCAATGCTATCCGTTTTCTTGCTATTGACGCGATTGAAAAAGCAAATTCTGGTCATCCTGGTTTGCCAATGGGGGCAGCCGATATTGCTACCGTTCTTTATACAAAGTTTCTTGCACATGATCCTAAAAATCCTCATTGGCCCAACCGTGATCGTTTTGTGCTGTCGGCTGGACATGGGTCTATGTTGCTTTATGCCTTACTGTATCTGTCTGGTTATGAGGATATCTCCCTTGAGGATCTCAAAAATTTTCGCCAATTAGGGTCAAAGCTTGCTGGGCATCCAGAATATGGGCATGTTGCAGGAATCGAAACAACCACTGGCCCCCTTGGACAGGGATTGGCTAATGCTGTAGGGATGGCGCTTGGTGAGCGCTTGCAGAATGCGCGTTTTGGTGATCTCATCAATCATTACACTTACGCATTGGTGGGGGATGGGTGTCTTATGGAAGGGATTTCCCAAGAAGCACTTTCTCTTGCTGGACATTTAAAACTTAATAAACTTATTGTGTTGTGGGATGATAATAATATTTCCATTGATGGAGAGATTTCTCTTGCTGACAGTACAGATCAGATAGCGCGTTTTAAAGCGTCTGGTTGGGAGGCACATAAAGTCAATGGGCATGATCAAGCAGCACTGGCACGTGCCATTGAGGCTGCTCGAAATTGTGATAAACCAACTTTGATTGCTTGCAAAACAACTATAGGCTTTGGAGCACCAAATAAAGCGGGAAGCAATAAAGTCCATGGAGCTCCTTTAGGAGCACGAGAAATTGCTGAAACCCGTATCGCTTTGGGGTGGGATGTTGAGCCTTTCGTTATTCCAGCTGATATTCTTGATGATTGGCGTTTGGCCGGCCTCAATGCTGCTAAAAAAAGGCAGAAATGGGAAGAAAAATTAGCTGATCTTCCTGTGTCAGAGCGGGTGGAGTTTGAAAGGTTGATGCGGGGTGATCTCCTAGGTGGATTTGATGGCGCTATTGATGATTATAAACAGCGCCTCAGTGAAGAGCGTCCTTTTGTTGCTACGCGTAAAGCTTCAGAAATGGCTCTTGAAGTTATCAATGAAGTCGTTAGTGAAACCATTGGTGGTTCTGCTGATTTGACTGGGTCCAATAATACCAAAAGCAGCCAGATGAAAAGTATTTCTGCTGAAGATTTTTCAGGGCGCTATCTGCATTATGGAATTCGCGAACATGTTATGGGAGCTGTGATGAATGGTCTTGCCCTTTATGGAGGCTTTATTCCTTATGGGGGAACCTTTTTATGCTTTTCTGACTATATGCGTCCTGCTATGCGTCTTTCCTCTCTCATGGGTTTGCGGGTGATTTATGTCATGACCCATGATTCCATTGGTCTTGGTGAAGATGGTCCTACACATCAGCCCGTGGAGCATTTGGCTTCCTTGCGCGCAATGCCCAATCATCTGGTTTTTCGCCCTGCTGATGCTATGGAGACAGTTGAGTGTTGGCAATTGGCTTTGAAAGCACGAAAGACACCTTCTACTTTGGCTTTGAGCCGACAAAATTTACCACTTTTGCGGCAAGAGTATGAAGAAGAAAATCTTTGTATGCTTGGCGCTTATGAATTACTAACAGCTAGTGATGATGCGCAGGTGACTCTGTTTGCTTCCGGTTCAGAATTGCAAATTGCGGTGAAGGTGCATGCTGTTTTAGAGGAAAAAGGTATTCCAACGCGGGTGGTTTCTGTGCCTTGTTTTGAACTCTTTGCGCAGCAATCTCTCTCCTATCAGCGTGCCCTCATTGGGGATGCTCCAATTAAAGTTGCTATTGAAGCTGCTGTTCGGCAAGGGTGGGACCGTTTTATTGGCAGTGATGGTGTGTTTATTGGTATGGATGGGTTTGGTGCAAGCGGGACGATTGATGCGCTTTATACGCATTTCGGTATCACTTGTGAGAATGTGGTGGCTGCCGTTGAAAAAGAGCTTGGAAAGATCCATAAAGAAAATGCAAAATGACTGTTCGCGTTGCAATTAATGGATTTTATTGTGTCGGGCGTAAAATATTATACGCTATGGTGGACAAATGGCTGATAAAGAGATTGAAGGCTGTTGTCGTTGATAATTTGGGGTTGGTGGAGACCAATGCCCATTTGTTGCGCTATAAAAATTGATAAGGAAAATGTGAAATGACTGTTCGCGTTGCAATTAATGGGTTTGGGCGTATCGGACGCAATATTTTGCGTGCCATTGTGGAAAGTGGACGACACGATATTGAAGTTGTGGCTGTTAATGATTTGGGAGCAGTGGAAACTAATGCCCATTTGTTGCGCTATGATTCAGTCCACGGGCGTTTTCCTGGACCCGTCAAGGTTGTGGGTGATTCCATTGATGTCGGGTGTGGTTTGATAAAGGTATACGCAGAGCGTGATCCAGCACAATTGCCTTGGAAGGCTTTGGATATCGATATTGCTCTAGAATGTACGGGCATTTTTACTACGCGAGATAAAGCAAGTGCGCATTTGGATGCGGGGGCAAAGCGCGTTCTTGTTTCTGCGCCGTCAGAAGGCGCAGATCTTACAGTGGTTTATGGGGTGAATCACCAGTCTTTGAGCAAAGAGCATAGGGTTGTTTCTAATGCTTCTTGCACAACCAATTGCTTGGCGCCTGTTGCGCAAGTTTTGCACAACACGGTTGGAATTGAAAAGGGATTTATGACAACAATCCATTCTTATACGGGTGATCAACCTGTGTTGGATACAATGCATCGTGATCTTTATCGTGCACGTGCGGCCGCTCTTTCTATGATTCCTACGTCAACAGGTGCGGCGAAGGCTGTAGGGTTGGTATTGCCAGAATTAAAAGGGTTGCTCGATGGTGTATCAATTCGCGTTCCAACCCCCAATGTTTCCGTTGTTGATTTGACATTTACCGCTAAGCGTTCCACAACAGTTGAAGAAATAAACACTGCCATTTGTTCTGCTGCACGCGGTGCACTTGCAGGTATTTTGGATTATACGGAGGAAAAGCTTGTGAGTTGTGATTTTAATCATAATCCACATTCAGCTATTTTCCATAATGATCAAACCAAGGTGATCGATGGCAGATTTTGTCGTGTTCTGGTTTGGTACGATAATGAATGGGGTTTTTCTAACCGCATGAGCGATACTGCTGTGGCCTTCGCCAAAACAATATAAAAAGAGGGCTTTTCGGTTCTCTTTTTATAAAAAAGTCAAATTTTTATAATGAAAATTAAGGTGTATTCTTTTTGAAAAAAACGAGTAAAGATTGTTCTTTGTGCGCTAGAGAGAAGATGTTACTTGAGTAACTCGTGCTATGTTTTGTTTCGGTATAGTAATGCGTGATGTTTAAAGCCGCATGCAAAGGCAGAATTTTAAAAGTGCGTTTTTAAACGAGATAAAGTTCGAAAAAACACAAATACGGGTTTCTTTGCGAAAAAGCAAAGAAAAGATTGTGTGGGGAGAGTTGAGCAGGTGCGTTTTTGTTTGAAACAACAGAAAGTGAAGAGGGAGCAGTGATGGGTTTTCGTACACTTGATGATGTTGATGTTGCTGGGAAACGTGTTCTTGTGCGGGTGGATTTTAATGTTCCAATGGCGCAAGGCAAAGTATGCGATGAAACGCGTCTCAAACGACATAAAGAGACCCTTGTTGAGCTTCAAAAGCGTGGAGCTAAGCTTATTCTTCTTTCCCATTGTGGTCGCCCCAAAGGGCAGGTGGAGCCAGAATTTTCGTTGCACCCTGTTGTACAAACGTTGGAAAAAATACTCAACCATCCGGTAGCTTTTGCCTCAGATTGTATTGGAGCAGCAGCGCAGATGGCGATTGAGGCGTTGCAAAATGGTGGTGTTTTATTGCTTGAAAATGTTCGTTTTCATTTAGGTGAAGAAAAAAATGATTGTTCTTTTGCTGAGGCTTTGGCGCATAATGGTGATCTCTATGTCAATGATGCTTTTTCAGTTTCTCATCGTGCCCATGCTTCGGTGGAGGGAATAACACATTTGTTGCCTTCTTATGCAGGGCGCTCTCTGCAGGCTGAATTGCAGGCGCTAGAAAAGGGGCTTGGTAATCCAATGCGTCCAGTGGTTGCTATTGTGGGCGGGGCTAAGGTTTCCAGTAAGCTTTTTGTACTCAATCATTTGGTGGAAAAGGTTGATCATTTAGTGATTGGTGGTGGCATGGCCAACAGTTTTTTAGCGGCGCAAGGCATGCATGTTGGAAAGTCATTGTGTGAACATGCACTCATGGAAACGGTTAAAAAAGTTATTCAAAAAGCGCAAGAATGCCAATGCGCACTTCTACTTCCTGTGGATGCGATTGTTGGATTTCGCTTTGAAAAAGATGCGCCGCATCGTCTTTATGATATGGGAGATATTCCTGATGAGGGCATGATTCTAGATATTGGTACTCGCTCCATTGCGCATATTAAAGGTGTGATTGATGAAGCAGCTACCCTTGTGTGGAATGGACCCCTTGGTGTTTTTGAGATGCCTCCCTTTGATCAAGGAACAATTGCGGTTGCACGCTATGCCGCACAACGTAGTCAAAAGGGGAAATTGGTTTCAATTGCTGGAGGGGGAGATACGGTTTTTGCGCTTAACCACGCTGGTGTTGCCAATGATTTTACGTATCTTTCAACGGCAGGTGGTGCTTTTTTGGAATGGATGGAAGGTAAGGTTTTGCCTGGTATTTTCGCCCTCATGCAGGTTTAAAGGGTTTTAGGCTTGAAGAAAAGCCGTATGGTTATGAGGTCGTGTAGGGCGTGCTGGTCGTGTTGCATACTTTTAGAAATTAAGACAGAACAAAGAGGATTTTTTTTATGAATGAACGTCTTGAAGATATAGCACTTGCTCTGGTTTGTACGGGTAAAGGTATTTTGGCGGCAGATGAAAGTACTGCTACGATTGGAAAGCGTTTTGAAACTATTGGTGTTGAATGCAGCGAAGATAATCGTCGTGCTTATCGTGAAATGCTTTTTAGCGCAAAAGAAGCCATGGAAAGTGCTATTTCTGGTGTCATCTTATTTGATGAAACCATTCGTCAAAAAGCATCATCTGGGAAAATGTTGACAGATCTTATTCGTGAAGCGGGTGCTTTGCCAGGGATTAAAGTCGATACCGGTGCTAAACCATTGGCGGCTTTTCCTTGCGAGACGATTACAGAAGGATTGGATGGGCTTCGAGAGCGTTTGAAAGATTATTATGCTTTGGGAGCCCGTTTTGCTAAATGGCGTGCGGTGATTGCAATTGATACACACACTCTCCCAACCAGAGGAGCAATCAACCAAAATGCACAAGCTCTCGCGCGTTATGCTGCTTTGTGTCAGGAGATAAAGATTGTGCCGATTGTTGAACCAGAAGTGTTGATGGATGGGCCATCACGTGGGCATTCAATTGCGCGCTGCTTTGAGGTGACACAAGCTGTTTTAACTGCGGTGTTTAAAGAGTTGTCTGAGGCGCGCGTTCTTTTAGAGGGTATGATTTTAAAGCCCAATATGGTGATTGATGGAAAAGATGCACGCAATGCCTCTGTGGAAGAAGTGGCGGAAAAGACGGTTCAGGTGCTTAAACGGACTGTTCCTGCTGCTGTTCCAGGGATTGCTTTTCTCTCTGGGGGACAATCTGATGAAGAAGCAACTGCCCATTTATCCGCCATGAATGCTTTGGGTACATTGCCTTGGAAATTGACCTTTTCTTACGGACGGGCATTGCAAGCGGCGGCTTTGAAGGCATGGGGTGGAAAACATGAAAATATTGCTGTTGCACAAAAGGCTTTTTGTCATCGCGCACGGATGAACCATTTGGCAGCTTTGGGGCAATGGACAAAAAACCACGAACACTGTTGTGCTTGAAGGATAACAAGTTTTGTGTTTACGAACGGCTTTTTTCTGTATCGTTAGGGTTTACTCAAGCATAATCAGCTCTCATTTTTTCAACACATAAAAAAACCCCCGCTTCAAAGCGAGGTACTTTATTGGCAACTTTGCTACGTGCTTTTGCAGCCCAAAGCAGTCTCATTGTTTGCAATGTGCAAATAATTTTATTGGGCACAAACGATTTTATTGGAACTTTATGGGCCGTTTTTTATTTTTCACAACCAGCATTAGGCTTTTACATGCCAAGGTTACCAAAACGATTTTTGAATTTAGAAACACGACCACCACGATCTACGAGTGTTTGAGACCCTCCTGTCCATGCTGGATGGGTTCTTGGATCAATGTCCAGATTAAGGGTATCCCCTTCTTTTCCCCAAGTTGAGCGAGTCGTATATTGGGTGCCATCCGTCATAACAACGGTAATCCTATGATAGTTGGGATGAATATTCGCTTTCATGCGGCAAACCTTCTGCTTTATACAACGAAATGACACTTGCTTTCTTTTTTGAGTGCGCTTGCTTCGTCTTTTTGGTAAGTTGATTAAACTATTCTTTCTATAACTGAGCACGCGTCAAAAAACAAGTGTTCAAGGTGCGTAGTTGTAGCAAGAGTTATAAACAACCTTTATTTAAGTGAGCGAAATCCTATGAATTTCTTCAATCATTCAGAAAAATCTATAAAACCTTCCACTCCAAAACCTTCATTTTCTTCGCTTGCAACTTTTGGCCCTTATCTCGTGCGCTATCGCTGGTTGTTTATCTTTGCTTTTTTTGCTTTGACTGTTGCTGCTCTTGTCACTCTGGCTTTGCCTGTTTTTATCGGCAAAATGTTTGATCATGGTTTTTCCACTTCAAGTCACGGTCATATCAATTTTTATTTCTTTATTTTGTTTTTCTTAGCATTGCTTCTCGCATTTGCTTCGGCTTGTCGTTATTATTGTGTTATCACCTTGGGAGAGCGGATTGTTGCCGATCTACGGCGTGATGTTTTTTCGCATATAATGAAACTTTCGCCTGCTTTTTTTGATAAGTCCCATTCTGGTGAACTTGTTTCGCGGTTGTTAACAGATACAACGCAAATAAAATTGGCTGTTGGTTCAACTGCCTCTACTGCTTTGCGTCATCTGATTGTGGTGATCGGAGCAGTTGTGATGATGGTGATCACCAATGCTAAATTGTCTTCGCTTGTTTTGCTTGCTATCCCCTTTGTTGCCATTCCGTTAGTTATCTTTGGGCGCAAGGTTCGTACAAGGACACGCGCGGCACAAGATCGTCTTGCAGATGCTAATGCTTTGGCAACCGAACAGGTAAGTGCCATTCGTACTGTGCAAGCCTTTACTGCTGAAAAACTTGTTTCGACACGTTTTTCACAGTTGATAGAGCGTGCTTTTCAAACAGCACGTGCTTCTGTCATTTTGCGTTCCTTTTTTACCGGTTTTGCAATTTTTATGGTTTTTAGCAGTGTGGTTGCTGTTTTATGGATTGGGTCTCGGGATGTTCTGAATGGCACCATGACTGGTGGGACACTAGGTCAATTTGTTCTTTACGCAGTGTTTGGAGCTTCTACTTTTGCGCAATTATCGGAACTGGGTGCAGAATTAATACAAGCAGCAGGCGCTGCTGAACGGCTTGCCGAATTGTTGCAAGAAAAGCCTACAATTTTAGCTCCTCAAAATCCTTTACCGTTGGCACAACCTGTCCGAGGTGCGCTTGTTTTTGATCAGGTTGATTTTACTTATCCTTCCAGACCACAAGAGAAGATTTTGCGCTCTCTTTCTTTTTCTGTCAAAGAAGGTGAAACGGTTGCTTTTGTTGGTGCTTCTGGTGCAGGAAAAAGTACCATTTTTTCTTTGATCCTTCGTTTTTATGATCCTACAAGTGGTCAAATTCGCTTTGATGGCGTGGAGATTAATCGCCTTTCTCTGCAAGATTTACGCAGTGCAATCTCTTATGTTCCACAAGATGTCGCTATCTTTGATGGGACTCTGCGCGATAATATTACTTTCGGTACAGAAAAGAGCAATGAAGAGGAAATTATTGCTGCGGCTAAAGCAGCCAACGCACTTGAATTTATTGAAGCTTTACCAAACGGCTTTGATACGCAAGTGGGAGAACGCGGTACTATGCTTTCTGGTGGACAAAAACAACGCATTGGTATTGCACGCGCGATTTTAAGAAATGCACCCCTTTTGCTGCTTGATGAAGCAACATCTGCTTTAGATGCAAACAGTGAAAAGCTAGTGCAAGAAGCCTTAGAAGGGTTAATGCAAAATAGAACAACACTGGTGATTGCACACCGTTTAGCAACGATTTTAAAAGCAGATCGTATTCTCGTGATGGATAAAGGTGCCCTCGTTGAAGAGGGAACACATGCCGAACTCGTCGCACAAAACGGGGTTTATGCATACTTAGCCAAATTGCAATTTTCACCTGAGTAAAGAATCGGCGTAATAGGAGCAACTTTTATTATAAACATTAGCTGTTTTCATTAGGATAGTGTTGGCTTGAGGTTTGCTCAATATATTATATGCTTTTAGAGTACGATATACTTGTTTTTCCAAGGCAATTCTTTCGAGTGAGAATGCTTTTCTTATCATTAAATACAACTTGTTGTATACTTATTTGAGAATAAACCTATAATTTGTATTATTTATTTTTATAGACTATATATCTAGTATTTTATAAATCCAAATACCACATAATGATACTATGATGCTGAATTGATCAGAGAATTGTACAAGTATTGTTAAAAGAAAAGAGCGTAATAATGAATGACGCTATCATAGATTGGATAAGCCGCCTAATGTCGCCTATAATTTTATTCATTGGGAGAAAAATGAAGAAATGTTCGAATGCAGCATTCATAGTTTTGAGGGAAAGGAAGGAATGTCGGGATGTAGCATTCAGAGTTATGATTTTATTCGTTATAATGGGGGTGTTTTGGTATTTTGGAGCTTCAACGATTACTTTATTAGGTGTGGCAGTTATAGCGTATTTTATTGTGAATTTAATGTTTGTATTAGTTAATTATAAGAAAGAACAATTCAAGCAACTAAAAGATCGAGAATGCGCGATATATAAAGATATCATTATAAAATGGGAAGAAAAGCTTTTTCAAGAAACTCAAACAATATCGCAAGAATGGTTGAGACAATGGGATGAGGGAGTGAAACAGTGGGAAAGAGACGTACTGGAAATAAAAAATCTTGGGCATATTTCTAAAGCCTGCGGACAGCAACATCCGATGGTTAAGGGTATCTGTGAGAAAGGACATGCATATATACTTTCTCTTTATAAGAAGGCGCTGGAGAAGAAACTTACTTCTGAACATTATGAAAAAATCAATGATACAGTAAACCGTTTAATGGGCACTGAGCATTTTAAGAAAAACTATCAGAAAACAGTGCGGTTAATGAAAGACAATGGGATAATTGATGAAGAGTTTTCAGATCCTCTTACGGTAGATCCCTCTACGAAAGAAACAAAATATAAACCTGCAATGTTGGTGTTTCATTGGTGGTTGTATGTGATTGATGATACGATAGCTACTTTGAAGAGAGAACAACAAGAACAGTCTAAGAGCATATGTGAAAAGCAAGAATCTACAGGAGTTTATGGGGATAGCATATATACAAATAGAGAATATGAAGAGATAGAGAAAACAGTAGATCATTCGTTCAGTGAAGAAGAATGGTTATTAACTAATAAAAAGGATATCTTGTCGTTGTTGTGTGGTATTTCCGATATTTATGGAGCAGCAAGAGAAACTTTTATTTATTATTATAGGCTTATTGGAATTGTTAAAGCGGGATATATTGCCTTTAACCAGAATTGTGATCACTCCACGGTTAAAAGCGAAATCGATGCCTGTAAAAAGGAAGACAAAAAGCAGGAAAAAGGTTTTTCCATTGCTGAAGGGACGCCAACATTTGAAGAAGCTTATAAATTAGGCGCCAAAGAGTGGATGAAGGTATCAAGTGAGAAATTTTATAATCAGCGGATCTTTTGGAGTAAGCTTATACAAATAGAAAACGCGAGAATTAAATTACAAATCATTTTCGGTGATGAGAAGGTAAAGGCAGTGGAAGAGGCTATTAATGCAGACAAAGAGCATTTTGACACCAAATTGCGAGAGGCTCTTTCTGAAGACAAAGATTTTCATTATAATAAATCTTGTGCCTATTTTGTTCATATGCTGTCATAACGGTTGAAAGTGAAAGAGAGTAGGGAACAGCTGTATTAATCGGTGAATTTATGGGAGCTTCACTCATCTCGTGCTTTTGTGAAAAACTTGAAGAGCATTGGGAGAAATAGGCAGCAGATATTGCCATATAGGAGAGGGGGCTATAACAAGAGAGCGTTATGCATGAAGATGATACGTTGAGAGGTATTGTGCTTTAACATTGCCGTTTTTGTTGGGCATTTTTGATGGTTTAAATGCCTTTTTTGAGGGTTTTTTCTAATTTCATGCGAATAAGTTCATTGCCAGCGATGATATTTTTTTTGCGAAATATATCGCTACCGCCTTCCTTATCCGTGACAAAACCACCGGCTTCGCGAACCATCAGTATTCCAGCAGCCATATCCCAAATCTGGAGATTATCTTCCCAAAAGCCATCTGTTCGACCAGCAGCGACATAAGCCAAATCAAGGGCGGCAGCGCCAAAACGGCGGAGTCCAGCAACTTCAGCCATGACATTGCGCAATTCGATAAGATATGCGCCATGATTTGGACGACCAAAATGCGGCATGCCCGTTGCAATGACACAATCTTCCAATTTGCGTCGTGCAGAAACGCGGCAGCGCCGGTCATTAAAAAAAGCGCCACCACCGCGTTCAGCGGTAAATAACTCATCATTCACGGGATTATAAATCACACCAGCAACGATTTTTCCTTGACTTTCTAAGGCAATGGAAATCGCAAAGAAAGGAATGCCATGGAGAAAATTTGTTGTGCCATCCAAAGGATCGATAATGAAACGATGCTGTGAATCTTCCCCAATGATTTCCTCAGACTCTTCCATTAGAAAACCAAATTTTGGTCGTGCTTTGCTTAATTCATTGAAAATAATCTTTTCAGCCTTACGATCTGCTTGGCTTACATAATCCGCTGGCCCTTTCAAAGACACTTGCAAATTTTGCACTTCACCGTAATCACGTACGAGCGAGCGTCCAGCTTTCATTGCAGCTTGCACCATGACATTCATGATTGCAGAATGGGCCATCTTTTATTCCTTTATTTATCACTTGCACGACGCAAATAAGTTAACTCGTTGGTGTCGACAATGACACGTTCACCAGCATTAATAAAAGGTGGTACAAGGATGCGAATACCATTTTCAAGAATAGCAGGTTTATAAGAAGATGTGACGGTTTGCCCTTTGATGGCGGGATCTGCTTCAGCAATTGCTACAGTGACCTGATCGGGAAGTGATATGCCAATAGGCTTTTCTTGATAGAGTTCAACGGTTACTGTCATCCCGTCTTGCAAGAAAGCAGCGCGTTCACCGACAAAATCCTTTTGTAATTCAAGTTGTTCATAAGATTCTGAATCCATAAAAACTAGAGCATCACCTTGTTGATAAAGGAATGTAAAATCCTTTTGTTCAAGGCGTACGCGTTCAACGGTTTCGGCGGCACGAAATCGTTCATTGAGTTTTGTACCATCGATCAAATTTTTCATTTCAACCTGGTTAAATGCGCCACCTTTTCCTGGTTTTACAGCATTGCATTTCACAGCAACCCATAAGCTTCCTTGATGCTCAATTACATTTCCAGGACGAATTTCATTGCCATTAATTTTCATCGTTTACATCCAATTCCATTTTTACAAAAAGAGAGCTCTTTTCGCCTTTACGGTTCCCCGTTTTTCGTTGTTTTTGCGCTAAGCTCTCTCGTGGTCTTTCTGGTGAGCTCTTTCGTTATCCTTACAGTGGGTTTTCTCATCATGTTTGCAGAGAGAAAAGCTTGGATAAGTTCTCCCCAAAAAGAACTTTTATGTATTCTTGCTTTTTAACTCTTTGCAAGACCATAAAAAGCGTTCAGACGCAAGCCTTTTAAAAATTTGCACAAAGATTTTATAGTCTTAAGGGGGGGATTTTATAGTATTAAAGGGGGATTTTATGGGATTGAGGGAGGGAATGAGATTTTTTGGGGATTTTATCTCTTGGCAGTCAACGAGATCATTTTTTTGAAGTGTGTATTAAAAAATAGGAAGGAGCTTTATTGCCTCTTTGCGGGCTTTTTCCAATTGTGTATTGTCCATACCTTCAAGCATTATTTCAAGGTCTGGTGCTTGAATTTTAGCGTGTTTGGCAAGCATATACCATGCCGCAGCCATGATTATATCGCCTTTTGTGCCTATTCCATCGCGATAGAGCCTTGCGAGAGAAACCTGTGCTGGTGGGACCATATTGATGGCATTGCTCATGAGCAAATGAAAAGCACGTTGAAAATCGGTTTCTCCACCACGACCTTTCACAAGCCATTGTGCTAAAAGGATTTGTGCCGTAGAGTGGTTGTTTTGGGCGGCTGCTTCCATTAGTCTGCGGGCGTTACGCTCATCCCTTGGGCGTGTTAGTGTTCCTGAGGCAAGAATTTTTGATGCAGCAAAAGCGGCTTCAGAATCTCCAAGCGCAGCGCCTTTTAAGAACCATTTTAATGCTTGTTCTATCGCCTCATTTTCACGGCTTTGTGAAGAAACACCAGGAAGATTTTGCTTTTCACGCGAGGCTTTATAAAGAAGCAATTGTCCATAATAAAAATAGGCTTCCTTTACCTTAGCATCTACGGCTTTTCGGATAAACTCTTCACCAAGTTCTTGATTTTGAGCAATGAAATGGCCATCAAACAACATAAGACCGTAGCGCAGTTGCGCTTGTGGTTCGCCTTGTTTTGCTGCTCGTCCAAACCACAAAGCAGCGCGCGCACCGTCAGCAGCAACGGCGCAGCCTTCTATATAAATCCGAGCAACCAGAGTCTGTGCGATGGGATCATTTTGTTCTGCTCGTCTGAGTGCTTCACGAAAGGCTTTTAAATAATAGCCTTGGGTGTAATAGTCATAAGCTTGATCATATTCTCCAGCTTTTAACGGTTGGAAAGGTTCTTGAGTGCTTGTGTTGTCTTGAATCGTATTGAAAGAACGTTCAAAATTTGAGAGCTCCTGAGTATTGCCAGCAGATTTCGCAACAGCACTTGCAAAGTAAATTATTATCAGAATGAAGAGCGCTACGCTTTTTTTTATCATGCCTTGCTTTATCACGAATTCTCCTTCCCCCTCAACAAGAAGAAGTTTTTACATTTTTCTTTCATCATATCAAGTATACCCAAGGGATTATCACTTGAAAATGTTTGATAAAGATATTGTTTGGTGTGTTTTGTTGTTGAGAAAACCATGTAAAACGAAGCGCTCTAAAGGTACTAGAGTTTTATCAATTTCCTTATGTTTAAATCCTAAAGCGATAAATTACTATACCTTATATTGTTACAAGACATGATAAATTATTTACTCTGGCTAAAAAACAAGAGTTTTTATTGAGGTGCAAATCTCTTTTCTTTAGCGAGAGCTTTTAGGTCTTTACGTCTAAAATATAGAGAACGTCTACTTAAACAGGGGATTCATCTATTATAAGTACGTATATAATAACGTGTTACTCCAGCCACCTCATAATAAACAACAGACATTATACCTTTATCCATTGGTGTTATTCTATAAGTCAAAGTCACACCCATGTTTTGCTGTTTTTGGGGTTGATCTGTATAGATCACGCTGTATCCATTCCGTCGCAACAGACTAACAAATAAAGGAGTAAAGTTGTCTTCAGTGTTATTTTTCTTGATAATGAGTGTGGTTGTCGCTGGCGGTAAAGGTTTTTTGAGATTGCGAACAAAATCGTCAGCGATTAATTTTGCAGTATTTTTCGTAACATTTTGATCAACATAATTTGGTAAACGATCATTTACAGATGCACAGCCAGCTGCTAACACAAGCGGTGGTAGCAATAAATATTTTAACATCTTAATTCCCCCCTATTTATTGTTAGGCTCTCTTGGGAAGCTCTTACATTGAAAAATAAGAGCAACTTTGCTTATAGCTGTACTAACAATATATCGGTGCTCAATCAAGGGGTATTTTTTCATTCGTTTTTTAAAAACTACTATCATCTTCAAGAGCGCTTAAAGTTTATACTTAACATACGAAATATATATTAAAAGTTTTCATTCTGATTAGCGATGAGTTGTAAAATTGCTCTTTGTTTTACAGATGTTAAAACTCTAAATCTTTTTAAAAGCAGATATTCCTCTCTGCTCGATATTAGCTCATCATGTTGGTATGGGGTTTCTTGTTTTGTTAAGACATCAGTGTAAAAAAAGGTAAGTGGAACGCTCAGGATATCGGCAATATCTTTCAGGCGCCCTGCGCTTACACGATTTAAGCCTGTTTCATATTTTTGAACTTGTTGGTAGCTTACACTTAAAGCATGCGCTAATTCTTTTTGAGACATTTTTAGCATTTTTCGCCTAAAACGAATTCTCTTGCCTACAAAAGTGTCGTTGAGAGTTTTGGTTTGCACTTTAGAGCCCCCCGCCGGTTGCGAGCGCCCTCGCATTGGTATTCCGGGAGTAACAAGTACTGAGCTCTAGTCAGCATTCTGCTTTTAGTGCTGAGAGCACCTGGACATAGCAAAATCTCCCGGAATCCCGGGACACCCACAGAGTGGGTTCATTTTTACGCTAGAGCTTAGGGCTTGTTTTCCCTATTGGTCGTTGCGTATACGACCAAAATCACCTTTTAAGTCATAAAGTAATTTCAGGGGATTTACAATAAAAATGAAAACAGTGTTTTTTTCATGAGAGGTGCTGCGTTTTTCATCAAGTCAAAAATGGTGAGAAAAGCTGTGGCATTTTTGCGCATGGGTTTTGTTTGTTAAAGCTTCCTGCTGGGTGCGAGCACCCTCGCATTGGTATTCCGGGAGTCTGAAAACACTGAATCCGAATCAGCCTTTTGCTTTTAGTGCTGAGAGCACTTGGACATGGCAAAATCTCCCGGAATCCCGAGGATACCTATAGTATGGGCTTATTTATAATGGATTAATCTGCGTGTTCGAACTTTAGGGTTTTCAAGGTCCCTTTGGTCGTTACGTATGCAACCAAAAATATTTTCTCAATGATAAAGTGATTTTAGGAGATTGCAGTAAAAATTAAAAAAGTTTTTGTAACTTACAGCTTTTTAATGAGAGGCAGAGAGCCTCTCATTAAATCAAAGCGAAGCATAGTTATTTTACTGCTATGATTTTTCACATCCTAATGACAATTAATGGTGCTTGATTTTACTGCAAGCGAGCGGATAATTCTTCCTTATAATCATATATGCTTTTAAAACTAATGTCAAAATTAAATCGTTTTTTAGCAGCCTCAACAAACCGTGTTCTCGCTATTATATGTGCTAATAAAATATCTTCTGCTAATTTGTCAGATTTTGCAAATTTTAATCCCAAGCGTGAAAAAATATCATTACGTATCTCTTGTTTATGCAACAACAATACCTCTAAATTTTTTGCATTTGCGCAATTATTGCAAATTTCCGTTATGCGAGATGCGTACTCTCTAACCTGTGAAGATGGGCTTGTACCAATATTGTTATTAGTAAGAAGTACAATATCATCTTTACTAACAATTTTTGAATATCCATCACCTGTACATTTGTATTCAACAGGTTCACCATATATATCTAGATTTTGTGATTGACCTACACATGGTAAAAGCATGAAACCGTATTTTTCATCTTTAAAAAGACCCATCATACCATATTCAAAAAGATTACTTTCTATATACGTTGGTGCATAAATATTCTTAAAATATTCACAATTCCAAACAAACCTATCTATAAAAACACTACGAATGAAATCATATTCATGTTGAAAACTAGGAATTTCATCATTTTTGTTATTTTCTATTTTATTCATTAGGATCTCCCCTCTATTATTAATAAACAATCATGTAATTACTGTTGGTTATATTTACAATATCAATTAATTAAAAATTATTTATTTTTTATATTAACTAATCTATTATTATTATTATTATTAGTAGTAGTAGTAGTAGTAGTAGTATAATAGTAACTAAAATCTCTAATTTGATTTGAGGCAGTGTACTGTTTTTTTGAAACTGCTTTGGTTTCTCCCTTGTTTTTATAATTTTAAGTAAAAGTGAGGGGGGATCGTATGCCAAAGTGATTTTTCCACAGTAATGAATTCATATGTGGCTTTTAAGATTTTATCAAAGAGTGCAAAATCGCTTCTTGCTTGAACAATGGCAGGGATTTTCGTAGCCTTTGCTTATCGCTGTGTTCACTGGATATTGCAGCAGTGAGTGTGAGGATTTTTGTCGGTGCTTGTATGAATGTTTCCCGCATTACAAGGGGGTGGTTTCACATTTTTCTTTTATTCTTTCGAGTATTATCAAAGGGTTGTCATTCCCCAAAATGACTTCCTCAACAGCAATGAATTCACAGGCGGTTTTTAAGACTTCATCAAAAGTTGCAAAATCGCTTCCTGCCTGAAGGATAGCAGGGATTTCCATAATCTCTGCCCACCACTCTGCTAGTTGGACATTGCGGGGGTGAGCGTCGGGTTTTTTATCAGCACCGAGTTTTCCAAAGAATAGGTAATCGACGCCGGCTTCTCCAGCAACCATAGCGCTATGGCGATTGCGTAAATTTCCAAAACCTATGATTTTTTGTTCTCTTTTATGGCTTTCGAGGCTTTCGAGAGCGTTAAGGTCACCTTCTATATGCACGCCATCAGCCTTTATTCGTCCCGCAATTCGGCTGTCACCAGCGATGAGAAGGGCGGTGTCATTTTGTTGAATATCCTCTGCGTAAAGTTGTGCTTGTTTTTGTAAAAAAGCTTCATCACCCTGAGAGTCATAGAGAATAGCGCATGCAAAAGATTTTTTTTGTGAGGTTTGGGGTTGCGGGGTTTGGATTTGCAAGATTTGGCGCAAAAAGCTAGGCTCTATGGTCCGTCGAACATCCAATGTCAAAACCAATTGAGGACAAGGATGGGGATCAATCGGTTTATTCTTTTCTTTTGTCATACAAAGTCCTTGATTTTTAAAAATAAACTTGACTTTTAAAAATAAAATTACATCTTACAATCGCGCTTTGCTAAAAGGTGATTATCACTTTTATTGCTTATGGGGGTCCACTTATGGGATACCAAGGTGTTCTTAATCATAATACACATCCTTCTCATCGTGATACACGCATTGATGTTTTTCGTTCTTTAGCCTTATTGACGATTTTCATCAACCATATTCCTGGAACTCTTTATGAGTCTTTCACACATAGAAACTTCGGTTTTTCTGATGCAGCGGAAGTCTTTGTTCTGCTTTCAGGAATTTCTCTGGGATTAAGTTTTCATGTGCGGTTACATCAGAAGTCTTTTACTTTCATTGTTCGCAAACTTTGGCAGAGAGCTTTTCAGCTTTATGGGGCGTATCTTTTTACTAGTTTTGTAACTCTCAGCCTTTTTTTTGCAGGCTTTTTATTGTGGCGTTCAGAAAAACTTTTATCAATGAATAATGTGGGTCTCTTTCTCACACAGCCTTTTGTCGCGTTTTTTAGCACCTTAAGTTTTGGGCACCAATTAGGATATAATAATATTCTTCCGCTTTATATTGTTCTGATGCTTTTTGCACCCTTTGCGCTTTATTTAAGTTGTAAACACAAAGGGCTTTTGCTTTTGAGCTCGTTCATACTGTACTTGGTTTGCGGTTTTTATGAAATTGCTCCCCATTCTTATCCTTTAGAGGGGAAATGGTTTTTGAACCCTTTGTCTTGGCAATTCTTGTTTATTATAGGATTGACTGCTACTTTATCTCTTAAACAAGGGAAAACAATCACCTTTAAACCTTTTTGGATTGTTCTTTCTGCGGGCTATCTTTTGTTGGCATTTTTATGGGTGCGCTTCAACTGGTGGGGTATTTTAGGCTGGCTTGGCTGGTCTTCCCCATTGATTAATTTTAATAAAACCTTTTTAAGTTTGCCACGTCTGCTCCATATTGTTGCTTTATCAGTACTTGTTCTTTGTTTACCCCGTTTGCACAAGTGGTTTTGTGTCTCACCTCAAAATCCTTTGGCAATTTTAGGAAAACACAGTTTACCTGTCTTTGTAATGGGAACTGTTTTTGCTATGTTTGGACAAGTTTTCAAAACAGTGGTGACAGGAACGTTTTTTTCCGATACCTTACTCATTATAAGCGGTATTGCTCTGCAGTTTGGGGTCGCCTATTATTATGAAAAACGCCGATCTCTGCGCTGGTTTTCTTCAAGGAAACCTATCAGTTTGTAACGCTGCGCGCGCTAACGCGTTAACCTTAGCTTAAGAAGCACATTGCGCAAAAATTTGAAAAGAGGTACTCAATTAAAAAAAGACATTCACCGCAGCAGGAAAAGAAACTTTTTAACTCTCTAATCGTTGAGTGTCATAATTTTTGTGCTGATATTGGAGTATAAAAGCGTGAGTGCACATAAACTTCCCCATGATGAACCCATTATCATGATTGAGCATAATGCTTTTGATAATGCTTTCAATCGTCTCTATGAAGAGACAATGAAACTCATTGAAGAAACTGCAACTTATATTGATACGGAAGGGAAATTAGCTGCACGTTCCCTTTCAGCAGAAATGTCTGCAATGTATGCCAAAGAGGCGATGTATCTGAGCACACGGCTTATGCAAATCGCCTCTCAACTCCTCCTTTTTCGTGCAGAGCGCGAAGGGGAAATGACACCAGAACAAATACAAAAAGAGATTGCAAAAGTATCGCTTCATACACCGACGCTGAAACTAGAAAGTCCTCATTGGCAAGAGTTACCAGAGGTCTTCCGCCACTTTGTCACCCGTTCATTGCGTCTTGAAGCACGTATGCAATATATGCGTGCTGGTAGAGAAAGTGGATCTTCTGATATCTTGGAAGAAGACAATCCAGTGGGCAAGCAAATCGAATTGATTAAGACAGCATTTGGGCGTTCTTAGGAGCTTTTGTACCTCGCTTCTTCTTCATTTCTATTGGTGTGCCTCCTCTTTCAAAACAGATTTCGATCAATATTCTTCTGTACTTTTTGCTGCTTAGTTTGTTCAAGGGTAGAAAAGTGTATATGAGACTTATGGCAGAGATGGTTGATATTGAAATGTGGTAATTTGCTGCATTTGGAAGCCCGTATGGAATCTATGTGCACCGTTGAGGAAGATATATTTTTCCTTTGTTGTCTTGGCTGTTAACCTCTGTTCAAGGGGAGAAAAAGTGTATAGACTTCAAATTTATGGCAGAGACGATTCGTATTATAGGCATTGATCCCGGACTACGTCGTACAGGATGGGGTGTTATTGATCTCTCCGGTAATCGCCTTCAATTTATTGCAGCAGGAACGATTTGTTCTGATGTACGGTGTGATCTTGCTTCCAGATTATGCCAACTTTACAAAGGACTTTCCGAGATTTTGCATCAATTTATGCCCCATGAAGCTGCTGTGGAACATGTCTTTGTCAACAAAGATGCTACGGCAACTTTAAAGCTTGGTCAAGCGCGTGCCATTGCGCTTCTTGCTCCAGCGCAAGCAAATCTGCCCGTTTTTGAATATGCTCCAAATAAAGTAAAAAAATCGGTTATTGGTGTTGGCCATGGCGCTAAAGAACAAATTCATATGATGGTAAAAGTTCTTCTTCCCCGTGCGGAATTTGACAGCAGTGATGCGGCTGATGCACTTGCTCTTGCTCTTTGTCATAGCACGCATCGTAGTAGTATTTCTCATCGTTCAAGGATTATGGCATGATTGGTAAGTTAAAAGATATTTCCGAATACATTTTTGATGCTTATATTATGTTGGTAAAAGTTCTGCTTCCTAGTGCTGAATTTGATAGCAATATTGCTGTTGATGAGCTTGCTCTTGTCTTTGCCACCCTACGCACTGTAGCAACATCTTTCATCGTTTAAGGGTATGGTATGATTGGTAAATTAAAAGGTATCCTTGAGCATATCTTTGATGATCATATCCTTGTGGATGTTCAAGGGGTCGGTTATGTGGTTTTTGTGTCAAACCGGTTACGTCCTTCTTTACCAGCTCTTGGTGAGAGTATAAGCCTCTTTATTGAAACACATGTTCGGGAAGAAGCTATTCGCCTTTTTGGTTTTGCTACAAGAGCTGAACAAGAGTGGTTTTGTCTTTTGCAAAATGTTCCAGGTGTGGGTGCAAAGGTTGCCTTAGCAATTTTGGGCACTTTATCGCCTGATGAGTTGGCGCAAGCGATTGCTTTAAATGATATTGCAATGATTAGTCGTGCTCCGGGTGTTGGTAAAAAAGTCAGTGAAAGAATTGTTGGCGAACTGAAAAGTAAAGCACCGCCCTTTAACGAACATGCGGTCCATTTTGTTCCGCTCCCTCATCTGGAAGTCACCAATCAACCAACAAATGATGCTCTTTCCGCCCTCATTAAGCTTGGTTTTGAGCGTGATCAAGCAGCCCGTGCTCTTGCTTTAGCGATGAAGGATCTTGAAGGGGAAACTGTTTCCTCTGCACTGCTTATTCGCCATAGCCTCAAATTGCTTTCTCCTCCTAATTAGTACAAGGTAACAATGCATAAAGATGAAGATCAACGCCTTCTTGGTAGTGTCCCCCTTCCCAATGATCCAGATCGTTCTTTAAGACCACAAGTACTCGACGATTTTATTGGTCAAGAAGCAGCACGGGCAAATTTAAAAATATTTATTGAAGCGGCAAAAGCACGTCAAGAAGCACTCGACCATGTTTTATTTGTAGGGCCCCCTGGTTTGGGAAAAACAACGCTTTCACAGATTATGGCAAAAGAATTAGGGGTTAATTTTCGTTCTACCTCAGGTCCGGTCATTGCTAAAGCAGGGGATTTGGCGGCTCTTTTAACAAATCTAGAAGAACGCGATGTTCTTTTTATTGATGAAATTCATCGTTTAAGTCCGGCAATTGAAGAAATTCTTTATCCAGCTATGGAAGATTATCAGCTGGACCTTATCATTGGTGAAGGACCCGCAGCACGTTCGGTTAAAATTGACCTTGCTAAATTCACCTTGGTGGCCGCAACCACGCGTTTGGGGTTGTTAACGACACCATTGCGGGACCGTTTTGGCATACCAATCCGTCTCAATTTTTATACCATAGAGGAATTGGAATATATCGTTCGGCGCAATGCACGTCTGTTTTCGGTGCAGATTAGTGATGATGGTGCCCATGAAATTGCACGCCGTGCACGAGGAACCCCACGGATTGCAGGGCGGCTTTTACGGCGGGTTTGTGATTTTGCTCTTGTCAAACGGGCGGAAAAAATTGACCGCAAAGTTGCTGATGAAGCACTTTCGCGTCTTGAAGTTGATCACCTTGGTCTTGATCCACTTGACCATCGCTATTTGCGGTTAATTGCGGAAACTTTTTTAGGGGGGCCGGTGGGAATTGAAACCATTTCTGCTGCCCTTTCAGAACCACGTGATGCTATTGAAGATATTGTTGAGCCCTATCTTCTCCAACAAGGCTTTATTCAACGCACGGCTCGTGGACGAATTCTTACAGAAAAAGCTTGGAGCCATTTAGGTCTTTGTGCTCCAGTGTCTCAGGTTTCAACACAAAGGAGCGTTCAATTGCTTGATCAGGAGCATTCATCACTCCAAACAACTTTATGGGATGAAGCAGATGACTGAAATATCTCCCTTGTAAAATACTTCCTGGTGAAATATTTCTTTGCAAGAGCAATCATAAAAAAGCTTTGTCTGTACGAACTTAAGTGCATGTACAGTAAATAAACCGCTCGCGGGCCCATTTTTACAGAAAAAATTTGGAGCTTTTGGAAGCTTTATAGGCCGGCTTTCACGATTTCAACACAAAAATGCGTTCAACTGCTTGACATTTAAGAGTATTCGCCAATACAAACGGCTTTATGGAACACAGTAGATGACTGAAACATCCTCTTTAAAGGGCAATCATACAAACGCTTTTCATGATTTTCAAGCGCGGGTTTATGTTGCTGATACAGATTTTTCTGGTGTGGTTTACCATGCCCGCTATCTAGAATTTTTTGAACGGGGACGTTCAGAGTTTTTACGGGATACAGGTTTTAATAACAAAATGTTAGCATCAGGTGTAGAGGGGGAAAAGCTATTTTTTGTTGTACGCCATATGGAAATTAAATTTTCACGATCAGCACAAATCGATAATTTTTTAACCATAAAAACACGCATTAATCGTATTCAAGGGGCGCGCTTTTTCATGGAACAATATATTCTGCGTGAGGATGAGGTGTTGGTAACAGCAAAAGTTGAAATTGCTCTTATTAATGAGATAGGAAAGCCGCGCCGTTTACCAAAAGGTCTTTTTTCGACAGTTCTTGTTTAAAAGTATACTCACTTTAAAGTGGTATTGTGTTGGCTCTTTGATTGATGAGAGAGTAAAAATTTTTTCTTAAATTTAGAAACTATAAAACAATCTGCTTTATTCAATTTTAACAAATGCACCTTTCATTTAGAGGGATAGAAATTATGCCGTATGTAGAATTAACGAATCCAGAAGTGATTGGAATATTGCGTTTATTTATGCAAGCGGGTTTCGTCGTTAAGGCTGTTATGATTGGTTTGCTTTTAGCTTCTGTATGGAGTTGGGCAATTATTTTTGATAAAATTTTGACCTATCGGAGAATACGGCGTGAAATAAAAAAATTTGAACGTACATTTTGGTCAGGAAAAGCACTTGAAGATCTTTATGCAGAGTGTAAAATTCAGCGTACCAATAGTATATCAGCTGTTTTTATGGCGGCAATGGTGGAATGGAAAAAATCTCTCGAAAAAGGCATTCATACCTCAATAAGCCTACAAAGTAGGATTGATAAGGCTATGGATCTTACTTTGGGACGCGAAAGTGCAAAAATAGAATCAAAACTAATTTTTCTCGCAACACTTGGATCGGCTGGTCCTTTTATCGGCCTCTTTGGAACGGTTATTGGTATTATGAGTTCGTTTCTTTCTATTTCAGCCTCTCAAAATACTTCGCTTGCAATTGTTGCGCCAGGCATTGCAGAAGCACTTTTGGCTACCGCTATTGGTTTGTTTGCAGCAATTCCAGCCGTTATTGCCTATAATAAATTGGTTCATGAAAGTGCTCGGATCATCGCACAAATAGAAAACTTCGCCGATGAATTTTCAACAATTATATCACGGCGTATTGATGAGACACGTACATCTACATCTCATTCACCATTATAAGAGGAGTACTCCATGGGCGTTTCTGTTGCTTCTTCTTCTCGAAAAAACACACGCAGGCGGCATCATTCACATAGCCAACTGATGAGTGAGATCAACGTTACACCTTTTGTTGACGTCATGCTGGTGTTGTTGATTATTTTTATGGTCTCTGCTCCACTTTTGGTTAATGGTGTTCCTCTTGATTTGCCACGTAGTCAAGCCGGTCCTGTGCAAACGCAGCACACTCCACTCACGGTTTCACTTGATGCGCAAGGGCGCTTAGCCATTAACCAAGACTATTACGATACACCTGAAGCTCTGATTGCACAACTCAAAGCCCAATTAGAAACTGATCCTGCGCAAAAAGACCAACGTATTTTTGTGCGTGCGGCTAAAACCGTTGAATATCAACAAGTGTTACGGCTGCTTGCTGATATTCAAAAGGCAGGCTTTTCACAAGTTGCTTTAGCAAGTCTAGCTCAATAAGATTTATCATAAATTATCGCACGATGTCTGTAAAAACAGCGCAGAGCGATTGAAGATAAAAAACGCAAGGCATGAATATGAATAAAGACTCTTATCATAGTATGAAACGAGGCTTGGTTTTATCCCTTGCAGCACACGTGATTTTTCTTGGTTTGGGGGTTGTTCATCTCATCAATCCCATCTCTTTGCCACAAAAATTGGAAGCTGTTCCGGTTACTCTTGCTCCTGTGTCCCAAGAGCTTTTTTCTCAACAAGGTGCATTGAATGCCCCTGTGCATGAAATTCCAGCGGTGAAACCAACAACCAAACCACAAGAAAAAGAAGATGCGCATCATTTTGGAGAAGGACAAATAGATAGTCCTGCACCCTTTAAACGAGACGAAAAACCGCGGCCCATTGAAACAACACCTCCGCCATCAGGAGAAGAGAGCGCTTTAGAAAAACCTTCACCAGAACTTACACAACAAGAATTAACAGAAGCAAAGACAGAGGTTACTCCCAAGGTTGTGTCCGAGGCGCCTTTAGAGATTCCTCAAGAGGTTACTCCCAAGGTTGTGCCCGAGGTGCCTTTAGAGAGTCCTCAAGAGGTTGCTTCCAAGGTTGTGCCTGAGGCGCCTTTAGAGTTACAGAAAAATGAAGAAATAATATTACCGCAAAAATTTACTCCAACGATAAAAAAAGCGCCTATAGAGCCAACACTAGCACACAAACAAATGCCCCAAATTGCGCTACCAGATAAATCTCCTTTTCCGCAGTTGAAACCAAAATCTGCTAAAAAATCCGCATCCCAAAATGCGCAGATTGAGAAAAAGAAAAATCACCCAACGACTGATCAGGACATTGAAGATATTTTGGCAATGGAAGAAAATAATCTGCTCAATCGTGCACGTAGCCAAGGAGGCGGGGCAAAACGCTCTAGTAAACCAGAAGCTTTGGGAGCAAGAAAAAATCTTGACGATACCACAAAAATGGCACAAACTTTGGTCAGTATTGCTGGGGGGTGTATTCAACAGAAGCTTAAACTTGTGGCTCTTGGTGGCGATTTAAAAAACCGTCCGATAGTGCGGTTGCGGTTTTATCTCAACCGTGAGGGAATGGTTATAGGAGATCCAATCGTTGAGCCTTTAAGCGGCGCTGAAAGCCAGCAAGCCATTATGATAAGACAGGTGTATGCGGCTGTTTTTTCATGCCAACCTTATACAGACCTTCCACGCGATCAATATGATTTGTGGGGGCAGGGGTTCGATTTTAATGTTGATCCCCTTCAAGAAATAACACGATGAGATACAGATATATTTTTTCGCTCAATGCGTTCAATGCAAAGGATAGATTCCATGATGACTAAGACGAGACATAAATTTTTTTCTTGGTTTATTATCACTTGCGGTTTGTGGCTTTCAGTTTTTTCATCTGCTTATGCACAGCTGAAAGGCACTATTTCTAGTGCTGACTTTAATCCCATTCCCATTGCAATCACGGATTTTATTTCTAATGATTCTATTGGGTTGAAAATAGCGGCTGTAATTACAGCTGATCTTGAACGGTCGGGCCTTTTTTTACCGCTTGATAAGGCATCTTTTTCTGAAAAAATTGCCAATCCCAACAGGCAACCGCATTTTTCTCATTGGAAACAAATAAAAGCGCAAGGTTTGGTTACTGGGCAAGTTTTACGAGAAAATGATGGGCGCTTGAGGGTTGATTTTCGTTTGTGGGATGTTTTTGGACAGCGACAACTCAAAGGACGGCGTTTTTATACAGCTACGGAACGTTGGCGACGTGTTGCGCATATGATCGCAGATGAGATCTATAGTGAGATGACAGGGGAAAGTGGTTATTTTGATACGCGGATTGTTTTTATAGATGAAACAGGACCGCAAAATGCACGTATCAAACGCTTAGCAATTATGGATCAAGATGGAGCAAATTTGATCTATATTTCTGATGGCAGTGAGTTGATTCTTACACCGCGTTTTTCACCTAAACGACAAGAAATTACCTATATGGCTTACGAGCATAATAAAATCCCTCATGTTTATCTCCAACAAATTGAAATGGGGCAAAGGGAGTTGATAGGAACTTTTGACAATATGACAATTGCTCCTCGTTTTTCTTCTGATGGACAAAAAGTGATTATGAGTTTGTTGCAAAATGATGGGAGCGCAAATCTTTACACCATGGATTTACGTACCCGCACAATGACGCGGCTTACAACGACTTCAGCTATTGATACATCCGCTTCTTATTCGCCTGATGGGACACAAATTGTCTTTTCATCAGACCGTAGTGGAAAGCCGCAAATCTATACGATGAATGTGGATGGTAGCAATGTCCAACGTATTTCTTCAAACGAAGGAAGCTATTCCACACCCATTTGGTCTCCACGTGGTGATTATATCGCCTTTACAAAACAATCGGAAGGACAATTTTCTATCGGTGTTATGCGCCCTGATGGACAAGGAGAACGAATTTTAACTACGGGTTTTCATAATGAAGGGCCGACTTGGGCTCCTAATGGTCGCGTGTTGATGTTCTTTCGCAAAGATCCAGGCATGGGTCCCAAACTTTATACGATTGACATTACTGGACGCAATGAACGCCAGTTGCCTACACCCAATGATGCTTCTGATCCAGCATGGTCGCCATTGCTCGCTATACAATAAACAGTGCGTTCTTAAAAATGGGGCGTTTGATAAAAACAGAATGAAAGTCCAATTCTAGTTGCTGAGATCCGTGTAACTACAATTGTCTCTGCGACTTAAGAGGGTTGGTTTTTCGTTTTTACGATTGATTTGTCTTTATATGTTGTAAGCTTTGTACCGCATCTTTTGTCGTTTGGAGATAATGAAATTTCTTTGGAGAATTCTCTTTAAAAAATATTTTTTAAAAAAATTCGGCTCAGAGAGCTTGTGTGTTTTTTGTTGAGAATGTTTTAAGAGTCTGTATAAGGTGCCCCGCTCTTGAAGCGGGGCTTTGTGTTATATTATGGTAAAATGAGAGGTGATTACGTTTTTATAAAGACAGTACGTGAGGTTTTGATAGAAAAGAGAGTGTACACAATAATAATGATTGCATGGGAATTATACAGACAGTTTTGCTAAAATCTCATCGCTGACATCAAAATTTGCATAAACATTTTGCACGTCATCATCTTCCTCTAATGTTGAAATAAGCCGTAAAACGGATAAAGCTTTTTCTTCATCTACTGGCGCAAGGGTGATAGCTTTCCAAACTGTTTTGATGGATTCGGCTTCACCAAGTTTTGCTTCGAGCATTTTAGAAACTTCGCCAATATCTTCAAATGCACAAGTAATGTGGTGTCCAGTCTCTTCTGATTGCACATCTTCAGCACCGGCTTCAATTGCTGCATCCATGATGTTGTCTGCTGTTCCTGCTTCTGGCTTATAGACGATTTCACCAATCCGATTAAACATGAAGCTTACAGAACCTGTTTCCCCTAATGCTCCACCTGATTTTGTGAAGGCAGCGCGCACGTTTGAAGCGGTACGGTTGCGGTTATCTGTTAAAGCTTCGACAATAACTGCAACACCGCCTGGACCATATCCTTCATAGCGTACTTCATCATAATGTTCGACATCGCCCCCTGAAGCTTTCTTAATTGCGCGCTCAATGTTATCT